>CAZZET010000023.1:0-46904 GCA_964653275.1 uncultured Methylococcales bacterium
AAACTTAACTATTCACCCCCAGGGCCGGAAGTGGTCTTTTCAGAGAGACTATCACTCTCCGAAAAACGGTCGTTTTTCGGAGACACAACATGTTGTGTTTTCGATTAATTTGCTGTGTCAAAAGGGTTCCCTTTTGACACACATTCAGCATATTCTAAACAACCTAGTTTGTTTTCTTGTTCGGGTACACCTATTGGGCTTCCCTCTGTTGACGTAAGAACCATAAAATCATGGCTAGGTTAGCTGCGCTCCCTTTAGGCCCAATTGGGATGATTTTCTCCGCCTGATAGTGACCATCAAGCTCAAAGAAACAACGGCATCTGATATATTCCGCAGACTGAACTCATATTCCAAGCGGCATGCCTTGTACAAGGCTATGAAGGCCTTTGGCCAAATCATCAAAACCCTGTTCATCCTGCGCTATATCGATGAGATTGAGCTGCGTCAGGCCATCGAAAAGCAACTTAACAAGGTGGAACTGGCCAACCGATTTACCCGCGCCGTCGCGGTCGGTAATCCAAGGGAATACACCCAGGCCGAAAAGGAAGAACGAGAAATTGCCGAGGCCTGCAATCGTCTGATTAAGAACTGTATTACTTGCTGGAATTATCTTTATTTGTCCCAGAAACTGGCTCAAGCCGAGACCAAGGAGGCTAGGGAGCGCATACTGTCCGCCATCGCGACCCATTCTGTGGTTGCTTGGCAACACCTAAATCTGCTTGGAGAATATGATTTCTCAGATGAAAAGCTCCAAGACACTGTTGGCATCCTTTCCCCCAAATTGGCTGCATAAGAGTCCTTGAGCTTTGAGAGACGGCTTAATTGCAGAATAACGCCCCGCTTGGGGCCTTCCAATAATACCTATGTCGCGTTACGTACCTTTATGTAAGATGACCCTATGTTGATAGTTCGGTCCTGTAGGCAATCTCCTTTAATTTCCCAACGACCTCACTAGAACATTTTCCGGGATCAACGCCATCTACGATGGCAGTAAATTTTACGTAGGCATTGAATTTTTCACCAGGTTGGAGGGTTACCCGTCGTTTTCGGCTTGCTTCGACTAATTGACCATTTCTTAGGTTAGTCTGATCGTCAGCAATTGGCAAAAATTCATCTGCTACTGTTATTGGTTTAGAATTTACGAAGGTTTCGACTTTTCCTTTCACCTTTGTCGTATCGTTATTGGTTTCAAAACTAAAACGATAGTCGAAAATAAATTCGATCACATAGGCAAATTCTTTATGACCAGAATTCTGGAACTCAAAACCTAATTCAGCTGTAGCTAGCGCATTTCCAGTGCCATCAACAATAGCTTTCGCGTTAAGTTCTCCTGTTTCCTCGCTTTCTTGGTGATCAGCTTCGGCACTTTCACCCTTTGTGTCGGCATTACCGCTTTTGTAGTTGTATTTGGGCGGATGGATATATACACGCTTTGTATCCATCCAAACAATGATTCCAAAAATAATGGCGAAAGCCACGAAGAATACGGCGAGTATGGCAGACATTGAAGACATAATTTTTGCTCCTTTTATAAATGTTTTTAAGGCAAATGGCCCAAGACGATTTTCGATTCTGAACGGGTTTGCCGTATACGATTGTTAACCGTTTTTTTATTTTTGTCCAATCAATATAGTGTTGTAAGATATTTTAGGTAACCATAATTTGGTTTACAGTAGCTTTATTTTGAATGCAGTTTTTGCATTCAAGCAGTGTTCAAAATCGATTCCCCTCCATAAATCTCTAACAAACGAGGAAAAAACTCCGCTAGTTCATGACTCATAATGGCGAAATCGGCATCGAATCGTTGAGCGTCATCGTCGGTGTTAATTTCAGCAGCCTGATCTAGAACTAGATCAAGAAAACGTAAACGTTTAATTCCAAGAGAATCATCGAGTACGAAAGTCATCCGATCATTCCAGCTAACTGCCAGTTTAATCACTTCCTTTCCTGCTTTCAGGTGAGCCTGGATCTCTGGTGAAGAAAGATCATGATTTTTGCAGCGTACAGTACTACTCTCATCATCAGGAGAACGCAATTCGCACTCATTTTCGATGTTAAGATCGGGGGGAGCACTTTTTTTAGAAAGCCAATCCGTCATAATAAAGGATGGTGAGTTATTAGTTTTTGGAATTGTTAGCGGCAAAGACCCCAGCGTCTCTCGCAGCAAGGATAGTAATTCCTCCGCTTTTTTGCTGCTGGCCGAATCGATGACTATAAACCCTTGGTTTGGATCGATATAGGCATATGTTTTAATAGATCGGCTGAAGGCACGCGGCATTAGTTCGTGGATAACATCAGCCCGCATCCGTTCACGCTCCTTTCTCCCGATGGGGCGTCCTTGTTTGTCCTCAAGCTCATTCATACGGTCTGCAACAATTTCCGATACTACGGAAGCTGGGAGAATTTTTTCTTCCCTGCATGCGCATATCATAAGAAATCTATTACAACTATGCACTAATAAATCAGCGTGGCGACCTAGTGGAGAGATCCATCCGTAACTGAACTCTTGAAGGCTTCCACATGAACGAAACCGATGAGGTTGCAATTTAACTTCCAGATCTGAGCTTGAAAGTTTGAATGGTTCGATCAATCGAAATAGCAAAAGGTTTTTAAACCACATATTTGTTGTGTTACCGCTTTTTTAAATGGCCCGGGATTATACAGCACTCCTTAATGGCAAGACTAAATTACTCTGGCCATAGGATGTTTCGATCCTGTTTGCTTTATTACATTTTTTTAGATAGGCAGCTTGATTGCTGTTATTTTTCGAGCCAAAGCGGAATATAACGCCAAGCTTCTCGCAACGCCTTTTCACGATGCCGGAAAGCCGGTTCAAATTTAGCGACTAGTGCCCAAAATTTCGCTGAATGATTAAGTTGGCAAGTATGACAAAGCTCATGAACCAGTATGTAATGGGTTAATTCGGGAGGCAAGAATAACAATTTGTCATTGAGGTTAATGATGCCTTTTGCGGAACAACTACCCCACCGCGTACGCTGGGATTTTATCCGTGCACAGCGGTATCTAAATCCAGTTTTTTTAGATACCTTGTCCAACATGAAAGGCAATGCAAATCGGGCTTTTTCACGTAGCCAATGTCTTAATAATTTAGAACCGAGAACAATATCTGAAACTTGGCAATCGAGGCGCAGCGAATTTTTTCCTTCTTCAATCACAGAAGGTTTTTGAGCATTGTACGCTGAATATTTAATCTGCCAACATTCGCCAATAGTCCTTAGTTGCAATGCAGGGGGGAGAGATTCTCCATTCAAGCTCGTTAGTTTAGTCTTAGAATATGCACGTTTCTTAAGTTGGCGTTCGATCCATGCGCGATGCCCATTCAGTATTTCAGGCACGACTTTAGGGTCGCAATTGGTGGGCAACACTACTTCTAAGCCAGTTCCTAAGGTTACTCGCAATGAGGCTCGACGTGCTTTTTTGCTGATTCGTAAGATATAGGGTGGATGAAAATCAAGATCCATGACTTCTTCTATTAAGGTTCTAAAGCCCAATTGAGAGTTTTAAACTTAGGCAAACGAAAACCTAATCGTTATGATGGTTGCTACCACAAAGGTAAACGTAACGTGTGCTGACTACGAATCAACATCGTAGAGAGAGAAGACTCTCATTCAAAACATTGCAATCGAGTTGTCGGCGATACAAACCATCGAGTGATGATAGATAATGAGTATTCGAAGTGCTAGTTTTAACCGCTATTGGCATCATGGTGTCGTGCAATAGTTTTTGTACACCCCTATAATTCCACTTGTGAGAATAGATAATCTAAAACCTTTCCAAATTGTTTTAATTGTAAGTTTTTGCCTGACGGGATGCGACAAAAACGAGACTATAGAGCTAACGCCCATTCGTGTAGGGGAAACTCAAGCCTTTGTGGAGATCGCCGCGACCGACGAGGCCAGACAAACCGGTTTGATGCAACGACGATCAATGAACCTCAATGAGGGCATGCTTTTTATATTCTCTAAACCAAAAATACTACGTTTTTGGACTAAGAATACTCCTTTAACTCTTGATATTGGTTTTTTTGATGAGAGGGGTGTATTGCTTAAATATTTGACAATGGAACCTGAAGACGAAAGAACGATACATCAATCGCCAGAACCAGCTCTCTATGCTTTAGAAATGAATGAAGGATGGTTCGAATCCAATCGCATTGCTGTCGGATCCAGACTTATACTGCCACATTAGGAAAAGGGGCTGCTTTTCAGTGTGTAATGACTGTTTGCCGACGTTTTTTTAAATAACTACAACCCCTAATTTCTCCAATAGTTGGCGTAAGCGAATTAACGGCAAACCCACGACTGCATTTGGATCTTCTCCCTCAAACTTTTCGAACAAAGCAATCCCTAATCCTTCGAATTTGAATCCGCCAGCACAGTCAAAAGGTTTTTCTTTTTCAACATAACGGATGATTTGGTGTTTTTCCAGGTGCCTAAAAAAAACTTTAGAGCTATCAACATCGGATTCTAAACAGTTTGTTTTAGAATCCAGAGCACACACACTCGTGTGAAATGTCAAGGTTTTACCTGAAGCACGAACTAAGTGTTCAATATTTACGCCTCGATTCTTAGGCTTTCTTAGCTGTTTCCCATCTAATACAGCAACCTGATCAGATCCAATAATGATATGATTGGTGTACTTAGTACCTAATGAGCGTGCTTTTTGTTCTGCAAGACGAATACTAAGCTGCACCGGATTTTCACCGGGCCGAGCTGTTTCATCAATTTTAGGCGCCTCAGTTTCAAAGTTGAGCCCTAATCGCTTAAGCAATTGTTTGCGATAAGAGGAACTTGATGCGAGTACTATCAACCGTTGGGTTGATTTGTTTTCGATAATTGAGAGTGGCATATTGATATCGGTCCCATTCGTTTTGACAGCAATTCCGAATTAAAGATAATATATTCCAGCTATGATAGGGCAATTGGGTGATCTTATCGATCCAATACAGCTTGCCGAAAAAAGAGGTTTTTTCGAAGATAAGCTATCCATACGCGAATTGGAACGGCTCAGTGGATTATTAATGGACGATGTCGGTGAAGCGGCGTTTGAATTGCTTTTTAGTAAACAAGGCAAATTCACGGCTATTTCTGGTTTTGTTAATGCAAATTTGGCGATTAAATGCCAAACATGTTTGGAAAAGCTAGTTTTTTCAGTTCAAAGCCAGATCAAATTGGCGGTGGTTTCGTCGATCGATGAAGCGAAAATATTGCCAGAATCCTACGAACCGTTGTTATTAGAGGGAAAAGGTATTGCGATTACAGACATCATTGAAGACGAAATATTATTGGCTCTGCCAATAGTACCGAAACATAATAATTGTCGACCACAATCAACATCGGTACAAAAATTTCCAGAAGAAAACCCTTTTGCAATTTTAAGTCAACTCAAAAATCAAGGAGATCATTAAATGGCAGTACAAAAAAGTCGGAAATCTCGATCACGACGCGGAATGCGCCGTGCTCACGATGGTTTGGAAGCGAAATCCCTCTCCCAGGATCCTCTGAGTGGAGAAACCCATCTTCGCCACCATGTCGGGGCAGATGGATATTATCGAGGTAAAAAAGTGATTGAATCCAAAGAAGACGAATAATCCGTCACTCTTTCGGATGTAGTTTGAATTTCTAATAGAGAATTACATGGATGCATTGGTATGGATGTGAGTAAGTGGGGTATCTAATGGGTAACCGGTCTATCATAAGCCTGGATGCGATGGGTGGTGATCATGGCCCTAGTGTAATTGTACCTGGTGCGTTACGCAGTCTGGAAATACACCCTGATCTCGAACTTGTTTTGGTTGGAAAAAAAGACGTCTTGGAACAGGAATTAGCCAACCATTCGAGTCCATTGAAAGATCGTATTAGTATTCGCCATGCTTCGGAATGTATAGAAATGGACGATTCGCCATCAAAAGTATTACGGAATAAAAAAGATTCTTCGATGCGGGTCGCTATCAATCTGGTTAAGGATGACCTGGCCCAAGCCTGTGTTAGTGCAGGGAATACCGGTGCGTTGATGGCAACAGCTCGGTTTGTGCTTAAAACAATACCCGGGATTGATCGCCCAGCGATTATTGCTACGATACCCTCAATTCATGGTCATACTCATGTTTTGGATTTAGGGGCTAATGTGGATAGTTCGGCGGAACATCTTTTTCAATTTGCGGTAATGGGAAACGAATTAGTGCGTTCAATCGAAAATATTGACCGGCCCAAGGTTGGACTACTCAATATTGGAGAAGAAGAGATAAAAGGCAATGAACAGGTGAAGCAGGCGTCAAAGCTACTATCAAATTCGCATCTAAATTTTATCGGCTATGTAGAGGGAGACCATCTATGTACCGGTGAAGTTGATGTTGTCGTCACCGATGGGTTTGCTGGTAATGTAGCATTAAAAGCAACCGAAGGTGTGGCAAAGATGATCAGTCATTCACTAAAGCAGGCGTTTGCAAAAAGTTTTCTTACTAAACTAGCGAGCGTTGTAGCTTATCCTGTATTAAAAGCTGTTAAGAATCATATTGATCCAAGGTTATACAACGGAGCAAGTTTATTAGGACTAAAAGGAATTGTCATTAAAAGTCATGGTAGTGCAGACGAGATCGCATTTGCAAATGCAATTCATATTGCAAGTTTAGAAATTCAGAAAGGCGTACCGTTACAAATTAGTAATCGAGTTGAGTCTATTTTTGCGGAACGGAGGACGGCGTGAGCCGTTTTTCTCGTATTATCGGGACTGGAGCATATTTACCTAAAGCGGTTAGAACTAACGAAGAAATCGCGCAAAGAGTCGATACATCGGACGCATGGATATTTGACCGCACTGGGATAAAAGGGCGGCGTATTGCGGCAGATTCTGAAACCGCATCGAGTATGGCAGAAATTGCCAGCCGGGCTGCCATTGAAGCAGCTCAAATAGACGCTAACGACATTGACCTTATATTAGTAGCAACTAGTTCTCCTGATCGAACTTTTCCCAGTACTGCATGTTTGTTGCAGAACCGTCTGGGAATTGCCAATAATTGTGGAGCCTTTGATATACAAGCAGCTTGCGCAGGGTTTATATATGCTCTGAATATCGCTGATCAATATATCAAATCTGGGGCGGCCAGTCGTATTTTAGTTGTTGGAAGTGAAATTAATTCACGCTTGGTCGATTGGACGGACCGAGGAACTTGTATAATTTTTGGGGATGGGGCTGGGGCAGTCATTCTTGAGGAAAATGGCGAGCCTGGAATTATATCGACCCATATTCATGCTGATGGCCGTTATGAAGAGTTATTGTACGTGCCAACTGCCACGGGAGCAGGTGACGGGGAAAGTAAGGATCCACCCTTCTTTTTCATGAAGGGAAATGCTGTATTTAAAATGGCTGTTACAAAATTGGGTCAAATCGTGGATGAAACGCTTGCCGCCAACAATATGGATAATTCGGATGTTGATTGGCTGGTTCCTCACCAAGCGAATATCCGTATCATTGCAGCCACGGCCAAGCAACTTGGGGTGTCTATGGAACGTGTCATTGTAACGATCGAGAATCAAGGAAATACCTCGGCGGCATCGATACCATTAGCGTTTAATGAGGCTGTCCGTGATGGTCGAATACAACGTGGTCAAACGTTATTGATGGAGGCTTTCGGTGGAGGTTTCGTTTGGGGATCTGCGTTAATTAAGTACTAACTATTTAATATTTAAATCACTAATAAGCTGTACTGTACTACCGTAACGTGTGGATTGCGGTATTAGAAGCTTGCCCAAGAAGTTGGTGTTTAGTATAAAAACCAAAGAATACAGTGATGGAATTAACAAAAAGAAAAACTATTTAAGGAGTGACATCACACAATGAATGATTTATTCAATAATCTCGCTTTCGTGTTTCCTGGGCAAGGATCTCAGTCGGTGGGGATGCTGTCAGAATTGGGGGCAGGTCGGGCTGAAATTAAACACACTTTTGAAGAAGCTTCTTCGGTTGCGGGTATAGATTTATGGCGCTTATCGCAGGAGGGCCCGGATGATCAGCTTAACTTAACAATCAATACACAACCGATAATGCTGGCTGCTGGTGTGGCGGTGTGGCGGGTATGGTGCAATGAAACTGACGTTCGTCCTAGCTGGTTGGCAGGTCACAGCCTTGGTGAATATACGGCATTAGTTTGTTCCAATGCAGTGTCGTTTCAGGATGCTGTCAAATTAGTCATTGAAAGAGCACGATTAATGCAGGAAGCTGTGAAACCTGGTGCAGGCGCAATGGCTGCAATATTGGGGATGGATGCCCCCGACGTTGTTAATCTTTGTTTGGAAATATCTGGTGAACAGGTCGTCGCACCCGTAAATTTTAATGCGCCTGGACAAATAGTCGTAGCAGGACATACAGAAGCAGTAGATCGGATGATTGCTATCGCCAAAGAGCATGGTGCCAAACGGGCGGTACTTTTGCCTGTCAGCGTACCTTCTCATTGTGTTTTGATGGAACAGGCAGCAGAAAAATTGGAGATTTTTATTCGGGAAATAACAATAAAAACACCCAAGATTTCTATCGTTCACAATTTTGATGTGGCATCCCACGCATCTCCTGAAGTAGTTATTAGTGTTTTAAAAAAGCAGTTATGTCATCCGGTTCGGTGGGTTGAGTCGGTGAAATTTTTGCATGAACAAGGTGTTGAGTTTTTAGTTGAATGTGGGCCGGGAAAGGTGTTAACTGGCCTGAATAAGCGGATTGCGCGGAGCTGCACAACTGCTTCTATTTTTGATGGTAAAACACTAGACCAAACTTTAGGACTGATTGCATGACAAACCAGATAACTTTAGTTACCGGCGCTAGCCGAGGAATTGGGCAAGCAATTGCTTTGCGATTGGCCGGTGCTGGAGGTTTCGTCATCGGAACGGCAACTACGGAAGAAGGAGCAGAAGCAATTTCCTCATCTTTTGAGCAAGCTGGATTGCCTGGTGTAGGCTTGCGACTGGATGTAACCGAGACCGCCTCCATTGATATTTTTATTAAAAAAATAACAACCGAGTATGGTGCACCCACTACGGTCGTCAACAACGCCGCAATTACTCGCGACAATCTGCTTATGCGGATGAAGGACGACGAATGGGGTTCGGTAATGCAAACTAATTTAAAGGCTATATTCAAGCTGTCTAAGGCTTGTTTAAGAGGTATGATGAAGGTACGTTACGGTCGTATTGTTAGCATTACTTCGGTCGTTGCGGCAACTGGTAATCAGGGACAAACAAATTATTGTGCGGCCAAAGCAGGGGTTATCGGGTTCACTAAAGCTTTAGCAAAAGAAGTCGGCAGCCGCAATATAACCGTTAACACAGTTTCTCCTGGGTTTATTGATACCGATATGACTAGCGGACTTCCTGAGCCGCACAAAGAAGCGTTATTGGCTGCTATTCCCCTGAATAGGCTGGGTTTGCCCGAAGATGTTGCTAATGCTGTTGCATTTTTGTGCTCTCCCGAAGCTGCATATATTACTGGAGAAACAGTGCATGTAAACGGTGGAATGTTTATGGCTTAAAACGCTATTTGAGAGTGGTAATCCTAACAATGTCTGACCAATGTGGTCCTGTCTTTTCTTTTGCATAGCCGCCTAAGAGACGAGTTGCAGGCCACTAGATCGATTTTCTTGAGTAAACTATAATTTAATTGTAATAACGTATCTAACTGTTAATAAATAACTTTTCTAATTTATAATCCATTCGTTTAAAATAATTTTAAAAAATGTTTTTAATTCTTGAGTTTTTAAGAATAAAATTAGCCTTGCTATTTATTTCGCCATAATAAAACTAATTGAGGAAGAAATATTATGAGTGACATTGCGGAACGTGTAAAAAAGATTGTTAGTGAACAATTGGGCGTAAAAAACGATGAAGAAATTTCAAATGAAGCTTCGTTCGTTGATGATCTAGGCGCTGACTCCCTCGATACTGTCGAGTTGGTCATGGCGCTTGAAGAAGAATTCGAGTGTGAAATTCCCGACGAAGAAGCAGAAAAGATTACAACGGTTCAACAAGCAGTTGACTACGTCCAAAGTCACTTGTAATCGTATCAATTAATCTGGCGGGATTACTCAACATTTGTGTGGGTTCCCGTAGGAATCTCCTTTAAAAAACCTTAAATCACCGAGAGCATACTTTGAGTAGTAGGCGAGTAGTTGTCACGGGGCTTGGTATAGTCAGCCCTGTTGGCCTTAATGTTAAAGATTCTTGGGCGAGTGTTATCGCAGGAAAGGGCGGTATTACATCGATTGAAGCCTTTGTGAATACTCAGTTTCCAACCCGGTTCGGCGGGCTTGTCAAAGATTTCGATATTAGTGAATACATTCCACACAAAGATGCAAAACGTATGGATGGGTTTATCCATTATGGGATCGCAGCAGGGTGTCAGGCAATTGAAGATTCTGGATTAGAGGTTAATGAATCTAATTCGGAAAGGATGGGGGTTGCAGTTGGCGCGGGAATAGGTGGAATATCAGGCATTGAACAAGGACACAATGGCTATTTAAAAGGGGGTCCGAGAAAAATTTCGCCGTTTTTCGTGCCAGGAAATATTATCAACATGATTTCGGGAAATCTGTCGATAAAGTATGGTTTAAAGGGACCGAATATCGCCATTGTAACGGCATGTACCACTGGTACTCACAATATTGGTGAGTCAGCTCGAATCATTCGTTGTGGAGACGCAGATGTAATGATAGCTGGTGGAGCAGAGATGGCGAGTAAGTCGGTTACTTCAATGGGTGGGTTTGCGTCCGCGCGTGCTTTATCTCGCCGAAATGACGATCCAGAGACTGCAAGTCGTCCCTGGGATAGAGACCGAGATGGATTCGTGCTTAGTGATGGTGCAGGTGTCGTTGTGTTGGAAGAATACGAACACGCAAATTCCCGTGGTGCAAAAATTTATGCAGAATTGATCGGATATGGGATGAGCGCTGATGCTTATCACATTACCCAACCAGTCGAAAGTGGAAGTGGTGCGGCGAGATGTATGAATAATGCTTTAAAGTCTGCTGGGCTCAACTCTGAAGCTATTGACTACGTCAATGCGCACGGCACCTCAACACCTGCGGGTGATATCGCTGAGACAAAGGCTTTGAAAATTGCTCTTGGCCAGCATGCCTATAAAACCACTATTAGTTCCACTAAATCGATGACGGGCCATATGCTGGGTGCGGCAGGGGGTATAGAGGCGATTTTTTCGGTGTTATCGATTTGTAATGGAATCATTCCCCCTACCATTAATCTGAAGAATCAAGACCCGGAATGTGACTTGGACTTCACGCCGTTAACTGCCCGCGAGAAAAAAGTCAAAATTGCTATGTCCAATTCATTCGGGTTTGGCGGGACTAACGGGACTTTGATTTTTAAGGGCGTTTAGAAATTATCTTTCGTCATCCCTAATTTAAAAGATCCGTGGTTGGTGTTGTCGAAGGTTTTCTGAAAACGACGGATTTGCTGTAAACAATCTGGATCGAGTATATTTCTTGATCAAATTGAAGAAGAGTTTTCCAAAAGGTCACTTGTAGGATTTGTTTCTAATGGGCGATTTCCGCTTTACGTGGATGTTGTCGTTAAATACAGTAATTATTCGTCTTACAATGATCGAAAATTCTTACTTAAATTGAGTTTACTACCCTCGCTATGATCATTATTCTCGGATTTCCTATTAGTATTTCCATTTCTATCTATCGGTACCCGACTTAGATCGATGGTTTTGATAAATGGCAAGAAAACCTCCCAAATCGAAATTGCTGACCGTGGATTTCAATATGGTGACGGGCTTTTCGAGACGATCAAAGTCAAAAATGGGGTACCTTTATTTCTGTGCAAGCACCTGGAGAGATTGATTCGTGATTGTAAAAAACTAAGCATTCCCTTCGAAGATAAGGCACTTTTGAAGCATGAAATATCGGTTTTAATACAGGAATACGGTAGAAATGGTGTATTAAAAATCATACTTTCCCGTGGAATAGGAGGCCGTGGTTATCGTCCCCTCGGGAAACCTCTACCTACGAGAGCACTTAGTATTCATCCCAATCCTGTTTACCCCGAATCATTCGAAAGACAAGGTGTCAAAGTTATACTTTGTCGAAATCGCTTAAGTAGCAACACTACTCTTGCAGGGATAAAACACCTTAATAGACTAGAACAGATCCTTGCAAGTCGAGAATGGAATGATTGTGACGCACAAGAAGGATTAATGGTCGATCAGGCCAACCGCATTGTTGAAGGTACAAAGAGCAATTTATTCATAGTAAAACACGGAATTATATACACTCCTGAAATTGACAATTGTGGTGTTGCGGGCGTAGTTCGATCCATTGTTATGGAATCGGCTTTAGAGCATGGTTTAGAGATAAAAGAAACTAGAATTAGAGTTGAGGATGTTGCTAGCGCGGATGAACTCTTCTTAACTAATAGTGTAATTATAATATGGCCGGTAAAACAGTTTGTGGAAAAAGTTATTGGCGTAGGCCCCGTAACCCAAAGAATACAAAATTGGTTATTCAAAACCATTGAACTGGAGATAGGAAAATGATTCTCCGTTGGATTGGATTAGGAACTGTTCTAATAAGCTTTGGTTTAGGGTGGGCGTGGATGGCTTACGAAAGCGCTATCGATAGCGCTATAAATACAGAACAACCCGTTAATTTTGAGATCAACAAGGGCGATAGCCTTAAGCGCGTTGTTACAAATCTCGTTTCTAAAGATGTGCTGACTAAACCATTTTATTTTAATGTCTTAGTCCGATTTGAAAATGCAGCGGGCCGTCTGAAAGCGGGTATGTATAGAGTTTTGCCTGGGATGACCTTACGGCAACTTTTAGCCATGATCATTCAAGGGAAAGAACGTCAATTTTCCTTGGTTTTCATCGAAGGATGGACTTTTGATAGAATACTGAAGGTACTTTCGGAAACGCCTCAGCTGACCCAAACTCTTAATGATAAAAGCCCCGAAGACATCATGGAACTTATCGGTGTGGGCAAACAACACGCGGAAGGGCGTTTCTTTCCGGATACCTACTTTTTTACCAAAGGCACAACGGACCTCCAAATTCTGAAGCGGGCCTACTATAAAATGGAACAGGCCCTCAATTTGGAGTGGGAAAATAGAGCTGATGGTTTGCCGCTGCGAACGCCTTTTGAAGCATTAATTCTTGCATCTATTGTGGAAAAGGAAACGGCTCAAGCAGATGAACGTCCCATCATTGCTGGGGTATTCACTCGGCGCTTACAAAAATCTATGCTATTGCAAACCGATCCTACGGTGATCTATGGGATGGGTAAACATTTTAATGGTAACCTGAGACGAAAAGACTTACGCGCAGATACACCCTATAACACTTATCGGCGTAAAGGTCTCCCACCAACCCCAATTGCTATGCCTGGTGCAGATTCAATCTATGCAGCGTTGCATCCCAAAAAGGGTAACAGCCTTTATTTTGTTGCTAGGGGTGATGGAAATCATGTGTTTTCTTCTACTCTGAAGGATCACAATCGAGCCGTTGCGCTTTTCCAGAAAAAAAAGAAACGTCGGTGACATTGGGGAAGTTCATTACCCTTGAAGGAGGAGAGGGTGCTGGAAAAACAACAAATTTGGAATTCATAGCCAAATATTTGGAGGCCCATGGAAAACATGTGACAGTATCGAGAGAACCTGGGGGGACGCCTATTGGTGAAGATATCCGTACACTTCTTCTGAAAAAGGACAAGCAGTCAATTTCTAAAGATACCGAACTATTAATGATTTTCGCCGCCCGCGCACAACATGTTACTGAAAAACTTCTTCCCTGTATCAAGGCAGGTCAATGGATCGTTTGTGATAGATATATTGATGCGAGTTATGCCTACCAAGGGGGAGGGCGAAATATGAATATTCAAAAGATCAATGTGTTAGAGGAGTATTTTGCTAATCAACTTAAACCAGACCTGACTTTATTGTTTGATGTACCAGTGGATATTGGCATGAACAGGGTGCGCCAACGGAGCGCTCCGGATCGCTTTGAATCTGAAGAAATGAATTTTTTTCAATCGGTTAGAGATAGCTATTTGTCCCGGGCTTTAGCGTATCCAGACCGAATAAAACAAATCGACGGTTCCCAATCGCTGGAGCTTGTCCAATTGAAAATCACACAATATCTCGAATCGCTCTTGTCGTTTTGATGGGCACACAGGTTTTAGCTTGGCATCGCCCTTACTGGGAAAAATTGTCAGCCTATATTCACACTGGCCGTTTACCCCATGGTTTGATGATAACTGGAGTTGCGGGCATTGGGAAAACGATCTTGGCGCATTTCTTTGCACGGTCTTTGCTATGCGAAGCCCGAAAAAAGGATGGAAAACCCTGCGAAGAATGCAGAAGTTGTCACCTAATGGACGTACAGAGTCACCCGGATTTTATACCCATAGAGCCCAGCAAACCTGGGGGTGTTATTTTAGTCGAACAGATCCGAGAATTAATTGGGAAACTATCGACAACAACTCATTATGGCGAACATCGGGTGGTAATGCTCCATCATGCGCATCGACTTAATTCTGCCGCGGCAAATAGTTTATTGAAAACCCTAGAGGAACCAGCTGACGGGACACTAATTATATTAGTGACCGAATCACCTTCAATGCTTCCGGTTACTATCGTGAGTCGCTGTCAAAAACTGAATTTGCCATTACCTGATTTTACTCTTGCTCTCGACTGGTTGCGAGAACAGGGTATTAGGGAAAACCTGGAAGCACTTTTTGAAATGTCGGGGCGTGCGCCATTTAAAGCGTTGATTCTGTCAAAACAGGATTCTGTGGAAACCAAAAATGGATTTGATGAGCTTTTGTTGCAACTGGTCAAGAATAAATCCGATCCTGTTTCAGTAGCCGAAAAGTGTTCAGATATACCCGAAGAACAAATCATCGATTGGCTCACATTGCGGTTAGTCGACATGATCCGTATTGCTAGCGATCCTGGTGTTAAGAATCTTGCTAATCCGGTTTTACGAGCTAGCTTGCAACAACAGGTACAAAGGCTAAACTTACAACATCTGTTTCAATATCTTGATCAGCTCGTGTTGGCCAAGCAGCGGTTGGTCAATCAAGCTAATAAAAAGTTAGTATTGGAGGAGATTTTTATTAATTACCAGATACTTATATCCAATATCTAATATTTTAGTATAAGTCTATATGCAAGAGACCACTAGCTCTGGGAGTCGTCAAGGAATCTTGTCGTTATCCATCAAAGATAAAAATGCGCTTTATTCAGCCTATATACCCTTCATCAAGAATGGTGGATTGTTTATTCCTACCAAAAGGGAGTATACGCTGGGTGAAGAAGTTTTTATGTTATTGAACCTTATGGAGGAGACAGAACGTCTCCCAATTGCCGGTAAAATAGTATGGATAACTCCAAAAGGAGCCGAAGGTTATCGCGCTACAGGAATTGGTGTACAATTCAGTGAACAAGATGGGGGCTTGGTCAGGAATAAAATAGAAACCTATTTGGCTGGTGCGCTGGAATCGGATCGCTCCACTCATACAATGTAATGTCCTGATCGTGTTCTACGATGTTTAGTGTCATAAACTGGTAGCTCTGTTAACCGATAACTGTAAAGGGTGTGCTAATCAGAAATTCGATTAGTCTATTTGTTTACAGAATTCTACACGTGGCTGTACAGCCATATGAGATCGTGAAAATCCAAATTTACTTTTAAATAACGCCTGTGCTTATTGATTCTCATTGCCACCTCGATCGAATTGATCTGAGCCTTTTTGATCACGATTTTTCTGCATTCATGGACTGTGCGTCTCGGGATGGAATCGAACACATGGTGTGCATTTCGATCGACTTGGATGCCTTCCCGTCGATGTGTAACCTCGTCGAAGGATATAAGAACGTCTCCACTACAGTAGGTGTCCATCCGAACCAAAAAACAGACCAAGAGCCAAGCCAACAGGACTTAGTCAAATTGGCACAAGACCCTAAAATTATTGGTATTGGGGAAACTGGATTGGATTATTTTCGAAGTGAAGGAGACTTAGGCTGGCAGCAAGATCGATTTAGAACTCACATTAGAACAGCACTTGAAACAAACAAACCGATCATTGTCCATACGCGTGATGCCAAACAAGATACCTTAAAAATATTGGAAGAGGAGGGTGCCGGGGAGGTTGGTGGGGTGTTACACTGCTTCACAGAAGATTGGGATATGGCTTATCAAGCCTTGGATCTTAATTTCTATATCTCGTTTTCAGGTATTGTGACCTTTAAGAACGCAAAGGCCGTTCAAGATGTCGCAAAAAAAATTCCGGATGATCGATTTCTAATTGAAACCGATTCACCGTACCTGGCACCGGTACCATTCCGCGGAAAGCCAAATTATCCAATTTATGTTCGCTATGTAGCGGATCAGATCGCCGAATTAAGAGGTATTTCCAGTTCCAAGGTCGCTGATCTCACGACGAAAAATTTTTATTCCCTGTTTAAAAGTTAGTTACACTCCCTAAGATAAACACTTGGTAGTTTGTGACAGCTAGCAGTAACCTCCACGCCCAAATTTTCCTACGCACTATTACCGCACTTCGCTAATTCGAAAGTTGCAAGAAATGTGGACACAAACAATGAGAGTTAGGTTAAACTACGAGTGGTTACCGATTTAGTAACCTAATGTGTAAAAAATAGCTTGTATGTCATTCATATTTCAATGAAAATAAAGTTAATTTGGGTATATACCGTAGTAGTGATTAGTGGGTGTGGTGGCCCTAAACCAATTTTGTATCCGAACGAGCACTTTTATGCGGCTGGCCAAACTTTGGTTGATAGTGATATTGCGGCTTGTAAAGTGAAGGCTGATGAGTTCGGCGCGACGCCTGGTTCCGGTAAAGCTGAGGGGACTGCACGAAGTACTGCCGTTGGAGCAGCCAGTGGTGCAGCAATAGGTGCGGCCGGGGGTGCTGTATCTGGTTCAGCTGGGCGGGGGTCGGTCTTCGGATTGGCTACAGGCGCGACAGCGGGTTTGATTCGAAGTTTATTCAGGACTCCCCAACCAAATCAGACACATGTTCGATTTGTAAATCGGTGTTTACGTGACCGTGGATACGATGTTATCGGATGGGAGTAAATTGTCGTTTTCAATCCTCTCTACTCTCCACAGCTTACCGCTAAGGCTTTTTGAAGCTGTTCAGTCGTATTATAGAAATGGGGTGAAAAGCGTATACCTGACCCCCTTTTTGCACAGATCACCTTGTTTTTCCTGAGCGTATTGAATAAAATTTCGTTTTCAATTTCATTGTGGCGAAAGAGAACAATACCAGAACCAAGCCCAGTATTAGCAGGATTAAGTAACGTCAACTGCCGCGAAGCATTGATGGCCTGCTTCAAATAAGAAACCTTTTCCAAAATCGCGTTTTCCACATTATCCATTCCTGTTTCTAAAAGCAACGACAAACTAGCCGATAGTGCATGAACCCCGAGCAAATTTGTACTACCGCACTCAAACCGACGAGATGTGTGGGCAACTTCCCAAGGTTGATTAGCATAATTATTCAAATTCTCAACCATGTGCCAACCATATTGATTTAAATTTAAGCGGTTACGGGCTTCCTCTGTAGTATAAAAAAGGCCCAATCCTTCAGGGCCCAACATCCATTTATGTCCATCGGCCATGACGAAATCAGCCTGACAAGCTTGAACGTCAAATCGGACTGCACCGATACTTTGAATGGCATCGACACAAAACAGAATATCCCGTTGCTTACAGAACTTTCCTAATTTTTCCAAATTGACTCGCAACCCCGAGGCGAACTGTACTGAACTAATCGTCAATAACCGGGTATTTCGATCAACCAATTCAAAAAGTGCATCTTCAGCAGATGACGAGTGTTTCAAATCGGCTTCACGAAATTCAACACCTTGATTGCTTAAAGATTGCCAGGGAATTCGATTAGAAGGAAATTCCTCGTTGCTCGAAACGATATTATCTCCATCATTCCAATCGATCCCATAAGCCACAAAGGACAATGCTTCGGAAGTATTTTTGACCAATGCAATATCGTCTTTGGATGGTGCATTGATCAATTGTCGCAATTGTTCGCGCAATCGTAATTCTTTTTCGAGCCAATTGCTGTAGTAGAACGTACCACATTGTAGATTTTCCTGAGCGAAATTCTTTACCGCCTCAGCACTGCGCTGAGGCCATGGTGCGACAGCAGCATGGTTCAGGTAAATTAAATCTTCTTGCTGTTCGAAATCGGGGTGTGGTTTTGAAGTCATAGGAAATGCCTAAGCTTATTATTGCGTATAATATATATTATGTTAAATAGCGGGTTTAGTGTCTACATTACAATTTCGATAATCAACGATACGCTGAGATCAATAACAAATAAAGAATCTATTTGTGGTGGATATTTTGTGTGCTTAGTGTTTATGCCAGTTTATCAGTCGATGCTCAATGACAAATTGTTTTCACTACCAAACAAACCTAACCCATGCGGGATGGTTTCAACCGGTGAAACCAATGAATCCATGCAAACAACGGTTGTAAGACTCATACGAAACTTTCGTATGATTATAAAGGGAGGCACCTTGTTATAGGTACCGTGTTGCGCCTAATTTAATGTAGGCTTACAAAGTATTAGGCTAAGATATATTGAGGTATGTCTTGCCGATACTATAGGTATCCAACCTTCTAGAATTGTTGCTATTTATTTCCCCAAAACCACGACCAGCTGGTTTTATCTTCGGTGTGGCCCCGTTTATCTAGCGGAACGAATTCACGGGCTTTTTCGCCGAGATATAGTTGCCGTGGGCGCCCGATCTTCTGATGTTCATCTTTCAGCATTTCCTTCCAGTGGGAAATCCAGCCAACGGTACGACCGATTGCAAACATCACTGTAAACATAGAAGTCGGGAAACCCAAAGCCTTAAGGATTATTCCAGAATAAAAATCAACATTTGGATAGAGTTTCTTTTCGACAAAATAATCATCTTCCAACGCAATTTTTTCAAGCTCCATGGCAAGTTCTAGCTGAGGATCTTCAATCCCTAATACGTATACGTCCAAAACCTCATAACATGTTTCACGCATAACGATTGCTCGTGGATCGTGGTTTTTATAAACTCGATGCCCGAACCCCATCAATCTGAAATTGTCATTCTTGTCTTGGGCTTTTTTTATATATTCGCCGACTCTTTTTTTAGTACCAATCTCCGCCAGCATTTTTAGTACTGCCTCATTGGCTCCGCCATGGGCTGGGCCCCATAGGGAAGCAATCCCCGAAGCAATACAGGCATATGGGTTGGCACCTGAGGATCCCGCCAGGCGTACTGTTGAAGTCGATGCATTTTGTTCATGATCGGCATGTAGTACTAAAATACGGTCGATCGCCCGTGCCAATATTGGATTGATCTTATAGTCCTCTGACGGAACAGAAAACATCATCTGCAAGAGATTTTCCGAGTATGAGTATTCGTTTCTAGGCATTGGGAATGGTAACCCTTGCGAATATTTGAAGGCATATGCGCCGATTGTGGGCATTTTAGCGATCAATCGGTGCGCAGCCAATTGGCGTTGGTCCGGATCGGTGATGTCAGTTCTGTCATGATAGAAAGCGGAGAGAGCGCCAACAACACCCACCATGATTGCCATCGGATGGGCACCCCGCATAAAGCCTTTGTAAAAAGAAATCAGTTGTTCGTGCAACAATGTGTGGTTGCGGATATCACTATCAAATGAGAACTTCTCTTCCGGCGTCGGGAGTTCACCATACAGAAGCAAATAGCAGGTTTCCATATAATCGCTATCTTTGGCGAGGACATCTATCGGATAGCCTCGGTGCAGTAGGATCCCTTCCTCACCATCAATAAAGGTAATATTAGATTTGCACGAGCCGGTCGATGTAAAGCCAGGGTCGTACGTCAGGACACCTGTACTATTATACAAACCACGAATGTCAATCAGTCGATTCCCCATTGTGCCTGTACGCGATGGCAAATCCCAGGACTGACCCGTTGAATTATCGGTTAAAGTAAATGTATCGCTGGGCGACTGTTTATTCTTCGACGTGGTACTCGTATTCATTTTAAAATGCCTCTAAAAACTACAAAAGCTAGATGTAAAAAAGAGGATGCTACTCAGTGCCTTTAAGCCAACTAAATAATATACACCTTTTATAGCATAGCTGATTGAATTTAATATGTTTGTAGATTTTAAACTCGTGTTAATGACTACTGGTATAACTAAAAATTTGATTGCTTTGATGAGATAAGATGGAGATGTTCAGCAGATGCTTGATTTCCATCCGGTGGATCAACGAGATAATAAGGTGCTTAATCTTGTAATAAAAGCATGCGACATTATGATATTTCCATTTTAATGGAGTATTATTCAATAAAAACAGTTTATTAAGAGTTATATTGAGTGTAATTTATTGCCATTGCCACGGCCCAATAAATTTGTGTTCAGGGGACATCACATGTTCTCAACAACCATCGCAGGGCAGCTTATTTGAACGCCATGCTTTCATATGGCCTTCGAGATGCTGGATGGAGGCGAATCCCTCCTCACGAAGAATAGACGCTGCGGTTGAAGCTCTACCACCCCGTTCGCAATAAACCACAATTTCTTCTTTTTGGTCGACCTTTAATGTATCAAGACGCCCTTTAAGTTCAGTATACGGAATATTGAGCGCTCCTGGAACATGGCCACTCGCGAACTCCTTTGACGAACGAACATCTAGGATCAATGGTGCAGTTTCCAAATCTAAACGATTGACAAGGTCAGATTGAGAAATTACGGGAAAGTCAGTGCTTTTCGAACATGCAACGGTTAGTCCGAAAATTAAGAAAAAGATAAAACCTATTAAAAATTGACGGTTCAAATTAGAAACATCTATTTTGTGCATATTTGTTTTCTCTTGAAGTAAAATACGAATATTGAAATTCATACCCAAACCCTAGCAAATCGTTATTTTATTTCCACAGTGGTGAGATGAACACAGAAAACTCTACCCGAGCTGGCTCAACACAACATCGGCGTCAATATAATCAAAATCTATTCTTTGATAGTCACCGTTTTCTTGGAGAATAAGGCTTGGAAAACCACCAGCTCCAATCTGCTGTCCTAACGAAATTTGTTTGAGTAATTTTTCTTGTGTTTGATTTGCTTTCAACTCCATCCTAAACCGAGGCACATCCAAACCAATAGTAGCCGCCAATTCGCATAGGATACTTGTGTCCGAAGGGTTTTTTGCACATAGATAATAGGCCTTCTGTATAGCCAACACCATGGCATTTTCATGTTCGCCCCCCTGAAATCCTGCGGCAATCACAGCCCTACATGCTGGGTACGTAGAACGGCGAGGTTTACAGACCTGCCAAAAGTCAAAATTAAACTCCGTTCCTGGCACATGGGCTTGTATAGTGTGCCAAATCGAGCGAATCTTAAGCTGCATAGCTTTTGGCATTGGCTCATCGGTATCAGGCGCAAGACCTCCAAGGAGATAACGTATTGTTAAATGGGGTTCGACCCTGGAGACAATTTTTTCCCACGTAGGGCTAAATGCCCAACACCAACTACACATCGGATCGTGTATGTAATAAAGAATTTTTTCGTTTGAATTCACGCGCTATCGAATTATTCTAATCTACCAATAACAATATAGTAAGATAATACATCGTTTATTTCGACGAAATTACCGTGGAATTTAGGTTGTACTCTGCCCCATACGACATAGTCAGCTGGTTATTCCTACGCTTACTCGCAATAATCTATTTTTCGGCATTTGCTTCAATGGCTGTGCAAATCGATGGATTAATTGGTTCAAATGGAATTCTCCCAATTGAAACCCGGCTTGCGGAAATACAGGGGGCCGTCGAAGGTAATAGAAAATTCTGGCTGTTCCCTACTCTATTTTGGTTCGATGCTTCGGATCTAGCGCTCAAATTTGTTTGTTACGCAGGGATGGCAGCTGCCCTCTCTGTGTTCTGTAATATCGCCACTCGGAGTGCTCTGCTTTTGTGCTTCATATTTTATCTTTCGCTGGTTTACGGCGGGCAAGTATTCATGACCTTCCAGTGGGATTTTTTGCTGTTGGAAACAGGCATACTGGCAATATTTCTCGTGTCCGGATCGCGAATTATCGTTTTTTTATACCAATTTTTGCTAGCTCGGTTCATGTTCATGGGAGGTTTGGTTAAGTTAACCAGTGGAGATCCAACTTGGGCCAACTTAAGTGCCCTATTCTACCATTACGAAACCCAACCATTACCCACCCCATTAGCTTGGTATGCACACCATCTGCCAGAATTGTTCCATCGATTTTGCGTAGGAGGTGTATTTATCATTGAATTGATTGTACCTTTTCTAATGTTTATTCCCCGACGCCCACGTTTATTTGCGGCTTGGATGACTATCGGCCTGCAAAGCACGATTATTCTGACCGGCAATTACAATTTTTTTAATTTGTTGACAATCCTCTTGTGTTTGTTTTTATTCGACGATAATGATCTTGCTAAGATACTTCCCCAAAAATTCATCGATTTAATTCGTGTTAAAAATACAGTATCAAGTTTAGCAGCCACCGTCTCTGCGGGGATACTTGCTAGCCTAATATTCTTAACATGTGGTAGCTACATTTGGGTCCAAATCTCTGGCGCGCGACTTTTTATGCCATTTGTGACTTTAGTTCGTATCGCTTCGACCTACTCGCTTGTTAACCAATATGGTCCGTTCGCAACTATGACCAGACGGCGTCTTGAAATCGAGGTCGAAGGTTCGAGCGATGGCAGGAATTGGTATGCCTATAAATTTAAATACAAACCCGATAATCTTAAAAAAAACCTTAGATGGATTATCCCTCACCAACCTCGCCTTGATTGGCAAATGTGGTTCGCAGTCTTAAGACCGCCACAAAAAAACTCCTGGGTTGTACGATTCCTTTTTAAATTGAAAGAAGGGTCTCCAGCAGTTATAAGACTGTTAGCAAATAACCCATTCCCCCGTCATCCGCCCAAATATATTCGGGCTAGCTTGTATCGGTATACTTATTCATCTCCCGAGCTAAGAGCCAGTACCAGAGAAATTTGGGAAAGGAAATATATCGGAGAATATTGGTATATAAAATAATAGCTTGAAGATTGAATTTAATAAGATAGATTAATAATTCTAGGTCACAAGTTATGAAGTAACTGCAAGTTTTACGTCAATAAACGGAAATGTCGTTTTAGACGCAAGAATTATTGACCAAGAAAATATATCAAAATTAATCTATTATACAATAGATTAAAGACCCCATTTAAAGTGCTTTCAGCAGGGTAATTTAGCATAGGGGTCAATTCCAAATAAAAAACCAAAAGATCACTAGATTAATTTCCTCTCCTTATGTAGAGCGTTCTTATATAGCCTACAATGATATAATCTTTCCACTAAAAACCAACGCGTTGAGATAGAAGGCTAACAACTAAAACCCACATTTTACCTATCAAATTAAGCTCAATGCATCTGTTAAAAGGTAAACGAGCCTTAGTTTGCGGAAGCAGCCAAGGCATTGGTAAGGCAATTGCTCTTCATCTAGCTAATTTAGGTGCTGAACTGATCCTTTTGGCGCGAAATAGCGATGCGTTGAAAGGGGTAGTGGGTCAATTGGATAAGGACCTGGATCAAAAACATGAATTTTTGACCGCTGACTTTTCCGAGCCCAATCAATTGCAGATAGCATTAGCCGACGGTCTGCGGGGGAAAACCGTAAACATTCTCGTCAACAATACCGGTGGACCTCCTGGAGGCCTAATTCACGAGGCTAATCCAAAGGACTTTATCGTCGCCTTTTCACAACATCTTATTTGCAATCAATTACTTGTTCGGTCAGTTCTTGGTGGGATGAAACGCGAAAGATACGGCAGAATAATTAATATTATTTCGACCTCGGTAAAGCAGCCAATAGCCGAACTAGGCGTATCTAACACTATCCGCGGTGCTGTTGCCAGTTGGTCCAAAACAATGGCGAACGAACTCGCTCCTTTTGGTATTACTGTGAATAACGTTCTTCCAGGGGCAACAGAAACAGCGAGACTCACATCAATCATTGATATTAAAGCGAAAAAACTGAACAAATCGGTTAAAGATATTGCCGAAGAAATGAAGCATTCCATTCCAATGGGACGCTTTGCGCAACCGGAAGAAATCGCGAATGCTGTAGGGTTTTTGGCCTCAGACTTGGCTTCGTACGTAACAGGTATAAATTTACCGGTGGATGGAGGGCGGATCGCCGGCTTGTAAAACGTTTCTTATGGACCATATAGCTAATTATATTGATGGAAAACTTGTTCCTCCAATTGGCAGCGGGTATATCGATAATGTAGAACCCGCGACTGGCTTGTGTTATTCGAAATTACCTGATTCCCACTCTGTAGATGTGGACGCAGCGGTAGAGTCAGCGAAAAAAGCATTCCCAGCGTGGGCTGAAACACCCATCTCCGATCGAGCAGCAATATTAAGAAAAATTGCTACTTTAATTGAGGACAATCTAGAAGAGGCGGCCCGGGCGGAATCCATTGATACAGGGAAGCCCTTAAGTGTCGCACGACAAGTTGATATTCCAAGAGCCTCCGCAAACTTTAAATTTTTTAGCTCCGCTATCGAACAATTTTTTTCAGAATCTCATGGAATGGGCACACTAGCCGTAAACTATACCGTCCATGTGCCTCTTGGTGTTGTGGGTTGCATCTCTCCTTGGAATCTTCCGCTATATCTTTTTACTTGGAAGGTTGCTCCCGCGCTTGCTGCGGGAAACACTGTGGTTGCCAAACCCTCGGAGCTGACTCCGACGAGCGCCTTTCTTCTATCAAAAATCTGTATCGAAGCAGGCTTGCCGTCAGGCGTTTTAAACATCGTACATGGTTTAGGTTCAAGGGTAGGACAAAGTATTGTTGAGCATCCGAATGTGTTGGCAATATCTTTTACCGGTGGTACAAGCACGGGGAAACAAATAGCTAGAACTGTTGGACCTTTGTTTAAAAAAGTTTCTCTCGAAATGGGGGGAAAAAATCCGAATATAATTTATAAGGATTGCGATTTCGATCGAACACTGGAGACTACCCTGCGTTCATCTTTTTTCAACCAAGGTCAGGTCTGTCTTGCCGGATCACGTATCTTTATTGAAAAATCGTTCTATGAACGATTCAAAAATGAGTTAGTGCACCGAACCAAAGCATTACGAGTCGCTGATCCTTTAAGTGAGACCTGTCACCAGGGGGCACTCATTTCAGAAAACCACATGCACAAAGTTCTCGCCCACATTAAATTGGCGCAAGAGGAAGGTGGTGAAGTTATGACCGGTGGACAACGTATTGTTCTCAAAGGGCGATGCCAAAAAGGATTTTTTATCGAACCCACCATAATAGAGGGGCTTACACCTAATTGCCGAACTAACCAGGAAGAAATCTTCGGGCCTGTAGTAACCCTGACACCTTTCGAAACTGAAGATGAAGTTGTTGGATATGCCAATAGCACGGCGTATGGTTTGTCTGCTTCCATTTGGAGCAATAATATCAAACGTTGCCATCGGCTTTCCAACCGAATCCAGGCCGGTGTTATCTGGATTAATTGTTGGATGGTCCGAGATTTGCGGACACCTTTTGGTGGGATGAAACAGTCGGGGCTTGGCCGAGAAGGCGGATTTGAAACCCTTAAGTTTTTTTCCGAAACTAAAAATATCTGCATTTATACGGGAGACTGATCCGAGTGGCAAACGGACGCATAAACTCATCCAAAGCGCCCGAACCCGTCGGTGCTTATCCTCATGCGCGGCGAGTTGGAAATTTGCTTTTCCTTTCAGGGGTGGGACCCCGAAAACGTGGTTCACCGCAAATTCCAGGAGTTGAATTGGACGATCAAGGCAATATTGTCTCCTATGACATCGAAATCCAATGTCATGCTGTTTTTGAAAATGTACGTCTTATATTGGAAGATGCTGGGTCTAGCTGGGGAAAACTTATCGATATAACAGTATTCTTAACCGATTTAGAAAACGATTTTTCTGTCTATAACAGAATCTACAGCGACTATTTCACTACCCATCAGCCCTGTCGGACAACGGTGGAAATATCCAAACTACCCACTCCGATTGCGATCGAATTGAAGTGTATCGCTACCATCGAAGGAGGCTGAATACCGTGCGAGATTTAAAGCCCCTAAATTTTCAAAAATGGATTGATGATCATCGTGATCTATTGAAACCACCTGTCTGTAACAAATTAGTATTTGAGGAGGCGGAATTCATCGTTATGGTTGTCGGTGGCCCCAATTCCCGGAAGGATTACCATTATGATGAAGGGGAGGAATTTTTCTATCAAGTCGAAGGCAATATGGTATTGAAGATTATGGAAAACAAACATCCCCGAGATATCCAAATCAACCAGGGTGAGATTTTTCTTCTTCCACCTCGAATACCCCATTCCCCCCAACGTTTTGAAAATACCGTGGGTCTGGTGATCGAGCGTAAACGGCGACCGGATGAAAAAGATGGATTGCTTTGGTACTGCGATCAGTGCTCCAATCTTTTATACGAAGAATATTTTCCGCTCAAAAACATCGAAACAGATCTCCCACCGATTTTTGATCGCTATTATTCAAGCATCAATAATCGAACCTGTACGCAATGTGGAACCATGATGGAAGCGCCAGATTCAAATTTGGATTAATGTTTAAAATCGACATCCATACTCACATTTTGCCCGAAAATTGGCCTAATCTTCGTGATAAATATGGCTATGGAGGTTTTGTCCAACTTCAACACTGTGCTCCAGGATGTGCGAAATTAATCAAAGACGGTGTTTTATTCCGCCAAATTCAAAGCAATTGTTGGGATGCTAAAACACGTATAGTTGATTGTGAAAACTCAGGTGTTCATGTACAGGTATTGTCGACAGTTCCAGTTATGTTCTGCTATTGGGCAAAACCTAAACATACATTGGAGCTTTCTATTTTGCTTAATGATCATATAGCCGGTGTCGTGGCTCAATATCCCAGGCGTTTCATAGGTCTAGGTACGTTGCCGATGCAAGCTACGGACCTTGCAGTAAAGGAATTAGAACGTTGTATGCGGGTATTGAATTTGGTAGGTGTCCAAATAGGCTCACACGTCAATGATGTCAATTTAAATGACGAACGTTTTTTTCCCATTTTCGAAGCCGCGCAGGATTTAGGTGCCGCCATATTTGTTCATCCCTGGCAAATGTTGGCTAAAGAAAGAATGAAAGACTATTGGCTCGAATGGTTGGTGGGTATGCCGACCGAAACATCCCTTGCGATTTGTTCAATGATTTTTGGTGGGGTTTTCGAAAAATTTCCTAAATTGAGAGTGGCGTTCGCTCATGGTGGCGGTGCTTTTCCCGCAACATTTGGTCGCATTCAACAGGGTTTCGATGTGCGTCCCGACCTTTGTTCAGTGGACAATAAGATCGAACCACGCGAATACTTAGGTCGTTTTTATATCGATTCGTTAGTTCATGATCCTCGTATGTTGGATTATTTAATCGAGCTGATGGGAGCGAAATCGATTGCATTAGGATCCGATTATCCATTCCCTCTCGGTGAGCTATCACCTGGAAAAATGATCGACGAAATGAGCTTACCGCACGATACCAAAGAGCAGCTGCTGCATCGGTCGGCTCTAAATTGGCTCAATCTGGAAGCAGATTATTTTCAGTGAGTACTATCGATATCCGGATCGAGGAAACTCTTTTTCGAGTGGACACAACAAACGTATTCGATCTATCCATTCCGTTATATTTTAACAGTGAAACCCCTACTGCCTTCGGAATGCTGCCAGCGACAGCCCGAATCGTAGAGAATGAATGGTTTGTTGGTGATACGCGTCGTGGGGGCAGTTGTAATGTTGATGAATATACGTTGATCCCTCATTGTCAGGGTACCCACACTGAGTGCGTAGGCCATATCGTAGATGAACAGATTGCGATTAATGAAATCCTCAAAGATACTTGGATTCCCGCAACGGTCTTGAGTTTGGAAACCGAAGAAGCCAGGGATTGTATGGATCACTATCCCTTTGGAAAGACGACGCATGATGAACTTATATCTAAACAAAGTGTTATAAAAGCGCTCGACCGACTTCCTGATAAGCGATTTCAAAAAGCATTGATAATCCGTACATTACCTAACAATTCTTCTAAAAAACAACGTCGCTATACTACGGCGGCTTATTTTTCCAACGACGCTATGGAAGCAATAGCTAGCCACCCTACCCTACATTTATTGGTGGATTTGCCGTCGATCGACTGTATGGAAGATGGTGGAAAGCTTTCCAACCACCGTATTTTCTGGAAGATATCTAATAAGCACCAAAAACTCGGTGACGCACCCGCTTCTTCAAAAACGATAACCGAACTGATATTCGTGCCGGATGAAGTGGTTGATGGCTATTACTTGCTGAACCTGCAAATACCGCCGTTTATGACCGATGCTGCGCCCAGTCGCCCACTAATTTTTCCAGTACAAACACCATGAAGTTTGAAAACACTAGGAAATTCGCCGAGATGCTGGACGAGATTGATCCCCTTAGCTTGTATCGTAATCGCTTTCATGTACCTGAAAATACCGACAACCAAGAATATATTTACTTATGCGGAAATTCATTAGGCCTACAACCTAAATCAGTGCGGTCATTCATTGATGAGGTGCTAGCTTCGTGGGAGAAAAATGCAGTTGAAGGTCATTTTTCAGGATCCCATCCGTGGTTTGCATACCACGAATTTCTCACTGAAAAATTGGCTCAAATCGTTGGAGCCCTTCCCATCGAAGTCGTGGCGATGAATTCGCTCACCATCAATCTTCATCTAATGATGGTGAGCTTTTATCGGCCGACTTCCAATCGGTACAAAATTTTGATTGAGCAACAAGCGTTTCCTTCCGATCAATACGCCGTCAAATCCCAGATTAAATTTCATGGTTTGGATCCCCAAAATGCCTTAGTCGAAGCGTATCCTCGCGAAAATGAATCGATACTTCGAACCGAAGATTTACTCGAACTTATTGATCGTGATGGCGATGAAATTGCTTTGATTCTGCTTCCAGGTGTCCAATATTATACGGGTCAAGCTTTCGATTTGGCTAAGATTACCCTCGCGGGACACAAAAAAGGCTGTATCGTTGGGTTTGATTTGGCCCATGCGGCGGGTAATTTATTGTTAGAACTCCACGATTGGAATGTCGATTTTGCGGTATGGTGTTCCTATAAGTATCTAAACGCAGGTCCTGGTGCAGTCGCTGGTTGTTTTGTGCATGAACGACATAGTCGCGAACACGATTTACCACGCTTTGCTGGTTGGTGGGGGCATAACAAAAATACCCGCTTCAAAATGCCTCAGCAGTTTTCAAGTATGGAAGGCGCGGAGGGCTGGCAAGTCAGTAATCCACCTATTTTTGCTATGGCGCCTCTTCTAGCCTCACTCGAAATATTTAGCAATGCGAAAATGGATGTTCTTCGAAAAAAATCTACAAAATTAACGGGTTTCTTAGATTATCTTCTTCGAGAACAATGCGATGATCAAATTTCTATCATTACTCCAAGTCGAATTGAAGAACGGGGATCCCAGTTGTCTCTTACCCTAAGAAAACAACAAAACCCTGGCAAGTACGTTCAGGACAAGCTTACTGATGCTGGTATTGTTTGTGACTGGCGAGAGCCTAATGTCATCCGAGTATCCCCGGTGCCACTTTACAATACATTTTCAGAAGTTTTTAAATTCGTAAATATTCTGCATTCGATTCTATAGGGCTGTCGTGTTCAGGAACGAAATAACATTGATTGGCGCCGGGTTGGTTGGGTGTTTATTATCGATCTATTTGTCTCGAAGGGGATTTTCGGTAAGGATATTCGAATCCAGACCGGACATGCGGACCCACTCGATTTCTGCTGGACGTTCGATTAACTTGTCATTGTCCGAACGCGGTATACATGCTCTTAAGGAAGTAGGCCTATATGGAAACATTGAAAAACATCTCATCGAAATGCCCGGACGTATGCTCCACGATAAAAGTGGCGAGCTCCAATACCAAACTTACGGAATCAACCCGGGGGATGTACATTATTCTGTTTCCCGAGGCCTTCTTAATAAGATTCTATTGGATGCAGCTGAATCGGAGAAAAGTGTTTCGATTCGATTTAACGAATATTGTACTGGAGTGAATTTTGATGCGAAAAAATTTTTCGTGCGAAATACAACAACATCAAAGATACGGGCGGTTGATTTCGATTTGCTGATTGGAACGGATGGTGCCGGTTCCAGTGTTCGTCAAAGCATGATTAAAGCCCAAGCAATTCGATGCAAACATGAAGTGTTGGCACATGGTTATAAAGAATTGAGCATTCCCGAAGATCTTGGGATCGCGCATGGAATGGAAAAAAACGCCCTGCATATATGGCCTCGGGGTGGGTTTATGCTAATTGCATTGCCCAATACCGACAATAGCTTTACTGGCACGCTTTTTCTCCCCCATAAAGGTTCAAGCAGTTTTGAATCGTTAAAGGGAGACCAGAGTATTCTAGATTTCTTCCATGCACAATTTCCGGATGCCATTCCACTGATTCCCAATCTGACACTGAATTTTAAAAATAACCCAACAGGATCCCTGGGGACTATAAGATGCTCAGATTGGCACGTGAGAGGAAAAGCTTTGGTGATCGGTGATGCTGCCCATGCCATAGTGCCATTCCATGGGCAGGGAATGAACTGTGGTTTTGAAGATTGTTCCGTACTAATCAATTTATTTGATAAATACAAAGATATAGAAGAACTTTTTAAAGCATTTGCGAGCCAGCGAAAACCAGATGCCAACGCAATTGCCGACATGGCCTTGGAAAATTATATTGAAATGCGGGATGCAGTCCGAAATCCGAAATTTCATTTATTGAAACAAATCGAATGGTTATTAGAGAAACGCTATTCCAAACGATTTATTCCACGATATTCGATGGTCATGTTCCATCGAATTCCCTATGCGGTGGCCAAAGAACGGGGTGAAATTCAGTCTGCTATTCTAAGCGAGTTAGCCGAATCGATTGAGCGGGTTGAAGAGGTGAATGTTGATGTTGCTGATCAGTTGGTAGAGGAAAAACTAGCGTTGTTAGGGAACGAGGTACCTTGAAAGACTAGCCTGAATATTGCACCAAAAAAGAAGGCAAAACCCTTGTACAATGATAAAACACAGTTGCTCCATGGCTGGCAGCGGCGGCCGAAAGCTTTTTCAAACGTCGCCTCAAAGGCCAAGGTAGTGAACCGCGATGGCTGATTACCGATAAACTTCTACAATTTAGTACATTCCAATAAGATCAAAAAGGGCGTTTATTTTTCTTATACTCTCAATCATGCTTAGTCTAAAAAAAACGATTACCTCTTTATTTCAGCATACGAGTCAGTTCATCGGGGTTTGAAAATGCTTGTTAAATCTGTTTTAACCAAGCAAATGAGTTCCCACATTTTCTCGGCGCAGGCCCAAGCCGATAAAGCGGCCTGGCAATTGGTTGAGTAGAGGTAATCCTGTCATTAGGCGTAGGAAAGGGGGTGGTCTGGTCACTTGCTGGGAATCGAGAGCTTCGGCAATTAACTGGTTTTGGATCATGACCTGGATTCTTTGTGTCATACGGGTTGGCCAATTGCGACGTGCCTGTATGGTTTGCAAATGATTGTCATGCAGTGATCCACTGCGAAGCGGAACCGCCAAAATATTCGCTGCGGCTACGGCATCTTGAATTGCTAGATTGATTCCAATACCGCCGACCGGCGACATGGCGTGAGCTGCATCCCCGATGCAGAGCAATCCGGGTCTGAACCACTTTTTGAGGCGATTGACCTGAACTGTAAGTAGACTTGTATCATCCCAGCCGGACAATTGCTCTAGCGGTGCTTCCAAATTTGGAACAAAGTTTGTAACGCAGCGGCGAAAAGACTCAAAACCTTCCGCTCGCAATTTGGCAAAACTGTTTTTTGGAATAATGTAACCGCACTGCCAGTAGGTACTTCGATCGAGCAGAATCAAGATACGCCCACCGCTAAAACGACCGAGTGGTTGTGGTTCGCTTGTAGTAGGTTTATTTAATTTAAACCAGAGTACGTCCATGGGAGCGCCCACATCTCTTATCGGTAAATCCGATTGTGTTCTAAGCGTGGAATGACGGCCATCGGCGGCAATGATCAAATCCGCTACAACGTCTAATCGCCCACTGTCAGTTTCAACTTGGACGCCAGTAACTTTTTCGGCTTCGGTGGTGAAATTTGACACCTTATTTGACATGCGCAAGGCAAAATTTGGATAGATTGAAGCTTGTTGGGCGAGAAAATTGAGAAAATCCCACTGCGGCATTAAAGCGATGAACTTGTTTTTGGTCGGAAGAGCGCGGAAATCGGCAATTTTTACCGTCTCGGCGCCAAATACACCTGATACTTCAAACATCTTTTGATGAGGTAAACCCAAAAGGCCATCAATTAAACCCAGTTGATCTATGACTTCGAGCGTGGATGGATGAACAGTGTCGCCTCGAAAGTCGCGTAGGAAGTCTTTATGCTTTTCGAGAACCACCACATTCACACCGGCGCGAGCCAGTAGATATCCAAGCAGCAGGCCAGCGGGGCCTCCACCAGTAATACAACATTGTGTGGATATTCTATGTATGTCATTCATGGTATAAAACTCAAATTTTAGGGTATTCTTCGACCAGTTATTTGGCGAGTTCGCGAACCTCGATAGCAGCAGGGCCCGACCGATGCGATTCAAGCACCGTGCTACCAGACTCGGTGCTTTCCCTATTGGCATCAGTAGGTGTATCATGCAACATCATAGTCACGCTCTAGAGCCCGTGTCTCACCCCTTGCCCCCTGGTAAAAAATGCGTGTTAGCTGCGAACTACAGCAATTTTGTTTGGCGGCCTAGGTGTTGTATCAATTCGCGATGGGTAATTGCGCCAACAATGTCGTCTGTTTTTTTCGCATCGGGGTTTCCGGAGACTAAAATTATCTCGGCTTGAGCTTCGTGCATCTGGCGGGCCGCGTCAACAAAAGGCAATTCTGGACGGACCAAAATATAACTCGCGATAGTTGTTTTGTCGGGTTTTCCTATGGAACATGTTTCTTGGATATAAGCTTTGTCAATAATTCCGTTGTCACTGGTAAAACATGCTCCAGAATGGACGGGATCTTGACTATCTGGAATGATGCAGTGAGCATTGCTCATGACTTCTGCAACCGTATTTGCGGACATTATCGCAGCCTGTTGGCCTTCAGGTACGACGTGGCCACGACGGAGTAGCTTTAGCGTATAGACGCTTTCTCGCATTATTGTTTTGCGTGTTGCATAAGCGACGGAAACGACAATGATCACCGGTAGAATCACGTTGGAATCACGAGTCATTTCGGTAATCATGATGATTCCGGTTAGTACCGCGCCGGTTGTTCCGCCAATACCTCCAGCCATTCCTACAATGGCATAAGTGGGTATTCCGACTTGTAGGTCGGGGAATAACCAAGCTGCCAAGTGTCCGAATGCAGCACCCACGGTTGCTCCCATAAAAAGTACCGGAGAAAAAACGCCTCCCGAAGCGCCAGAGCCAAGTGCTAAACAAGTCGCCATAAGCTTTAGAACAAAAAGAAGTAGTAAAAACCAAGGGTCGGAGAGAGTGACAGTCAGAATATCCGCAACCGTAGCATAACCAACTCCTTGGACATAGTAATGTCCTTTGAAGATCAGCAATAGGTACATCATAATACCAATGCACAGTGTACCTAATGCATGGCGTGTGTAGTAATTGCCAGGCAGTGCATCGAATGTATCTTCCGACCAGTAAAGCGCGCGAATAAACAGAGACGAGACTAAGCCCATAAGCAGCCCGAGTACAATGAAGATCAAAAAACTCCAGGATTGCGCAAGTGTGAAATTAACCAGCTCAAGCGCGGGAATATAAAAACTTGGTGTTGTTCCCAATAGAAGATGGCTGATATAGGTTGCGGTTACCGTAGCAATGGCAACCAGCAATATATTTACCGCGCTAATCGATACCAGCAATAGCTCAATTGCAAAAACGACGCCTCCAAGTGGAGCATTGAAAGTGGCTGCGATGCCAGCACCGGAACCCGCTGCGATCAGAATGATTCTTTGGCGTGCCGGCATACTGAAAATCTGGCCGAGCATCGAACCAAAGGCGGAGCCGATTTGGATGATCGGACCTTCACGACCAACCGCGCAGCCGCTACCGATCGATATGGCTGAGGCGATTGATTTGACGATTGCGACCCGTGGTCGAATCAGCCCCTGGTTATAATAAATGGCATCCATGACTTCGGGAACCCCATGACCTTTGGCTTCGGGTGCAAAATTTTTGACGAGCCAAGCCACCACAATTCCACCGGCAACAGGAGCAAAGATTATGCCTGGGCCCCAGGGACCGGCTGGTGTATGAAGATTGGCATCGTAATGAAACGCGAACTGACCCAGAAATAAAATATTGTGAACTAAACCGATTAACATACGGAATGCCCAGGCGCCAATCCCGCCGATAATGCCGACAAGAAAGGCTAGCATACACATACCCAGTAGTGCATATTCCGGCTCTGATTCAACAGATTTGTGCGGTGATTCGATTGGGCTGAAGGATGGCAAAATATATTTACCCTAAAGTGTAGGTCCGGTGCTTCGGGGAAGATCTTCCTTGCTACCTTGGCGCGATAGCAATCAGGACATATTTTGATTGAATACCACCCAGGTTGCAAACAAGCTATGGTGGCAACCTTGGCTGTGGGAATCCAATAAATTATCAATAAGTCTTTAAATGGTCGGTTATGAAAAATGCGGTACCACATTGAAATAAATGCATATTTATTTAGTATTTTAGGAGCATTTCGACGAGGAATTATCAATTAACGCATTTTTCTTGGTCGATGTGTGGTACAGGGATGTACCACCTTTGGCCGTTAAGCCAAAGTAAGTGTTAAAAAATCCAGCAACTTCGCGCAGTTGCGAAAGCATTTTTTGACTCGCTTTCTTGAAAATAGTCAGGATGACTTTTTCAGGGGCGACTAAATAGTAGAAACGTTTCGGTCACCACTTATAATGAATTTAGAGAAAATTAATGATTGCAATCAAGAAGATAGATCATATAGTGTTACGGTCAATGCACAGCGAGCAATTGATTAAATTTTATTGCCAAGTACTTGGCTGCGAGATAGAACGACGCCTTCCGAAAGATATCGGTTTGGTTCAACTGCGGGCAGGAGACGCGTTGATCGATATTGTTGACGTTGATAGTGAAATCGGTCGCGGAGGGGGCAAAGCTCCAGGAAAGGATGGGAGAAATATGGATCATTTCTGTGTTCGTCTGGAGGCATTCGACGAAGATGAGATTCGCGCTCATCTAACCCGATTTAATGTAAAGAGCAGCAAACTACAGACTCGATACGGTGCCGAAGGCGATGGGCCTTCTATTTACATAAAGGACCCGGATGGAAATACCGTGGAATTGAAGGGTGTGCTGTCAGATGCAAAACCATCTATAAGGTCAGGGCATTTCTGAGACTTTTTTCGAACGTGATGGCCTCACCAAGGCATTAAACGTTATTCAAGATGGTCATACACTGGTTGTGTGGAAGCTGGACCGTTTGGGGCGATCCTTCGGCGATTTAATCCATACCGTTGATAATCTTGGAAAAGTAGGAGTACGTCCCAAGTGCCAGGGTTTTGGTTTTTGGCCCCTGCCCTTCGACGTTTGACCTTACGGATACGATGAACAAGGTCTAGAGCATCCATGAATGAAAATATCGAAACTATTATCTCCTGTATGTCAGAAGACAAAAAAACGTTGATGAGGAAATGATGGCCGATGTGGCTGGCGTTGCCCAAGCACTAGGGTTTTGGTATGCGGAATACTGTCCGAATCTAAAAATTTTAATGACGGAAACAGATCTAATGGATTTTGGGGAAATGTCGTCCGATAAGCAGTTGAGCTTTACCCTAAGTTAAGCAGATTCTATGCATCCAGTAAATTAACGTCGTACCGGGCAATCAAACGATCTCTTGTAACCAATGTTAGTTTTTCGATGATAGCTTGGGCGATTAACATCCGATCAAATGGGTCTTTATGGATGTCTGGTAATTTTCCAGCAAGTCTTACATGATCGAAATCTATATTGAGCTGGATGAAACGGTGTTGGTTAATTTCTTTAATTAGATTATCAGGAATTTCAATTTTCCCCATTGCCTCTTTAATGCTGATTTCCCAGGCAGAAGCCGCACTAACAAAGACTAGGTTTTTACCATCAATGATCGCTTCGCGAGCCTCAACAGAAAGCTTAGGGTTATTTTCCAATGCCCAGATCAAGACATGCGTATCAAGCAGCAGGTTCATGATTTGCCAGGAAAAGTCGACGATGTATAAAAACTATCGATCAGGTCATTATCCGGTTCATCAAAATCCCCTGCGATTTTGACCTTCCCTTCCCAGCTTCCCCCCAATTTTCGCGGGGATGTATCTTCTATGAACGCGGATAACACCGCGACCGGTTTGCCTGCCTTACCAATAATGATTGGTTCATTTGTTTCCCGAACCAATTTGATCAATTGAGATAAACTGGCTTTGGCCTCAGAAATATTAGTGATTTGCATATTTGGATACTGATTGGTCCGCAAAATAATTATTAGTCTGGTCTAGCCTGGTCTCTTTGTCAAGTCAGAGATTATCTCGATGACAAGAATTGCTAAGAGTCGAGAGAAGGCTGCTTCCGACCGCGCTATACTTAATGTTTGATTCATACATGTTGTGGTAACACACGTTTGGGTCGATGATTACACATATGAATACTTTCAGTGATTTTGTGAAGATTAACCATTATTAAAACAATTCGAAAACCAATTAATTTATATTAATGCTATTGAATTTCCGGCAAATATAGAAATTCCCTATTGAAGGCTTTCTTTCGGTTGGGGATGAAGGGAAACTAGTTACTTTAAATAAACAGTACCCCCCATCTCGTTTGCTCAAACACCATCGTGAAAAATAACGAACAAATAGTGAGTAGAAAAAAAGACAAATGATCACGAAACTAAAGCACGTCAAATTGTTGATATTGGCTACCATCCCTCAAGAAACTCAGATGTTTGGAGAATATAGAAAGGCGAATAAATTGCGGTATGAATTATTCGTTGCTTACTTATGCCTTTTTTTAGTTTGCAGTGTCAGTCAAGCAGAAACCTGCGGAATTTATGCGCTAGATAACAGACAAGGCACAAGTTACGGTAAAGGTTCCTTGCGAGAGAAAAGGTTTGAAAAAGTTAAAAATATCAATTTTGTAACGGGTTATGCATGGAGACAGAATTGGAGTTTTTTTGAATTAAATCAGGGAATGTATGATTTTTATCCATTAGATTTCATTCTCGACAAAGTTAGTACACAAAATAAAAAATTAGGAATCTTACTTAAAACAAAAGAACCCGAGTATGTGGTACAAAATGCCCAAAATACATGGGAATACATCAATAACAACGATAGCTTCGTAAGACCAGTTCCATGGGATGAATATTCAACTGAACGATACAAACATTTTATCGAAAAGTTTGCTAACCATGAAATTAATGGTACGAAACTCAGTGACCATCCAACACTGGCTTATTTAACGGTTGAAATACCCGGACTTGGGTGGATCAGGAAAAGAAATAAGCCGCTAAACAATATACCTGGTTATTCGAGAGAAAAGTTTATCAATACGGTCATACAATCATTGGGAATAGTTGTCGCTAATTTCCCTCATAAAACTATTGCTACAGGTATCTGGAGAGTTAAAGACTCTAATCGGTCACCTGAACTTTGGGAGGAGCTAAGAACCAAAATTATTAGTGAATTTGGTGGCGATGTCGGATTCTTTATGGAAAATCTAGCAGCTGAAAAAGATGATTTGGGAGAAGTTACTGGCTATCCAAACATCAATTTCGCCTCTACTCTTTTCCTTTCTCGAGACGATGTACCCATTTATTTTCAAGCCTTAACTTCCTGGAGAAGACCTTTTACAGGAGCTGACAAAGTAAAGGGTGGTTTACCAATTGATGGTATCAAATATGCTCAGGATACGTTTAACGCAAAATATTTCGAAATATACGTTCATGACCTAATCCATGAAAGCTATATCACTGGTTTGAAAGATTGGGTTAATGAGAATTGTTAAAATCCTGGTAGAAGCGACTCCTAGCTGGGAAAAATTCTATTCCAAAGCCTCGATCTACAGCCTTAGGGCTAATTGAACACATCCAGGCCAGGAGAAAAACCAAGAGTCAACCCATAAAAAGTTACCATTCCTTTAAGGAACATCGTATTAGGAGATTATCTTCGTGCAAAATGTTAGCCGTGGTGTTTCTGAGATTCAAGACAAAAACACCAGAATCGTTGCAACACAATAACTATCCATTGAATGACTTAGTAAAGAAGCCAGAAAATTCGAAAAATGTTACCATTGCCTTCCAAATTTGGGGGGATTCTCGATGAGTAATCCGTGTTAAAGGTAAAACAAGAACTCGCGTCTCAAGCTGGGTCGATCAGACAGGTAACCTAGTATTGAGATGGACTAAAAGTTCGTTCAATAGAGGGTTGATTTATGTGTTGGAGTGGTGAAGCATCGGGGGTACTTGCCGCAGTAGGTCTTGGTACCGCGTTTTATGTCGCCAGAAAGGGCGAATCCAAAGAACTGTGGATTCCATTAACCTATTTTGCGTTAATGGAATTATTACAAGCGGCAACTTACGTATACATAGACGAGTGTAATTCGCCTAATAATCAGATATTAACGCTATTTGGTTATCTACACATTGCTTTTCAACCCTTCTTTGTCAATATGGTTGGAATGTATTTTATTCCTGAAAGAATCAAACTCAAGATACGAACGACCGTCTACACCATTTGCGCGATTGGCGCACTCGCAATGTTGGTTAAGATGTTTCCCTTTAGTTGGGCCGGACTATGTAATATTGGTGAGGAAGGGTTCTGCGGCACTCAAACCTGTTCGGTATCAGGTGATTGGCATATTGCTTGGCAAATGCCGCTCAATGGTATCATGTCCGCTCCCGTATGGTGGCTTCCAGGGTTTGTGTATGGTTTGCACGGGTTTACCTATATCCTGATTGGGTTTTATATGCCGTTAATTTATGGATCCTGGCGTTTTGTTGGGTTTCACTATCTAATAGGCCCGTTCATTTCTGATCTTGTAACCGACGATCCAAATGAGTATGCCGCGGTTTGGTGTTTGTTTTCCATCGCGCTTTGCGTATCGGTGATTAAATCGCCCATAAGAAAATATCTGCATGTTGAAAATTGGCCTTTTTATAATAAAGTAGCGATAGAACCAAAACCAGTGCCTGTCACGCGTTAGATATTCATTGAAAAGAACAAAGTTGGATTACGTTGATGCATTTCTGATCGACTACTTATCCTACGCTTTGACAAATTGGGCAGTGCCATGAGACTTTCTCTATTTGGTACTAAATTCAATCGTAAATCTGGCATTCTCCAGCTTATGGATGATCTCGGAGAAGCCCTTTCCGTCAACCGCAACATGCTTATGCTAGGCGGTGGTAACCCTGCTCACATCCCCGAAGTTCAGGATCATTTTCGGCGGAGGATGAAACAGATGCTCGACGACGGTATAGAATTTGGGCAGGCCATCGGCGACTATGACTCCCCCCAAGGAAACAACTCTTTTGTTTCTTCACTGGCGAAATTGTTGAGGGAAACCTATGGATGGGATCTTGAGCCAGAGAACGTTGCATTAACTACGGGCAGTCAGGCAAGCTTTTTTTTCCTTTTCAATATGCTTGCTGGAGAATTCGAAAATGGGCGACATAAGAAAATTCTTTTCCCTATGGTGCCCGAATATATCGGCTATTCCGACCTTGGCCTCAACAACGACATTTTCACAGCAGCAAAGCCAAGCATAGAATATCTAAGTGATAATTTGTTCAAGTATCATGTGGACTTCAGTGAACTTGAGATTACCGAAGAAATCGGCGCAATCTGTTTGTCCAGACCAACCAATCCGACCGGTAATGTGATAACCGATGAAGAACTTCACCATTTGTCCGAACTAGCAGAGTCTCACAAGATACCCCTTATAATCGATAATGCATATGGACTGCCGTTTCCAGACATACTATTTACGGAAGCAACTCCAGTCTGGAACGAAAATACAATTGTTTGTCTTAGCTTGTCCAAATTGGGATTGCCAGGCACCCGAACCGGCATTGTCATTGCCAACAAGGAAATCATAAAAACATTGTCTAATATGAATGCCATTTTAAATCTAGCTCCAGGCAGTTTAGGAGCATCTTTGGCACAGAAATTGGTAGATACAGGTGAAATTCTGACCTTGAGCAAGGAGATCATTAAACCGTTTTACCAGGAAAAAGCACATCATGCTGTTAAAGCACTAGCCAAATCCCTAAAAGGAATTAACTATCGTATTCATAATCCCGAAGGTGCAATTTTCTTGTGGCTATGGCTTGAAAACCTCCCAATAACTAGCCAACAACTTTACGAACGTCTTAAACAGTGTGGTGTCCTAGTCGTACCTGGGCATTTCTTTTTTCCAGGACTTGTGGAGAACTGGCCCCACCGTCAAGAATGCATTCGAATGACCTATTCCCAACCCTGGGATGTGGTAGAACGAGCGATCGGCATTATGGGGAAAGAAATAAAGGATATCTACCAAAGTAATAAGTTACTTGATAGTGCATGATATGGAGTACAAAAAATTTAAAATAGCCCGTTTACGAGTTTTTTTAAAATAATTCATATAATCAATAGAATGAACTGGTCTCGAATAACTTTCATTTGAATTTACTTCAATGAATTAGCCGCTAATAAATCATCATAATAACGTGGCAACTGCAGCTCACATTGAAGTTCAAAACCTGACCATGGCCTACGGTAATTTAGTCATTCAACATGACTTGAATTTTTCCATTCGACGCGAGGATATTTTTATTGTTATGGGGGCCAGTGGCTGTGGCAAGAGCACTCTGCTTCGCCATTTGGTCGGATTAAAAAGCCCTGCACGTGGCAAAGTAATGTTTGGCGATGTGAGTTTTTGGGAGGCGGCCCCAAATCAGCGTGATAAAATAATGCGGAGGGCAGGTATCCTCTACCAAAATGGAGCATTATGGAGTTCATTGACACTTTCGGAAAATATTGCCCTCCCCCTCGGGGAATATACCGATCTCAGCCTTACCGAAATTCAGGAAATTGCTTCGCTCAAACTCGCTTTGGTCGGATTATCTGGCTTCGAAGACTATTATCCCGCTGAAATTAGTGGAGGAATGCAGAAGAGGGCCGGGCTTGCCCGTGCTATGGCCTTAGATCCTGAAATACTTTTTTTTGATGAACCTTCTTCAGGACTCGATCCCATTAGTGCCAAGCTGTTGGACAATCTTATCCTCGAGCTACGGGATAGCCTCGGAACCACACTTGTTATCGTTACCCACGAATTATCAAGCATATTCGCAATTGGCAGCAATTCTATTTTTCTAGACGCCAGCAGTAAAACCATGATCGCCAGCGGAGATCCGAAAGTGTTGCTACAAGAGTGTGAAAACCCCACGGTCCAACAATTCCTAACACGTGGAACCGGGACGTGAGGACCAACCGGATATACAGGTTTGCCCTAGGAGCTTTGTTTAATTGTCCATTTGTACAGCTAATGGATATAAAAAAGGTCCTATTGGCGGATGTATTCGCGTACGAATATTTATTATAATCCGGTTGGTGTAGGGATTGTTACCCAATCCCTTTTTAGCGAATTCCACTTTCCAACGCACCAAAATATGGGTGCGATATAAAAATAATTAAAACGATGTTAGATTTAAACTCTATTATAGAAACACCCAAAACGCTGTTTGGCGCCGTCAATTATTTGCGGAACGTGTTTAGTGAAGAAATTAAAGAACATATTCGCGGTATGTCGAAAGAAGCGATGGGAATGCTAAATTTTGGTTTGGGTTCGCAAGTTCGAAATGGCTTAGGTCTCAATGGAGAAAATCCTAAACTAATTGCTAATTGTCAAGTAACCAACGCCGAGGAAGCTAGTGAACTGATTCTCTATACGTTGTGGTTGGCATTGAGGGGCGAAAAGTCCAGGCACTCATAAATAGCTAAGACTTAATTTGAAGGGGATGTACAGCGCTGGCCAATCAAAATCCACACCATGATTTTTAACCTTTTTTGTTGTGGATTATTTGAGGCGCAGTCTCTTCTTTAGTTCGTTCCTTTTCTTTGGTTTCCGAGCACTCGAATGATTGATTGAATTTCTGGGTGTTCCAGTTTTGGATAACCGGGAAAGCCTTAATTGCTGACCCGATACCCAAACTTTTTTCAAGTCATTAAAAATATCTTTGGGCATACCTTCGGGCAAATCAAGCAAACTGTATTCGTCATGAATGCTGATTCGTCCAATGTGTTTGCTTTCAATACCCGCTTCATTGGCAATTGCACCGACAATGTTTCCCGGTTTAACATTGTGGTTATGGCCGACTTCAATCCGGTATCGTTCCATCCCTATTTCTGGCGGCGCCTCTTTGCGTGGAGTGCGCTCATGTTTTTTATTGGGTTTTTTTTCATCGTTATACCGCCCCTTATCCACTTTCCGTATTGGTTTATGCTTTAAAAGGAAGGGCGTATCGCCTTGTACCTGTTGGGCGAGAGCTGCAGCAACTTCCAGTACTGGTATGTTGTGTTCCTGTTGGTACTGTTCAACCAACTGAGAAAATAATCCTAAATCTTCAGTCGCAAGGGTATCGGTAATACGCTGTTTAAATTTGGCAATTCGCTTGTCATTGATCAGTTCGGTAGAAGGTAGCTCCATAATTTCTATTTTCTTCTTAGTTGCCCTCTCAATCGCGTGTAACAAACGTTTTTCACGCGGTGCGACAAACAAAATAGCATCACCTTGCCGACCAGCCCGACCAGTGCGCCCGATTCGATGTACATAGGCTTCCGTATCGTAGGGGATATCATAATTTACAACATGGCTGATGCGGTCTACGTCAAGGCCACGTGCGGCGACATCCGTAGCAACAAGAATCTCCACTTTGCCATTTTTTAAAGCTGCAATGGTGCGTTCTCGCTGGTTTTGTGGGATATCACCGTTGAGGGGCACCGAACGGTAACCGCGCGCTTCCAATTTCTCAGACAACTCAACCGTAGAGGTTTTAGTACGGACGAAAATAAGCATGCCGTCAAAAGGCTCGGCTTCAAGTATTCGGGTTAAGGCATCTAGCTTATGTAGTCCACTGACAGGCCAATATCGCTGTCGAATCGTATCAGCCGTGGTGGTTTTTACTTTGATAGTAATTTCCGTAGGCTCGTTTAAATGTTGCGAGGCGATCCTACGAATTTGTTGTGGCATAGTCGCCGAGAATAAGGCAGTTTGTCTGTCTACAGGGGTTTGTTCAAGTATCCATTTCACATCATCGATAAAACCCATTCGTAGCATTTCATCACCTTCATCTAGTACAAGCGTACTGAGACTGCCTAGGTTTAGGGTTCCACGACGCATATGATCCATCACCCGTCCGGGTGTGCCTACCACTACATGTACGCCCCGTTTTAATCCTCGGATTTGCCCACGATAATCTTGACCACCATAAACGGGTAATACATGAAATCCTTTTAGGTGTGTGGCATATTTTTGAAAGGCTTCCGCTACTTGGATAGCAAGTTCACGGGTGGGTGCCAGAACTAAAACCTGAGGATCTTTTTGTTTTAAATCGAGGTTTGATAATATCGGTAGGGCAAAAGCAGCCGTTTTACCAGTGCCGGTTTGTGCTTGGCCCAGTACATCTTTGCCTTCCAGTAACAATGGAATCGTTTGGGCCTGAATGGGGGTTGGGGTTTCATAACCTACTTCATCCATTACTTTTAAAATGGATGGTTTCAGTGCAAACTTATCGAACGAGGTTGCCATGTTGGTAGTCATGTTGCGAACATTAATATAGATGTAATGCTAAAAACTTTGAACTCGCTTTTGAAACACTGTCGTATAGCGCGACGGCATTCAACTCCGGCTCGTAATGCTTGACTACGACTAATAAACCACATTCATCAATGAGTGTTTGCAGCCCGTTAGAAATCTCTTGATTACCCCTCTACCACTACAAACTGCTCCAAAGGCGTTTATATCTTGGATAATTGCGTTTTCAGCTTCTTAAGTTCATCCCTAACTTTTATAATATTGCTATAGGAGAGCCGTCCAACTAAAACATCGGGGTAAATCAGTCGGAAGATCACAGAAACATCTATTAAACCCGGATGCTCAAAGCAATTCTAACTCCCTATATAGCTTTTGGTGGCCGATTCCTTGAAAACCGGGTGATCAATGAGTATCCCTAATTGGTTTCAACACCCCGAAAGCAATCAAATGATCGTAACGTTAGCCGCTTGCGGGCCTTTCTGCCCTTGTTCAACTTCAAACTGTACTTCTTGCCCTTCTGCAAGTGTTTTATAGCCGGCACCCGAAATTGCTCTAAAATGGACGAAGACATCATTGCCACCTTCCCTTTCTATGAAGCCAAAACCTTTTTTTTCATCGAACCATTTCACACGGCCTGTAGTGGTGCTCATTGGGTAATCTCCTAAATAGATTGATCATAATCGATAGCGTAATATACTAAATCGACGGAGTGCTGAAAGATGCGGAAATTACTTACGAACAGACAAGATGTGATCTCGGAAGTGTCATCGAAATTGTGTAGACATAAATAGCCGCTGTATTCTTTACCAGCTCCGGGAGTGTAACGTATATTTTTGTAAAGTAAAGGAGAAATTAAAGAAGATCACTAGGCGTTGTATACGTTTGCTTCAGAGCAGTTAATGGATAAACACAAATTCTTAAAATGATTGCAAACTTTATTGGAATTTAGCGAAAGCACAGTAAAAAAACTTACAAAACCAGCCCAGAATTTTGGTGTGGATGGCCAATCAACGATTGGGGCCGCATCGATTATTGGTACAGGTAAAAGTGAGATTACTGTCGAATTGGAAATCAACCATTCGAATGTAAACGTTTAAAAGATCGATTTGGGTGGGGTATTAGATGCCATCCTTGGCGGAGGTATATGAGAGAAAATTATCACCTTTAGGGTGATGTATTAATACAGGCAAACTCCATACCTATTCAATATGAGTGCTTAAAATCAATTAGTTACCGGATAAGAAGAATCAGTTCGCATGGCATTGTAAAATTATTTGGTAATTTTGGAAAAAAAGTTCCAATAAGTATTTAGATCACCCATAGTGATTTTAGATAACACTATACGGGTATAGAAAATCTACGCGTTACACCTTCGGATGACGAAACGGGCTAGCCAGGTACTTTACTGAAGGTAATGCAATCTCTGGCCACGTTATTATGCTTTGCCGATTTAAAGGTCATTTAGGCTAAAAAACGCAGAATTTTTGGAAACTTGTTGCACGTAAGTGCACCTGTTCCCAATTTGCGAAAACATACCTTCCTTAATATCATTCGATTACATACTGTTTTTATTGGTGCCTCGGGCCGGAATCGAACCGGCACGGCCGTTCAAAGCCGCGGGATTTTAAGTCCTTCATTAAGCGAAACTGTCAACACGTTACAATCAACAACAACATTAAAAACAATCATTTACTGGAATGTCTAATGCTGTCAACAGCGTACAATATAGCACAAATTGAAGGTCAATTGTCCCAAATTTGTCCCAAAAAAAAGCCCTACCGAAGCAGGGCTTATGCCTGTTTGATTGGGTAAATTCTGAACGTCCTTATTTATTTTTTCTGCGCACCGAAGGAATGATAAATCATCTGCTTCATTTGCTTAAGGCTTCCATCTATCGAACTCAAAGCATGAAAAATCGAGTCATGGTCTAGGATGAAATGGCCTTGTTCGCCGTTTTCTATCAGCAAATCCACCGTAGCTTGTGCGCGGGATAGTGCGCAAGTCAGTGCAGTGTCGTAGATTTCTTTATCTGCTTTTGGGTTGACGATAAATAAGTCCTCGGGTGTTCCAATATAAGGCAACTCATCAGAAATATTCGTTTGTTCGTTTTTCGGTTTGTTTTGATTAGGCATGATTGACTCCTATGTTTTTTTGAAAGGGTGCCTGGGCGTTCAAAACTGCAACTAGACAGCGTGAAGTATTGGGTATTTCTTCACCACCCAGACGTAAACGATAGGCGCAAAAAAACCGCTAATCTTTCGGGTGCGGTTGTCCGCTAGTTGAAGGGTTTTGAAGCCCTGACAACTCCAATCTACTCCCAACGCACCCAAACCACCAGCGTTTCTATATACCGCTTTGTTCTATCCATAGAATCAATTTGTGGTGGCCTGTGATCGCGTTTAAGCGACGATAATGGGTTTAGAGGTGCAAAGGTAGGGTTTGTGCCGGTATTAATCTAATCTTGCTAATGCAGCGAAAAACGCAATTGTTTATGCGATTAAAACAGGTGAGTTTTTATTAAAAGCTAAGGCAAAAGTGCCACATGGTGAGTGGGAAAATTGGGTGCAAAAGGGTGCGTTCGACACACCCTTTTCAACTGTAAAAAACAGGCTGAAAGATACATGAAATTAGCAAAAAAAAACCCGTAGACAATGCAAGGCTACGGGTTCAAAAACTTGGTGGGTAGACGGGCTTTAACGGACCCTTGCACCAAGTTTTTCACCAAAAATTATGCGCCTGGATTCTTGTATGCGCTTCTCCACTCGACACTTTTTGCGACGAACTCAAATCGAACCTTGTATTCGATCCCGTCCACGTTCCAACCGTCGCGAGAATCCAAGAAAGGTTGTGTTTGGCCTTGTAAGTGCGCTAGAACAACGGTTTCCATTTGTGAAGGTG
>CAZZET010000024.1:0-45170 GCA_964653275.1 uncultured Methylococcales bacterium
TTTTAATGTTATAGTGAAATTTTCATTCAACACTTCGTGTTTTTATGCAATCTGAATCAATATAGCGATGGATCACCACAAATTAGTACTGCCTGAACATATGAATCATCATGGTTCGCTTTTCGGTGGTTACCTACTGAAATGGATAGATGAATTTGCGTATATCACAGCAAATATCGAATTCCCTGGTAATCGATTTGTCACTATTGCCCTGGATAATGTGATTTTTAAACATCACATTGCTTGCGGCCAGATACTTTGTTTTGCAGTCAAAAAAACGCGTCTTGGTACTACATCGCTGGATTATTCGGTCGAAGTTTATGGAGAACGTGGCGCCGGTGCGGAAAAAGGGATCATGTTTGAAACCAAAATCACGTTCGTGGCTGTCTCAAAGGATGGTACCAAAAAGCCCCTTGTCGCGTGATCTTACCGCGATTTAGGTTGTAGGGCGGACCTTCCTAGGGCTTGAACTCTGCACGATTGCAGGTTCGGATGCCCTGCTGACGTTGTGCTAGGAAACGGTAAATACTTTGCTGATCCCCTCTTTGTTTTTGCCCGATATTATCCGCATTGAAATTATGGATTCAGGCTTAGTCTTTGCCAATAATTATCATAATAGTCTCACTCAAAAGTTCTTTTGTCTCATGTGTTTGTAAAGATTTGTTTTGTTTGTCCGTGATGTAAAAAATGTCTTCCGCCCGGCTGCCGATTGTGGTTATTTTAGCGCGATCCAATCGAATTCCTACTTTGTCGAATGCTTGTCCAATTTTAGATAATAACCCTGGTCGGTCAGTGGCAAAAAGTTCCAGAATCGTGTGCCTATCTTGGGGATCGTCGCGATAAATTATTTTTGTAGGAATTGGGAAATGGTTTATGACACGCGGAGTCCTCCTAACTGCATTATTTGGTTTCTCCTCCGGATTTTTCATTCCGTTACGCAGCTTGTTGCAAATGTCTTGTTTGCGACCGACTTCTTCTATGGGGCTAGCTGTTTGCTCAAGTATTTGATAGCTATTGAGTACATAGCCATTATTGGAAGTAATAATGCGGGCATCTAATATGGTTAGTCCGAGCTGATCTAGAATAGCGGTGCTTTTTGAAAAAATGAATGGGCCGTCTTTTGTGTATAAAAATACCTCAGCGGTACCATATTGACTTTGTGGTCGTAACAACACTAACGGTAGGTCAGACTGCTTGCATGATGCAATCGCTATGGTATGCCAAACGCTTTCATCAGCAGAGTGGCGTTGAAAGTAATCTTGACTAATTGTTCTCCATACCCGCTTTACTTCATTTGAGGGTAGCCCCAGTCGATTGAGTGCCTCACGGGCTTCTCGCTGAGATTGTTGTATTCTCTCTTCTTGTTCAAGTGGGTTGTCAAGACCTCGGCGGAATGCTCGATGGGTTTCCAAATATAGTTCTTTGAGCAACGAATCTTTCCACGAGTTCCAAAGTTTTGGGCTGGTCGCGCGAATATCGGCGACAGTTAATAGATAGAGATAATTCAGATATTCTTGATTTCCAACTTTTAATGCAAATTCATGGACGACACCAGGGTCTTGGATATCCATTCGTTGGGCAGTCATTGACATGAGGAGATGGTTTCGAACTAACCAGGCGACCAATTGGGTTTCAGTTGCTGGCAAGTCATGTTGTTGACAAAAAGCGATTGCGATTTCCTCACCTATTTTAGAGTGGTCGCCTCCTCTACCTTTGCCAATATCATGCAGTAACCCTCCTAAATACAGTAGTTCTGGTTTTTGTATCAACAAAAAGATAGTTTTGCAGAAGGGAGTTTCTTCATTTTGTTTCTCTGAAGCAAATTGACATAAATTTTGGACCAAAAACAACGTATGCTCATCCACGGTGTAGACGTGAAATAAATCAAACTGCATGCGGCCGACGATGTGTGCGAAATCGGTGAAATAAGCCGCAAGTAGTCCATACCGATTCATCCGGCGGAGTTGGTGGGTGACACCGCCTGGCTGCCTTAATAATTCCATAAACAGTTGGTTGGCTTCCCGATTACTACGGAAATCCTTGTTAATGAGATGACGGGATTGTCGAATAAGACGAATAGTCGATGCCCGAACTCCCTTTAGTTGGGGATTGCGTTGAAGCAACAGAAACAATTCAAAAAGTGCTAATGGGTTTTCCAAGAATACCTTGTCATGGGTGACATAAATATAATCACATAAAGATTGAAATTGATGGTTTATTGGCGTGACTTCACAGTCTTCTTTTTCTGTTAAAAATACCTCTTTAAACAATTGCAGCAACATTTCGTTCAGTCGTTCTATCCGCGTTACTGTACGAAAATAATGCTGCATAAAATTTTCTACAGCTTTGTTTTCTTTGGTTTCCCGGTATCCGAGGAGTTCGGCTACTGCTACTTGGTGGTCAAACAGCAATCGATCTTCTACATTCTTGCTAATGCCGTGTAACGCAAATCTAACTTTCCATAAAAATTTTTGACTCTTCATAAATTCCGCATATTCGGATTTGGTCAGACATCCGTGTTTTACTAATTCATAAAGTGTCGGTGAGTTGTAGTGCCTCTTAATGACCCAGGCAATGAGCTGAATATCACGTAAGCCGCCTGGTCCCTCTTTAACATTCGGTTCTAAGTTATAAGCGGTATCATGATACTTTTCGTATCGAAGTTTTTGTTCCGCTCTTTTGGCATTGAAGAATTTGTCAGATGGCCATATCTGATCAGGAGCAGTACCAGCTTTCATGTCATCAAAAAGCTTCGATGACCCACTAATAAGACGACTCTCTAGAAGTCTCGTCATGTTTGCTTGATCCTGTTCCGCTTCTTTGACGCACTCATCGACGGTACAAACCGCATGCCCGATTTTTAATCCTATATCCCAGAGGAAGGTAAAAAATCTCTCGAATGCATTTTGGTAGATTTCAGGGTTTTGTGCGTCGAGAAGGATTAAAATATCGACGTCGGAATGTGGGTGCAATTCTCGGCGTCCATAACCGCCCGTTGCAACCAAAGCTAATTGGCAATCATAAGGACTCAGAAAATTCTTCCAGCATTCAATCAATAAACTATCGATAAGATCGGATCGAGCAACAAGTAGGTCGAGTACGGGTGTGCCTGATTTAAAAGAATCGAATTGGTGTTTTTGGTTTTGTTGTAGAGTCGTTTTGAATGCGAGTAACGGATTCGGCGATTCAAACAAGTCGATTCTATTGGGTAATATCGTATTTTGAGACATTTTCTTCTTCGCGCAGAGTAAGAATTTCGAAGCCAGTATCCGTAACCAGTATGGTGTGTTCCCACTGAGCTGACAAACTTCGATCTTTTGTGACCGCCGTCCAACCATCGGATAAGACTTTTACATGCCTTTTCCCAGCGTTAACCATCGGTTCAATAGTAAATATCAGCCCGGGTTGCAGTACTAAACCTGAATCGGGTTTTCCGTAATGTAAAACTTGGGGTTCTTCATGAAATACGCGACCAATACCATGGCCACAAAACTCACGTACAACGGAATATCCTTTGGATTCTGCAAATCGTTGAATAGCATGCCCAATCTGGCCCAAACGGGCTCCTGGTTTCACCTCATTAATGCCAATGTACATCGCCTCCTGGGTAATTCTAATTAACCGCTTGGCGAGAATAGATGCTTCACCCACCGCAAACATTTTGCTGGTATCTCCATGGTACCCGTCCTTAATTACCGTGACGTCCAAATTCAGAATATCACCATTTTTGAGCTTCTTTTTGCCAGGTATGCCATGGCATACCTGGTGGTTTACTGATGTACAAATAGATTTCGGGAATCCTTTATAGTTAAGTGGTGCAGGAATAAGTTTTTGTTCGTTAACAATATAGTCGTGACAAATTTTATCAAGTTCATCGGTTGATACACCGGGAACGACATGGGGTGTGATCATGTCTAATACTTGGGCAGCCATCCGTCCGGCAAGCTGCATTTTCTTTATTTCGGCCTGGGTTTTTATCGAAACACTCATGGATAACCGCTTTTTTTAGTAGATGGATTGTTGGAGAATTCTATTTATGGTATAAAGCATCGCCCATTTTGGCAATTAATTCACACACATGTCGTCACACTCGGTTGGGTGTCAACTGAAAAGATCGTCTGCGGTTAATAATATATCCGCAAATGATTTGTTGTAGGTTGGTTTCCGGGTGGGGCATGTGGAGGCCTAACCCTATAGAATCTATTGTAAAAATTCTTTTAGATTTTAACTATGGATTCTAAGCCGCGTTTTGTTTTTTAAAAGCGTTAGCAAGCGCGGCGCTAATTTTTGGAGAAAATTTTATGACAGCTGTCACAATGCGCCAGATGTTGGAGGCTGGCGTGCACTTTGGTCATCAGACTCGTTACTGGAACCCGAAGATGGCCCCATATATATTCGGGTCCCGGAGCCGGATTCATATCATCAATTTGGAAAAATCGTTGCCAATGTTTAATGAAGCAATGGTTTACCTTACCCAAATTTCGGCTAATCAAGGCAATATCTTATTTGTAGGGACGAAGAAAGCGGCGCGACAAATCATTGCCGAGCAATCTGTCCGTTGTGGAATGCCCTACGTAAATTATCGTTGGCTAGGTGGAATGTTGACGAACTATAAAACCATTAAACGGTCCGTAAATCGCCTGAAAGAACTTGAAACAATGGAAACAGATGGTTCTTTATCTCAACGTTTTAGCAAAAAAGAAGCGCTCGGGTTGATGCGGGAAATGGGGAAACTTGAGCGAAGTCTTGGTGGTATTAAGGAAATGGTTCAACTTCCAGATGCGTTATTCGTAACCGATGTTGGGTACGAAAAAAATGCAATATTTGAAGCAAAAAAACTGGGAATCCCTATCGTCGGTATTGTCGATACCAATAACACGCCAGCTGACGTAGATTATATGATTCCGGGGAACGATGATTCTATTCGTGCACTTCAGCTCTATATTGAAAATGCTGCCAATGCGATTTTAGAGGGGAAGTCGAACGTGGTGGATGCTAAAGTCGAAGAAGATGAATTTGTTGAATTGACTGCAAGTCCCGAAGAACCCAAAGATCCGGAAACGTCTACCGAGTAAGAGTCAATTCAAAATAGGGCGTATTTGCAGCACGCTATTTGATGTTATTTTATAAAGTGATAAATAGAGGATAAAAGTAATGAAGATTTCAGCGGCGATGGTTAAAGAGCTGCGCGAACGTACTGGTTCGGGGATGATGGAATGTAAAAAAGCGTTGGTTCAAAGCAACGGGGATCTAGAAGCTGCGATCAACGAAATGCGTAAATCAGGTTTAGCTAAGGCGGACAAAAAATCAGGTCGTATCGCCGCTGAAGGTTGTATTACTATAAAGATCAGTAATGATGGTAAAAAAGCAGCGATGGTTGAAATTAATAGCGAAACCGATTTTGTTGCCAAAGCCGATGATTTTAAGGGCTTCGCAGATATGGTTGTGGACCAAGTGTTAAATTCAGAAGTTTCAGACGTGGATGGGTTGTTGGCAGCGTCTGCGGCAAATTCTGGAGAATCAATAGAAGAAACGCGACGGCATCTCGTTGCAAAATTAGGTGAAAATATTAATATTAGGCGTTTTAATCGATATTCAACAAACAGTGGTTTGATTTCAAACTATCTTCATGGGACCAGAATAGGAGTGTTGGTGGAATTGGAGGGTGGTGATGACCAGCTCGGCAAGGATGTAGCAATGCACATTGCAGCAAGTCGCCCGATTTGTGTTGATGAAAAAAATGTTCCAGCTGAAACAATGAGCAAAGAAAGGGATGTCTTGATTGGACAAGCAGAGCAAAGTGGAAAACCTAAAGAAATCATTGGAAAAATGATACAGGGTCGCCTTAAAAAATTTCTAGGGGAAATTACACTGGTTGGTCAACCTTTCGTTAAGGATTCCGATAAAGATGTGGGCCAATTGTTAAAGGAAAACGATGCAACTGCAATCCGTTTTATTCGTTTCGAAGTTGGTGAAGGTATAGAAAAAAAGCAGGAAAATTTCGCCGAAGAAGTTATGGCACAGGCGCGCGGCGGTTAAGTTTCACCTTATCAAAGTAAAAATGGATAGTAGCCCAATGTTTGGTAGAATCTTGCTGAAACTGAGCGGTGAAGCGCTGATGGGTTCAGGACCAAGTGGTATCGATGCCTCAACTGCTACACGGTTAGCAAAAGAGATTCAGGAATTGTGTCAAGCCGGAGTGCAAGTAGGACTGGTTATTGGCGGAGGGAATATAATAAGAGGTTCGGAAAAAGCGGCAGAAGGATTGGATCGTGTCACAGGTGACCATATGGGTATGCTCGCTACGGTCATCAATGCACTTGCGTTACAAGATGTATTGGAAAAGCGGGGGCAACCCGTACGGGTTATGTCTGCTGTTAAGATACATCAAGTCTGCGAGGATTATATCCGTCGTCGTGCGGTTCGGCATCTTGAGAAAGGCCGTGTTGTTATTTTTGCTGCTGGAATTGGAAACCCATTCTTCACAACTGATTCTGCTGCGAGTTTGCGCGCAGTAGAAATTGAAGCTGAAATCCTGATCAAAGCGACCAAAGTGGATGGTGTTTATTCATCCGATCCTTTGGTCGATGCCGAAGCTGAATTTTACTCTTACCTTACGTTTGATGAGGCTTTGAATCAAAAACTAAACGTTATGGATGCCACTGCTTTAGTGCTATGCCGGGACCACAATATGCCGTTAAGAGTGATGAATATATTTGATTCTGGTGCATTAATGCGGCTTATGAAAGGGGTAAACGTTGGTTCGTTAATTCATAACGGAGAGTGACATGATCGACGATATTCAAAAACACGCATCAACCCGAATGACGAAAAGTGTTGAATCTTTAAAGCACGATTTAGCCAAGATACGGACCGGTCGTGCGCATACAAGTTTGCTGGATCACGTTCATGTATCATACTATGGTACTGAAACGCCTTTGGGTCAAGTTGCCAATGTTGCTGTGGAAGATTCTCGGACACTAAGCATCACTCCGTGGGAAAAGACCATGGTTCAACCCATAGAAAAAGCATTGATGACCTCAGATTTGGGTTTAAACCCTACGACATCAGGAATCGTTATTCGAGTTCCTTTGCCTTCGCTAACTGAAGACAGGCGTCGGGAATTAGTGAAAGTCGTGAGACATGAGGCTGAAACTGCAAAGGTTGCGATTCGCAATATTCGTCGTGATGGGAATGCTGAACTCAAGGAAGCATTAAAAGAGAAAATAATTGGAGAAGATGACGAGCGTCATGCTGAAGTGAAGGTTCAGCAGCTGACCGACAAATTCATCAAGGAAATTGACGTTCTTCTAGAAAAAAAGGAGGCGGATTTACTTTCCATTTGAGAGACCGTCTGGCCGGTATGTTCTAGCGAAATTGATCTGAATTAGACTATTCGGATCGTTTGTAGCTAATAAAATTTTGTCCAAGCAATCTTTAAACCTTGATTTTTCATATAGAGCTCGGAAATTTAGTGGGTTACATTTGTTCGGCTAAGGTAGATCAAAATTCTCTGAAGATTCCTGAAAATTTTAAATGAAAGAAAAAGGTTTCCGAAAAAACGGAAGTTTACCCAAGCACATCGCAATTATTATGGATGGCAATGGACGGTGGGCTAAGCAACGGAAATTGCCTCGGGTAGCAGGACATCATGCTGGTGTAAAATCAGTACGAAAAACTGTTGAATATTGCGTCGACAATGGAATTAATGTGCTGACATTATTCGCATTCAGCAGTGAAAATTGGCGAAGACCGCCACAGGAAGTGGCGCTCCTTATGAATTTGTTTTCGTTGGTATTGAAGCGTGAGACCGCTAAGCTATTAAAAAAAGGTGTTCGATTGAAATTTATTGGCGATCGTAGTGCCTTTTCGCCACGCTTGCAGTCGAAGATATCCGAATCTGAGGAAATAACCAAAAATGGTGCGAGTTTGACATTAGTCATTGCAGCCAATTACGGTGGTCGGTGGGATATAGTGGAATCCTTTCGAAAACTTGCTCAATCAGTGGAATGCGGGGAATTAAAGGCCGCGGAAATTTCCGATGAAGATTTCCAATCAAATTTGTCTTTTTCTGATCTTCCAGAACCGGATCTATTTGTGCGAACCGGTGGAGAACAAAGAATTAGTAATTTCATGTTGTGGCAATTGGCTTATACAGAGCTTTATTTCACACCTACCTTATGGCCGGACTTTGATGAGAACGAGTTGCAACTGGCTTTAGATGATTACGCCAGACGGGAACGGCGATTTGGCTATACCGGCGATCAAATTGAATCAAAAGCTGGATAAATCACAATATAACAAGATTCTTCAATTGAATTCATTTAAGAAAAACAAAAAATGCTCAAATACCGAATTCTGACAGCCATTATTCTGACGCCTTTAGTTATTCTTATCATATTAAAATCATCGTATGAATTTTACGCACTCTTCATTGGTATAGTCATGTTATTGGCTGCGTGGGAGTGGTCAGATTTAGCGGGTGTGAAATCCACTGTTCTTCGTGTCGTATTTGTTGGCGCAACTGCTTTAGGTATATTCTCGTTGTATGCTTGGTCTGAGTTGATCGATTTGATTTCAAAGTTAATGGAAACAACCCAATTAATCGAATATTCGGGAGTGATTGATTGGATCGTTATCCCTGCAGTCATTTGGTGGATCTTCATTAGTGTAGTATTGAAACATTTTCCGGGAAAAATGTTGAAACTGAAACCTAAGCGAAGAACAAAAATATTTGTGGGTTGGTTCGTATTGGTAACTGCTTGTGTTTACATGACTCGGTTATATTTTTACGGTACCGACACCATTCTATTTTTCCTTTTTATGATCTGGTTTGCTGATATCGCGGCGTATTTTGCTGGAAAGCGTTGGGGAAGAACAAAATTGTCTCCCGAAATAAGCCCTGGGAAAACTGTGGCTGGTTTGTATGGTGCACTTGCTGTTACGGTTCTTTACACCGGTGTGGCATGTCAGTTACTAGGTTTTAGTGGACAAAGAACTGTGGATTTTATAATGCTATCGTTACTGGCCGTGATGTTTTCCGTCAGCGGTGACTTGTTCGAAAGTTTGTTAAAAAGATGGCGAGGAGTAAAAGACAGTGGCCGGATGTTGCCTGGACATGGCGGAATGCTTGATCGCATAGATAGTATGATTGCTGCTGTGCCGGTCTTTTATCTGGGTCTCGTTTTAATGAGTGAAAATTATCTGTGAAAGGTATTTGTGTTTTAGGGTCTACAGGTTCCATTGGTATTAGCACATTAGATGTCATTGCGCGACATCCTGACCGCTATCGTGTGGTTGCTCTTACTGCACACAAAAATGCCGAAGAATTATTTAGGCAATGCTTGGTACATAAACCTGATTATGCGGTTGTTGTCGATAGTAAACAGGCGCAAATCCTAAATCAACGATTGAAAGATTCTTCAATTTTTAATGTAACAGTATTGTCGGAGTCCCCGGCACTCGAAGAAGTCGTACAACTGTCCGAGGTCGATTCGGTGATGGCGGCAATCGTGGGTGCTGCGGGTTTGATGCCGACATTGGCGGCAGCTCGTGCTGGTAAGACCATATTGCTGGCTAACAAAGAAGCTCTTGTCATGTCTGGCATCCTCTTTATGGAGGCTATTACCCGATCTGGTGCGCAATTGTTACCTATTGACAGTGAACATAATGCGATATTTCAGTGCATGCCGGCAAACTATTGTGCTGGGTACACTTCCAAGACAGTAAGGCGTATTTTATTGACAGCATCAGGTGGACCTTTTCGTACAATTCCGTTGGACCAACTTGTTAACGTCACGCCCGAGCAGGCTGTCGCCCATCCTAATTGGGAGATGGGTAAAAAAATATCGGTGGATTCGGCTACAATGATGAACAAAGGGTTGGAACTAATTGAAGCCTGCCTTTTATTTTCGCTTTCCGACGATAATATAGAGGTGGTACTTCACCCGCAAAGTGTTATCCATTCCATGGTGGATTATGTCGATGGAACGGTTTTAGCGCAAATGGGTAATCCTGATATGCGGATTCCTATTGCCCACGCTTTAGCTTGGCCGGATCGTTTTGAATCGGGTGCGGAACCTTTAAACCTTCTTGACGTCCAACGTTTGGATTTTGAGCCTCCGGATGAAATACGGTTTCCTTGTTTAAGGCTTGCACGGCAGGCCGTTAGAGAAGGTGGGATTATGCCAACGGTACTCAATGCGGCGAATGAAATTGCGGTATCGGCATTTTTAGAACGACGGATCGGTTTTAGCGAAATTGCCAATTCCGTTGATCATACATTAGGCTTATTTCCGCAAAACTCGGCGGATAGCCTCGAAATGGTTCTTGAATCGGATCAGAAAGCCAGACAAATTTCAGACAAATTTATTAATTCTCTTTAAGGTATTGTTAAATGGGTGATGTTGCGCACACCATATTCTATTTTGTTCTAGCACTTGGTGTATTAATTACCATCCACGAGTTTGGCCATTTTTGGGTTGCTCGTAGATTAGGTGTAAAGGTCATTTGTTTTTCGATTGGTTTTGGTAAAAAACTGGGTTCGTACCAGAAAAACCCAGACTCAACTGAATTTATTTTGGCTGCGGTGCCTCTAGGTGGGTTCGTAAAAATGGTTGACGAACGGGAAGGTGAAGTCGAGGCGGCGGATTTACCGCATGCCTTTAATCGTCAATCGCTTTTAGTTCGCACTGCTATTGTATTGGCGGGCCCGGTTTTTAATCTATTATTGGCAGTGCTACTTTATTGGATTGTTTTCTGCACAGGAGAGATTGGGATACGCCCGAATTTGGGGCCAATAAATTCTGGCACATTGGCGGCTCAATCGGGGTTCAGGGAAGGCGACGAAATTTTGAAAATCGGCGACGAGAAAACGCCTACATGGAACGCTGCTATGAGTCGCTTGCTCATTATGATTTTAGAACAGAGTGACATCAAAGTTGATGTCAAAACGGAAGCCGGACAAGTTGTTACTAGAATGTTATCTGTTCCATTGAAGATTCGAGATAAGCCGGAGTTATTGAAAGAGCAATTAGGTTTCACCCCTTGGGAACCAGTATTATCACCCAAAATTGATTCGGTACAAAGTGGTGGTCCGGCAGCCAAGGCGGGGTTACGGAAGAATGACCTGATTCTTAGTGCGGATGGAGTGAAGATAAATACATGGACAAGTTGGGTAGAGTATGTCCGTGGCCATCCTGATGTTGATTTAAATGTAATTATTGAGCGGGATGGGGTTAACTTACCTATTGTCCTACATCCAGAAGCAATAGTATCTGGCGATACAAGTGTGGGTAGAATCGGAGCGAGTGTGATGGTACCCCCCGAGCTTTTCGAGCAGACTCAAGTAGAATATCGCTTAGATCTTTTAGATGGCTTTAGAGCAGCCGTTGCCAGAACGGTTGATTTCTCGATTTTGACTTTAAATATGGTTGGTAAAATGCTGGTGGGTAGGGCTTCAGTCGAAAACTTGAGTGGTCCGGTCAGTATTGCTCAATATGCTGGACAATCAGCTAGTGTCGGGGTTTTACAGTTTTGTAAGTTTTTGGCGCTTGTGAGTATCAGTTTAGGTGTCCTCAACCTTTTACCAATTCCTGTGTTAGATGGTGGGCATTTATTATTTTTTCTTATTGAAGCGGTTAAGGGTAGTCCCGTATCAGAGAATGCTCAATTGATGGGTCAACAGGTTGGAATTGCTCTTTTGGTTTCATTAATGGGGCTTGCCTTTTTCCTGGATATAGAACGATTACTGGCCTAGTTGCCGGTTTGGGAATAGTAAAGTTATTAAGAAAATTCCTTTTTGGCCTGTTGTCCAATCATGGTGACGCGATATTCCCCTATGTCTTATCGTATTGGGGCCTGTTTCACTGCTCAAAATCCGGTCTAGGTAAATATGTCCTTAAAAAGGTTTGCTTTGCCTCGTAGATTAAAATGTCTTTAGCCTGTCACGGTTCTTCTTAGTGGAGAGATTTCTAACCATTGATAATATATGAACTTATGAAAAATCCTTTGTTAAAATTCTGCTCAATTTTATATTTTTCTGTGTTTGGATCTACGGTGCTAGCAGATCAAAACGCTATAAAAAATTCAATCGAACTTGCTTATCCAGGAATTAAGGTTGATACCATTCAACCCTCAGACGTTAAAGGTCTTTACGAAGTATTCATTGGTCCACAGTTATATTACGTTTCTGACGATGGCCGGTATCTCCTCCAAGGGAATTTGAGGGATCTCAAAACAAAAAAGGATCTTACCGAACCAAAGGTTGCGGGTGCCCGTGCGAGTGCAATCAACAAAGTCGGGTTGGACAAGATGATTGTATTTAAGGCTGAAAAACCTAAGCATGTTGTGTCGGTTTTTACCGATATTGATTGCGGCTACTGTCGAAAACTACATTCGGAAATCGATCAATATTTAGCACGTGGAATTTCCATACAATATCTGTTTTTCCCCCGTGCAGGCAAAGATTCAGACTCCTACAAAAAAGCCGTATCGGTCTGGTGTGCGGATGATCGGAACAAAGCGTTGACTGCGGCCAAACAAGGTGGATCCGTAGAAACCAAAACCTGCAAAAATCCTGTATTAGAACATATGGCGCTCAGTAGTGCTTTAGGTGCGAGAGGAACGCCAATGATTGTGTTTGGTGATGGACAGACATGGCCAGGTTATCTTCCAGCCGACAAACTAATTAAACTTCTCGAATCGAAAAAATGATCCATATTTTTTGGATGATCGTCCTTCATGAAATCCTATTAATCAGGCGCGAGTTGCTTAAGCTCAAAGAGAATTTCTAATGCTCTTCGAGGCGATAGATCGTTAGGATCGATTTTTGCTATTAGGTCTATTACTGGATGAAAGCTCGGCGATGTAAAAAGGTCCAGTTGAATGTTTTCCCTGACGGTTTTTTGGTGAAGTTCGTGGGTATTGTTTTCCAGCGCTTCCATTTTAGTTTTGGCTTGTTTGATGGTTTTGCGGGGAATTCCAGCCAATGCGGCCACCTGAAGACCGTAACTTTGATTTGCGGGCCCATTTTTTACAGAATGGAGAAAAACGATTTTTTCCCCATGTTCAATTGCATCTAGATGAACATTTTGAATGCCGATATCATTGTCGGCCAAAATTGTTAATTCAAAATAATGGGTCGCGAATAACGTATATGCTTTAATGTCTGCCGCCAAACATTCAGCGCAAGCCCACGCCAGGGATAAGCCATCAAAGGTACTCGTTCCACGACCAATTTCGTCTATTAGTACCAAACTGTTTTTTGTTGCATTGTTCAATATATTGGCTGTCTCGGACATTTCCACCATAAAGGTAGATCGGCCACCAGCGAGGTCGTCGGATGCTCCGATACGTGTGAAAATTCGGTCAATTTCGCCTATTTCAGCTGTTTTAGCTGGCACGAAACATCCGATATGGGCCATTAAAACTATCAATGCTGTTTGCCGCATATAAGTTGATTTGCCACCCATATTTGGACCTGTAATAATCAGCATTCGATCCCTGGACGTCAGACTAAGGTCATTTGGTACAAAGGTTTCACTAGAAACGTATTCTACAACTGGATGCCGGCCATCAGTAATATTAATACCAGGATGATCATGAAAAATAGGACAGGCTAGATTCAATGTTTCCGCACGCTCTGCAAAATTGACTAAAACATCCAGTTTAGCTAGGGCTGCTGCACATGATTGAAGTAATGTAACCTGTGAACCTAATTTGATTAGTAGAGTTTCAAATAAAGCTTTTTCATGGGCTAATGCTTTTTCGCGGGCTGTTAACACTTGTTGCTCAAAATCTTTTAGCTCCGGGATTATATAGCGTTCTACATTTTTTAAGGTTTGTCGGCGGGTGTAGTGTTCGGGAATTTTATCCGCTTGTGAGCGGGGGGCTTCCAAGTAATATCCATGAACGCGGTTATAACTAACTTTTAGCGTCGTTATCCCGGTCCGCTCCCTTTCCATTTGCTCCAATTTCACAAGAAAATTGTTAGCGTTTTGACTCATGTCACGCAATATGTCCAAATCTTCATCGTACATTGGAGCAATTACGCCACCGTCTCGGATCATTACGGGTGGGTTTTCCACAATAGCTTTTTGGAGCAATGTATGAATTTCTGGGTGCTCTCCGATTTGTAAACGAAGTTTGTGAATAAATGGGTCATCGATGTCTTTTTGCTTTTTATTGAGCTCTGGTAAGACACTTAGTGATTGCCGAAGAAGAACTAGATCTCGAGGACGGGCCGATTTAAGCGCAATACGTGTTGTAATACGTTCAATATCGCTGATTTGTCGCAAGAGTTGATGCAAGTCATGATATCTATTGTTTTCGATCAGCGCGGAGATGCTTTGGTGCTGCTGCTCTAATTGCCGATGATCACGGATAGGGCGATGGATCAATCTACGTAACAATCGGCTTCCCATCGAAGTTGCGTTCTGGTCTAAAACACCAAACAGCGTATATTCCGTCCGCCCTGATGGATGCCGGTCAATTTCCAAATTACACCGGGTAGCAGCATCTAAAATAATATAATCTTTCCCACTTTCTACCTTGATTGATTGAATATGTGGTAGGGCGCTTTTTTGAGTCTCCTTGACGTACTGTAATAAACAACCTGCTGCTGAGATCGCAATATGTCGGGATTCACACCCAAAGCCTTTTAAGTCCTTAGTTCCAAATTGGCGCAATAGAATTTGGAGATTGACATCAAACTCGAAATGCCAAGACGGTCTTGCGCACAGACCACTTCGGTTGACCACCGATGTCGGTAGTTTCCAATCTTCATTGAAGAGTAATTCGGCCGGATTCAGGCGTTCAATTTCGCTGAGCAAATCCTCTTCAGTTTCGACTTCTTGTAAGGTAAATTGGCCTGAAGATAACTCAAGACTCGAAATTCCGAAAAACTCTCCACTTTGAAATATTGCGACGAGTAAGCTTGCTTCGCGTTCTTTGAGTAAAGCGTCATCTGTAACCGTCCCAGGAGTGACAATTCGTACAACTTCTCGGGCGACTGGACCTTTTGTGGTTGTGGGATCACCGATCTGCTCGCATATAGCCACTGATTCGCCAAGTCGTAAAAGTTTAGCTAAATATCCTTCGACAGCATGGTATGGAAGCCCTGCCATTGGTATGGGGTGGCCTCCGGATTTTCCCCGACTGGTGAGAGTAAGATCTATTAATCTAGCGGCTTTACGAGCATCTTCGAAAAATAGCTCATAGAAATCACCCATTCGGTAAAATAATAACTTATCGGGATATTCAGTTTTGATGCGGAGATATTGCTGCATCATGGGCGTCTGTTGGGACAAATTACTTGTTTTTGTGTTCATCCCCAATAGCTACGTTGTTGTGTGGCCTAAAGTTAATTTGGCTCCACGCGCTCTAAAATCCCATCCTTTTAAATCTTTTTCGCGGGGATACATCAAATTTTAACTACACGGCTTAGAAGGTTGATGATTTTTTGCTGGTGGGGACCTGGAGCGGAGAAAACGAAAACAGGCGCTGTAGCGCCTGTCATAGAATTCGCATTGGATAGATTACAGACATACTAAAAACTCGAAAGAGTGAATCTTATACGAACAGACACGCTTGAGTTTCCTTTAGCATATCGTATTTAATATCACATCAGTTAAAACCGGCTTCATTGTGAAGGGCAAGATCCAAGCTTTCCAGTAAATCCACGGTAAATATTAAGCTTTCCCTACAACGTCACGGGGTGTCTTTCGTTTACAGTGCTTCGACTCCAGATTCACCTGTGCGGATACGAATTACCTGTTCAAGGCTTGCTACAAAAATTTTCCCATCACCAATCTTGCCTGTATTGGCGGCTTTGCTAATTGTTTCAAGCACTTCATCCAATTTGTCGTCGTCCACAGCTACTTCCAGTTTGATCTTAGGTAGAAAATCCACCACATACTCTGCACCACGATATAGTTCTGTATGACCCTTTTGTCTGCCAAACCCTTTGACCTCGGTTACCGTGACCCCAGCGACGCCTATTTCCGACAATCCTTCCCGCACATCATCCAGTTTAAACGGTTTCAATATTGCCGTGACTAATTTCATTAATATTCCTCCTCTTGATTGAAACATTTATTGTTGGCTTCCTCCCACTACCTAAACATTTAGTCAAAAAAAAAGCAAGTTGAAGGTAAAAAAAATCGGCTTTTGTTCTTACTTTATCGAATGTCATCTATAGCCGGAAAAGGTAATGCGCCATTTTTTTTTATTTGCTACTATCTACTACTCAATTTTAGACAAACTAATCATAAAATATGATTGATACGCAATCACTCGATGATTTGGCTAGGCGTTTTGCCGATTTGATGCCATCTGGGTTTACTAGCGCGCGACAAGAATTCGAAAGAAATTTTCGCACGATCATTCAAAGTGCACTCGCAAAAATGGAATTGGTTACCCGCGAGGAGTTTGATGTTCAAAAAGCGGTGTTGGCGCGAACACGGTTGAAATTGGAGTCACTGGAACAGAAAGTATTGGTGTTGGAAGAAAAACTTTCGAAGAAATTAGCAGACTAGAAACTGTCCGAGAATTCTGATAGCCGAACGAAATACTGAGGCGATGAAAACGATCGCTAGCTGCTCTGGCAAGAGTACAATCACAGAATTGTTGTCCTTTTCACGGCTGTTTATTGCTATTCTCCAAGAGATTCTCTTTGCTTAAATCGCTTTCGTCTCGACTCTGCCAAAAAATCTGCTGCTCTTCGGCAATAATTTGCTCCACCTGTTCCACAAAGTGTCGGAAAGCGGCTTCCTCGTCAGCGATGGCGGTGTAACCGCCGGCACTATTTATGTACAGGCGATACTCCCGTTTCATGCTTTCAGAGGCTTTACGATAACCGACCCAAGTCTCTTCAAATTTGTTGATGCGGTCAACTCCTTTAGCCACTGTAATCAATACACCGAGTGAGGCGGTCAATAGAGTGGTCCAGAGCGCGCCAGTTTCAACAGCAAAGATTTGTACAAAAGAGACCAATGCACCAGCGGTGATTACCGTCACACTGAGTACTTGGCTCCATTTTTTGGAACTAGCCGCCTTATTGCTGTACCAGTTGCGCTGTCCGCCCAAATGGTTGTCGTAATATTCATCCGCTCGCTTAATACGTTTGGCAGAGATGGGTGCGGATGATGAAATCTCGGTCATGTTGCGTCTCCTTAATTTTGATGAGATCTACTCCTCGCTGTTGATATCGAAGCTATGCAGGAGTTTAACCTACAATCCAGAAAGTTTTGTGTTCCACCAATAAGGTAGATAACCTAGTTTCCCTTTAGCCCATCTATGCTAAAAACCTAATCAAAAGCGGTGGCTAGAAATAGAACACAATGATTATTCCGGTTTTCCACATATCCCTATATTGATGGAGTGCTCAATCAAAAAGGAACATCATCATCAAAATCATCGAAGCCGCTTGTATTTTGGGTTGGTTCAGTACCGGGCGCAGTTGGGTTCGGTCCAGACTGCCTTGGCGCCGACTGCGCGGGTTGTTCAAAACTACTAGGTGCACTGCTGTCAAAATCAGCTGTACCGCCGCCTCGACTATCAAGCATTTGCATTTCATTTGCTACAATTTCCGTTGTAAAGCGGTCTTGGCCATCTTGACCCTGCCATTTCCGGGTCTGCAAACGCCCCTCCAAATATATCTTACTGCCTTTTTTGAGGTATTCTCCAGCGATTTCCGCTAAACGGCGATACATCGTTATCCTATGCCACTCTGTTTGGGAACGTTGTTCTCCTGTTTGTTTGTCTTTCCATGTTTCCGATGTGGCAACGTTAAAATTACAAACCGCTCCCCCATTAGGCATGTACCGGACCTCGGGGTCCGCTCCTAAATTACCGATGAGGATTACTTTGTTGACCCCTCTACCTGCCATTCTTCATTCTCCATAGCTATTAAAAAACACAACCGTTCACAGTGTAAAGGGACCCTGATCAGAGCTTAGATTTATTCTAATGAATATGTAGTAATCCATATCTATTTCCTCTCCATCTCTTAATTTCTGGTATCCGCTGCTGTGCCGGAACATTACCCTAAAACTCAACGGATTGAGGTACAAGGCTAAACAACCTTTCTCGATCTAACTGAGTATTATCAACTTTTAAATAGGCTACACCATCATCCGCCAATACCACCGCTTCCGCAACACCTTCGATCTCGGTGATCTGTTTGGACATTAGTACAGCTTCATGCTCTTTTAATGATCCAACAGAAAGCAATAGGCTGCTGAGGTGTTTGGGTGAGTTCATGCTCAACGCTACAAGAAACCAAATAATTGCAGCTAATGTACAAAATAAAAAAACATTTTCGAGCCCAAGATTGCCGTAGATCCAACCACCACATAATCCTCCTAAGAAAGCTCCGAAGAACTGCGATGTGGAATATACCCCAATAGCAGTTCCTTTTAAATCTGCTGGAGCAATCTTAGAAATAAGTGAAGGTAACGTTGCCTCTAGGAGGTTAAATCCTGTAAAGAATAAAAAAAGGAATCCTACGGTGGCCATTAAACTCTCGGAGAATTGGAAGATCCCTAAATCTGCAAGAACCACTACTGATATTGCTACTAGAAACACTGTTTTGATCTTCCTTTTTTTCTCGGCAATAATCACAAAGGGAATACAGGCTGCCATTGACAGCACGAGTACAGGTAGGTATATCATCCAGTGTTTGTCGCCTTCAACCCCTAAATTGCGTAGGATAAGAGGCAAAACGACAAAGCTTGCGGTTAAAATAAGGTGCAAAGTAAAAATACCGAAATCCAGTCGTAGTAGGTCGGGATTTTTCAAGACCTGCTTGAACCTAGCTGGAACGGGTTCGGTATCTCTGTGAAAGCTGCACTTCGTGGGTTTAGGTACTACCCAAAACAATACGGCAATGCCGAAAAGTGCCAATATTGCGGTAACCAGAAATACACCTTGAATTCCGCTCCAATGCCCAACGACAGGTCCCAAAACAACGGCGATAGCAAAAGAAAAGCCAATGCTAATTCCGATCATGGCCATGGCTTTGGTTCGGTGGGTTTCTCGGGTTAAATCCGCAGCCAGGGCCATGATCGCAGATGCGATTGCACCAGAACCTTGGAGCGCGCGGCCCAAGATAACGCCATAGATGGAATCTGAAAAAGCAGCAAGCAAACTACCTAGGGCAAAAATCAACAAGCCAGCTGCGATTACAGGCTTGCGGCCGATATGATCCGATAGCATTCCAAAAGGAATTTGAAATATGGCCTGCGTTAGACCATAGATACTGATGGCAACGCCAATAAGAAACGGCGTTGTTTCAGTTAGATCTTCTGCTAACAGAGAAAACACTGGAAGGATCATAAATAATCCTAACATTCGTAATGCAAAAATACTGGATAAACCGATACTTGCCCGTCTTTCAACGCGGCTCATGGAGCTGGTAATATCTTGGGGCTGGTTCAATGCCTGATTCTCCTTTGCCATATGACCCTAAAACCTTTTATAGTAGCAGGTTATTTGTTGAGTCGAAATTTAACATGGAAACGATCCGGATCAGAGGGGCTCGAACCCATAATTTAAAAAATATCGATCTTGATCTACCCCGTAATCAGCTGATTGTAATAACTGGACTTTCTGGTTCTGGCAAATCGTCGCTCGCTTTTGATACGATTTATGCCGAGGGTCAGCGGCGTTATGTCGAATCCTTGTCGGCGTATGCGCGTCAATTTCTTTCAATGATGGAGAAGCCGGATATAGACCACATAGAGGGGCTCTCCCCAGCTATTTCTATCGAACAAAAATCGACGTCTCATAATCCACGCTCAACCGTGGGTACCATCACTGAAATTTACGATTATCTTCGTCTGCTTTTTGCGCGCGTTGGTGAACCCCGTTGTCCAGATCATGGTACTTCCTTGGAAGCGCAGACTACAAGTCAAATGACCGATCATATATTGGCTTTGGATCCCGGGACGCGGTGGATGTTATTGGCGCCGATAATAAATCAACGAAAAGGAGAGCATGTCCAAGTGCTTGATGATCTCCGCCTTCAAGGATTTATTCGGGCCCGTATCGATGGGGAGATTTACGAGTTGGATGATCCTCCTACTTTGGATCTCAGGAAAAAGCATACCATCGAAGCAGTCGTAGACCGGTTTAAAATTCGTGATGACTTGGCGCTTCGGTTATCGGAATCATTCGAAACCACCTTGCGTCTAGCTGATGGAGTCGCTTTGGTTGTGTCGATGGACAATCCGGAATCCGAGTTGGTTTTCTCCAGTAAATACGCATGTAAGCATTGTGGTTACTCATTAAGCGAACTTGAACCTCGTATTTTTTCTTTTAATAATCCTAAGGGTGCTTGCCCGAGTTGTGACGGTTTGGGGGTAAAACAATTTTTTGATCCAAGCTTGGTTGTGCATAATCCCGAACTGAGTTTGGCTGGAGGTGCCGTTCGGGGTTGGGACCGCCGCAATGCTTACTATTATCAGCTCATCTGCTCGCTTGCCAGCCACTATGGATTTGATCCCGAAGATCGCTTTGTTCAACTGTCTGAGGGGAATCAAAATATTATTTTGTACGGGAGCGGTAAAGAGGTCATCGCCTTCAAAATGTTAACTAGTCGTGGCACTACACGAACTCGTCGGCATCGTTTCGAAGGTGTTCTGCCCAATATGGAACGGCGCTATCGGGAAACTGATTCGAGTATGGTTCGTGACGAACTAGCCAAATTCTTGTCCAGAAAGGCATGCGATGAATGTGATGGGGCTCGCTTAAATCGATCTGCACGCCACGTCTTTATTAGTGATAGAGCCCTAAACCAAATTACTGCATTACCGATCCGACGATCTTTGGAATTTTTTCGCGACCTTCGTTTACCTGGAAAAAGAGGAGGGGTCGCTGCCAAAATTACCAAGGAAATTCGAGGCCGTCTTGAGTTTTTGGTGAACGTGGGATTAGATTATCTCTCTCTGGATAGAAGTGCGGATACATTATCAGGCGGTGAAGCTCAGCGTATAAGATTGGCCAGTCAAATTGGCGCCGGGCTTGTGGGAGTGATGTATGTGTTGGACGAACCTTCTATTGGATTACACCAGCGAGATAACCAACGATTACTGAATACGTTGGTACAACTACGCGACTTAGGAAATACCGTCATCGTGGTCGAGCATGACGAGGAAACCATCAACGCGGCTCAACACGTAGTCGATATTGGCCCTGGTGCGGGTGTCCATGGTGGACATATCGTTGCTCAGGGGACACCAAAAGAATTAGCAAAACATGAAAGCTCGATAACGGGTCAGTATTTGTCGGGGCGCAAACGAATAGCAATTCCCGCAAAATCTGATAACAAGAATGTTGAACACAAACTCCAGATCAAAAATGCCAGCGGAAATAATTTAAAGAATATTAATGTTGATATCCCTATCGGTCGTTTTACTTGCGTTACCGGCGTTTCAGGATCGGGAAAATCTACGCTCGTCAATGATACTTTGTATCGTTATGTCGCTAGGGAACTCAATGGTGCTAGTGTGATGCCTGCAGATTGCAACTGTATTGGGAATCTTGAACTTCTTGATAAGGTCGTTGATATCGATCAGAGTCCTATCGGCCGGACACCACGATCAAATCCTGCCACATATACTGGTTTATTTACACCAATGCGGGAGCTTTTTTCCGCTACACCGGAGGCAAGATCACGTGGGTATACACCAGGGCGCTTTAGTTTCAACGTCAAGGGTGGTCGCTGTGAAGCGTGTAAGGGGGATGGTGTAATCAAGGTTGAAATGCATTTTCTACCTGATGTATTCGTAAAATGCGATATTTGTAGCGGCAAACGCTATAACCGCGAAACCTTAGATATTCGGTATAAAGGTAAGGCGATTAGTGAGGTGTTAGCGATGACTGTGGAAGAAGCCGCAGCCTTTTTCAGTGCAATTCCTGTTGTTTCCCGGAAATTACAGACTTTGATGGATGTTGGTTTAAGCTATATTACGCTGGGCCAGAATGCAGTGACCCTGTCGGGTGGAGAGGCTCAACGGGTTAAACTGGCAAGGGAACTATCAAAACGGGATACAGGGAAAACTCTCTATATTCTGGATGAACCAACTAGTGGATTGCACTTTTATGATATACAGCAGTTGCTTAATGTTCTCCACAGGCTTAGGGACCATGGTAATACCGTGATTGTAATCGAGCATAACCTTGATGTCATTAAAACCGCGGATTGGGTTATAGACTTAGGACCTGAAGGTGGAGATGGAGGTGGCCGTGTCATTGCTGAGGGGACACCGAAACAAGTTGCCAAGTATAACGATTCTCATACAGGATACTTTTTGAAAAATATCTTTAGCCAGAAAAAAGCTTCGTAGAATGTTTTAGCATAATATTCTTGGGCGAATAATAAATCAGGCATGGAGGGATCCCGGTAAATAAGATCGTTTGGTTTAGTTACTATTGAGCGGAGAAGCTGATTTCACGATAATAAGCAGTAACGCGTCCTTGAGAGTTGTCGGTATCGGTCATAAGTGCTATTGCATCAATGTAACGGATGTTTTCGCCAAAAAATCTAGCCAGATCGAGTTTTACATTGCGTTTTTCAAAACACCACAATCCGACAGAATCTTCGGGTGAACGTAGGGCCAACATCATTGCATTATCACCGGCAAAAGCATTAGGCCAGACGGTTCCTTTTGGCGAACTGCTGGACCAAACGTAGTTAAGTGCTTTGGTTCGCCAGAACGCAAACCCGCCGCTAACAATGACATAGATTCGGGCAGCGTAATCATCACCAGATTTATGCTGTTCGTTCAGTGGACCCAGAGTATTTTTAATACGCCATGACCAATTTAGGTAAGGGGTCTTATCCAGATCAATACGTAATATCCGATATAGTCCCGAAGCCGATGTGTTACTCGTAGCTTGAAGAAATTTTTGGTTGTTTTCTTCGACGATTTGATAATGGGTGAGGTTTTTGAAAACCTTAGGTTCCCAGTGACTCAGTTCTCCAGACGAGAATTCACTAATTTTAACAATGGAAGATTCCGCATTAGCTTGCAAGCATAAAAACGCTATTACCAGTACCAGTGGTATTGGGGGAGCTTTCCATAACTGAGTCCCCAAATATTTCACTAGATTTTGTAAGTTCCGATAATAAGTGGTTATATTGCTTTTCGGCAGTAGAAAGCATACGAGAAATGTGGGCTAACAATACCGGAGTTTATTTTCTGCGTCTCCAGCCATCTTTTCAAACTTTAAACCCATATAACAGCCCCCATCTTCATCGGGTTTGGACCAAACCGATACAGCTTGTCCTTTTACTTCTAAATCATCCAAAAATATATCCACCGATGTGGCATCATCCATTTGTGGATTTACATTGAGATGCACTTTAGTACCTCCGATGGAAATATCCATAGTTGTGAGTTTCAGGAGACCCCCGTGTACAACCATACGGCCTGCGGAGGTGAATTGTTTGCGATAGTGTTTTCTGGTGAGATACATTTTTTCCCTCATACTGATTGGTCATTAAGTTATTGTTATTAATAAAACTCTAGTATAAAAAAAAGAAGTTTGCCAACAGTGTGTTGTATCTAAAACTAATTCTTAGGGGACTAAATTTTCATTTATCGATTGTTTTACTAATGGTTCAATGCGGCGGACAAGCCGTTGTTTAATAGCCCATTCTTGATTTTTGTTAAGTTTTTTCAAATAGTGGATTTGCTTACCGGTTTGGGTCGCGATAGGTACACCATTCTCGAATAAGATCTTGTTTCCAGATAGTGCAGCTAATCGGGTGCCAGGCATAATTATACCGACCAGATTCAAGGGGTCACATGCGTTGATTATTAGGAATTCGTCGATCGGTTGCTTTGATGTTTTTCTTAGCAATTCGATGGCTTCGGTTAGGGCGAATTGTTCACCGTATTGACCACTGACAAAACGCCCGCCTCGAACTTCACCACGATCTTCCAATCGTCGATAAACTTGTAGAAGGTCTCCCCAAGAGGGAGCCAGGCTTTCTCGAGTAAGTAAGGCTCGAAAAACTATCCCATAACGTTTTAGTAGGACTTTGGCGATGTGCTCCAAGCTATTAAGTCGGTGCTCAGGATTATTTTGCTCACCAAGGGTGTCCTTGTCGCGATTTTTTTTCAGTAGGCTCCACCGACCAGACTCCTCAACTTCAAAAAGCGGTTTATAATGGCCACGTTTTTTATGCTCGGAGACCAACATCGCTCTGATTCCTGAAAAGCTGTCGCAGCTAATTAAGCCCTTCGTGACCAATTCCGCTAGGGTATTCTCCAAATGTGTTTTCAGTATTCGGCATTGATCCTGGATTTCATCGAAAAACAAAGCTCCGTGTCGGGAAAGAATATCCAACACACTCTCAGCTGTAACAGTTAAATCTGCCAAAGGATTACTAGGTTGTGTTTTACACCAGGATTGCCAGTGTTTTCGTGGAAAAAAGGCAAGGGGCGATGATTTAATCGGATTTCTGCCATGTTTGCCCGGAGTTAAACGAGCCCAAACGATTTTGCCAGATTGACATAAATTATCCAGCCAATAGGGTTCATAGTTTTTAAGGCGGTAGCGAAAAATTTCACTTTCCCAAGCCGAAGCAGCAGTTTCAAACCCTTCCATTTGTTCAACAATCGCTATCAATGCTTGTGCGCCTTCCATAAGGTCGTTTGAGCCCAAACGTTGCCAACGAATCAACATTCGAAAGAAATCGGATGTTGGGACGGGTTCAATTTGTTGGCGGAGAGATTTAATGGTGTACTTGTGAATTCGGGCCAGCAAGTTTCGCTCACACCATTCGGTTTCCCCCGTGTTGCTGGTAAAATGGCCACGCAGTACATAACCATCATTTTCTAAAGCTATAAGGATCTGATCAATCAATTCTTTGTCCAAAGCCATTTTATCAGCTAAGGCCCGTGCATGGACTGGGCCACAGGCTGCGAGACGCGCGCGGATAATCTCGGTCAAGGCTGTATCGCGGTTCCAAGTCAGTCGGGTTAATTCTTGTGGCAATGTGAGAATGGGACAAAATTCAGATTCTGGATATATCGCTTGAAATAAAGCCAATCGTTCCGCGGAAATCCATAAAACTCTATTTCCTATATTTGTGGATTGATTGGGACGGGTTGTTTGACATAACGTCAGGCAAGTCGCTCTTCTAAGATTAACCAGTTGCTCAAAAAGTGGTTGCCATTGAGATGTGGTTTCGCTTTCTGCATCGATAAATCCCAATGTACATAAAGTATCGGAGAGTTCTTCTACATTGGTAGCATCCGGCCAAGCTTCAACACGGACGAGGGCAATGGCATTGCTATCCAAGCGTCCGAGGTCAGATGCGTCATGAGGATCAAGCCAACGTCTGTTGACTACCGCTCGTGTTCGGCGTTCTTCTGCCGGAGCCCCATCCAGAAAGGCATAGTTATTTGCGGTCAATATTTCCGCAGCCATCGGAGAAGGTTCAACAAGATCACAAGCCTTGATTTTTAATGTTCCTATATCAAGGCGTTGCAAAATCCTAATTAACCCTTCTATGTCCATAGCTTCAGAAATACAATCCTTAAGTGTTTGTGCAACCAATGGATGATCTGGGATCGCACGATCACCTGCTATATTTTCCAAACATGCCATTTGATTGGGGAATACACTGGTGATCAGATCTTCTGATTGCATACGAAGTAAATACGGTGGCGTTTTTTTGCCATTGTAAAAACGTTTGAGCGCTAGAGAACAAACAGCATTCCAGCGCCATCGGATGGTAAACATAGGTGCATCCAACAAGGCTTGGATAAGGATGTCTTTGACAGTTTTAGGAGATAAAAAATGAGCAACATCTTCAAGTGGAAAACTTTGGGATGTTCCCATCGATAAAAGAACGGCATTTTCGGTTGCTGCCGCCTGTAATTCGAAATTGAACGTGCGGCAGAAACGCTTTCGCAAAGCTAAACCCCACGCTCGGTTTATACGATTACCGAAGGGTGCATGCAATATTAAATGCATACCACCAGACTCGTCGAAGAAACGTTCAAGGACAAGATCATCAAAGTTAGGGATAACACCCAGCGTAGTTTTAGCTAACGCAATGTAATTCACAGCTTGAATTGCTACGATCGATTCTAATCCAAATTGTTTTTGGAGCCACTGTACTGCCGATTTATCGTCTACGTTTTGGGTATTACATCGCTCGGCAATTTCTCCCCTAATACGTGAGACTGCTTTGGAAAGTGCCCAAGTCCGTCCAGGGGCTTCGCCGAACCAAAATGGGATACTTGGTGGTAGGTTTTGAGCGTCTTCAACTTTTAACTCACCATTTTCCAACCCTAATACTCGCCAGCTACTATTACCAAGTTGAAAAATATCCCCTCGAAGGCTCTCCATTGCGAAGTCTTCATCTACCGTTCCGATGTATTCTGCTGTCGGTTCGAGAATCACTCGGTAATCTGCATTATCTGGTATTGCTCCACCACAGGTAACAGCCGTCAAGCGTGCCCCCCGACGGGCTGTTAGCTGCTTGTTAATGATATCCCGATGCAGATAGGCACTGCGTCGACCTTTTTGGGTATTAAAACCGTTGGCTAGCATTTCGATGATTTCGCTAAATTCATGTTTGCTCAACGTTTGGTAAGGGTAGGCATGGCGAATACATTCATACAATGCGTCTTCTTTCCAGTCTTCGCAGGCAACCATAGCGACAATCTGTTGGGCGAGTACATCTTTTGACTTTAAGGGGATGTTGAGCAGGTCAAGTTCATGTCGCTGAACGGCTTCTACAAGTGCAATACATTCGATTAATTCGTCACGGCTAGTGGGGAACAGGCGACCCTTGGGTAAACTATTCAACCGATGCCCTGATCGACCGACACGTTGCATCAGTGTCGATATGGAGCGGGTTGTACCAATTTGGCAGACTAGATCGATATCACCAATGTCAATGCCGAGTTCCAAAGAAGCTGTGGCAACCAGGGCGCATAGTTTTCCTTCTTTTAGCCTGGACTCGGCCGACAAACGTTGCTCTCGTGCCAGACTACCATGATGTGAGGTTACATTTTCTTCACCTATACGTTCGCTTAAATAACGTGCCACACGCTCAGCCATACGACGGGTATTGACAAAAATCAGGGTGGTTTTGTGGGTACGGATTAGCGTAGTAAGCATGTCGTATAATTCGCTAGCCAGCTGTGCGGAAAGCAAAGCTTCCAGTGGGGAGCTGGGTACAACAATACCTATATCGAGATTGCGCCTATGCCCTATGTCAATAGTTTCACATGCTTCGCGATTTTTAAAATCGCCCACTAGATAGCGTCCGACTTCGTCCAAGGGTCGTTGAGTGGCAGAAAGTCCGATTCGATTGAGCTTAGGCCCGGTAAGGAGTTCGAGACGTTCCAAGCTCAGAGCGAGATGGGATCCGCGTTTATTTCCCACGACAGCGTGAATTTCATCAACGATGACTGTGCTGACGGTTTTTAACATGCGGCGGCCGCTATCGCTTGTGAGCAGGATATAAAAAGATTCAGGAGTGGTGACAATAATATGTGGCGGCTTTCGAGCCATAGCCGCACGGGTTGATGCAGGGGTATCGCCTGTACGGACAAAGGCTCTAATACATACATCCTCATACCCTAATTCGAAGAGCTTCAATCGAATGCCTTCCAATGGCTGGTCAAGGTTTCGGTGTATATCATTGCTGAGGGCCTTAAGAGGAGAGATGTAAACGATGTGAGTTTCGTCAGCCAGAGGCATTTTTTCACCTTTACGGACGAGGTCGTCAATGGAGGCTAAAAAAGCAGCTAAGGTTTTACCCGATCCGGTAGGTGCTGCGATTAGCGTGTGCTTATTGTTTTTGATAGCCGGCCACGCCAGTAGCTGACACTGGGTTGGACCTTGAAAGGTTTGTTCAAACCAAGATGAAACCGCAGGATGGAAAAGCTCTAATGGCATAACACGATCTCACTGCTTAAACTGTTTTTGAAAATGCTGAATAGCGATAGGATATCATTAGGGCTTTATAAACTATCCGTGAATTTGTGAGTTCAAGGATTTAGGGATTTTGAGTTATAAAAATTTTGGGTTGGGAACTCCTGCAAAAATGTGGTATCAAAAACAGATTACGCTAAGATCTAGGCATCGTGGGTTTCACTTGATTACGGACGAATTACTGTGTGAAATACTGGAGATTAAGAAGATTCGAATAGGTTTGGCTCATTTTTTTATACAGCATACATCAGCATCGCTAACGTTAAATGAAAATGCTGATTCCACCGTTCGTAAAGATTTTGAAACCCATTTTAACCATTTTGTACCAGAAAATGCGCCTTATTACCGCCATGTTTTGGAGGGGGCTGATGATATGCCTGCACATATTAAGGCGTCGGTGCTAGGCTCAGGCATAACCATACCTATAGCCGATGGCCTTTTGTTATTGGGTACATGGCAGGGTATATACTTAGGCGAACACCGAAATCATGCAGGGCGCAGATCGGTAATTATTACTATCAATGGTGAATAGAGAGTATGTTAATGAAAAAGATCGAATTTAAATCTCCGATAATAATTTTCTTTTTGTTTTTTACCTCCATCTTAAAGGCGGAAAGCGTCTGGGACAAGCCGACATCCGCCTTGTCCGAGGCTACACAGATCACCGTATATCGAAGTCCTACCTGTGGGTGTTGTGGCAAATGGTTGGATCATCTGAGGAAACACGGGTTTGAAGTAAAGGATATTAAAACCGAAGAAATGAACGTAATAAAAGGACAATTAGGCGTTCCTCAACACCTAGGCTCGTGCCATACCGCTCTTGTCAATGGATATATTGTCGAAGGTCATGTTCCGGCTGGGGATATCATAAAATTACTTAAAGATAAACCAGATCTGGCTGGTTTAACGGTTCCTGGAATGGTTACGGGATCACCGGGTATGGAAATGGGAGGTGATAAGGAGCCTTTCGAAGTGTTTTCGTTTGACAAAAAAGGCAAGCAGGAAAAATATAGCGAATACTTGTTTTATTGATGTTGAACGGACTGAAACCGTTCATTTGACGGCGAGGGGTTGTCTGTCAAAAGTGATTTTGGCGAAAGTAAGTCAGATTACCAACTAAAAATGACCCACTCGGGAACTTGCAAACCTTTTTCCAGATCGCTACGCCTAACGTCCATATTGCCATCGCCATCCGAATCGACTAAATAATAGGGCGGACCCGCGTCAGGGACGATTTTAATCATATAGAGTTTTCCGTTAACCCGATATTCTTGTATTGTTTTTTTGCCCCGGCGGATGATGGTAATATCGGGGTCCAGGGATTCGCCGCTTTCCAGGGGTGGCGGAAGGTCGGGTGCCTCTGGGAAAGGAAGCGGGGCGGGATCGTCTTCAGCGAAAAGGATCCCCGGGATAAAAAGCCAGATCACAATAGCGAAACGGTGCATAGTAAAAACTTATAATGTCAGAACGAACTTGCTAATGATATTATAAATCCGATGTGAATTCCCAGTCTTAGTTTTCGTGGTTAACTATAGGGAATTAAGTTGAACTATCATTACACGATCCATCATGTGAAGGTAGTATGGTGAGAGCAGAGTCGAAATGTGTGGCGCGGACGCGAGTTTCTGAGGTTGGGTTTGAGCTTTTTATATAAAAATTTGTGATATCGTCGCAAATCGTGGGGTGTGTATCAGAAAGGGAGAATTCCGTTTTGCTCAAGACACGTTTGTTCGTTAAGGCTTTCACTGATGACACGTTTGGCATTATGGGCGCATTTCCCGCATTGAGTGCAGGCCCCGTATTCTTTTGATAACTGCGCCAAACAGGAAATTTCTCGTTTTAATACAGCGTTCCGAATTTGTGTATCGGTAATGTTTTTGCAAATACAAATATACATATCAATCGAACGATAGTGCTAATGGTGTTAAATCATAACGCAAATGAGAATGATTTGCAATAATAATATTAACATTAACCATTCACTTTGGTGTGCCGCTTGTTGTTCACAAAAGAAGAGTAGGGTAATACCTATTGAAATTTCGTATACTAGTACGCAATTGTCCAACAAGCTTTAACAATTAAGAAAAATAAAATGGCTGAAATCCAATACGAAGTGCGTGAAAGTGATTTAATGGCATTCAATGAATTTCAACTGCAATATTCCAAGGAGATGGAGCAGTCGATTCGTCGCAACCAATCTAGGGTTCCCGGTCTTATCGTTTTTATTGCTCTATTTTACTGGTTTTATTATCAAGATGTATTTACGTCTTTTTATATCGCGGTGATAGGTGTGTTGTGGGGGTTGTTGGTGCCTGTTTATATTCGTTGGAATGTACTGAATTCAATAAAGAAAAAATATACAGATTCGGAAAAAGAGAGAATTTTGGGTAAGTACACTCTGCGCTTGGAACCCAAAGTTTTGATCGAAATTTCACCTCAGGGTGAGAATAGCGTTCAGTGGACTGAAGTTTTACGAATGGCGGCGACAAAAAAACATGCATTTATTTTTGTTGGGGTTAACGAAGCGTTAATTATCCCGAAAAAGACCATAAAAAAAGGAAATTTTCGGGAATTTGTCAATAAAGCCAACGAATTCGTTGAAAATGCAGCCACGTAGGCGAGGTCTATATTAAATCTACCTTGTAGATAGTGGTTTAAACAGCTTTAATTTATCACTGGTTCATTTTTTCTGATTAAGGTGACTAAACGGCATAGTGAGGCGATATAGTAAAGGGACGACTAACAACGTTAGCGTTGATGAAAATACCAGACCCCAAACAATTGCTGTCGCGACTGGCCCCCATATCAGCGATTTTCCACCGAGGCCCGTAGCGAGGGAAAATAGTCCGGCAATCGTCGTTAAAGTGGTGATTAATATTGGAACTACGCGCCTCCTTGAGGCATAGATTGTGGCATGCAAGACCGACATGCCAGAGTTTAATCGTGAATTTGCCGCTGAAATTAGTACTATCGCGGCGTTAACAGCGATGCCAGCAAGGGCTACTACACCATAAAGTGTAAAAAGGCTTAATGGGTTTTGGGTGATCAGTAGACCAATAGTTACCCCCGTGAAAGCCATCGGGATGGCCGACAAGATCATAAGTGGTTGAATGTAGCTTTTGAAGTGGGTCCCGAGAATTAAATACATTAAGCCAAATCCAAAAAAGAAAAGTACCAAAATGGCATCAAGGCTTTCCTGTATATCATCGAATTCACCGGTAAAATCCAAGCTGAGATTTGGGTACTGGTCAGCGATCTTTTTCCATTCCTCTCTAATGTAGTTATTAGCTTGGACGGTATCCATAAGGGTTTTATCTAAATCTGCTTCTACCGTGACCGTACGTCGAAAATTATAGTGGCGCAAGTTTCCTAAACCTTCCATCCTTTCTACTTCTACTAAGTTTCGTAGGGCGATCAAACCTCCATTAGGAAGTGGTAGGTTGTAGTCCAATAAAGAATCGACCGTTTGAAAGGATGCATTACGGGCAACAACACGGACCTCCAATTTTTCACCTTCATGCTGCATATCGGCGACAATTTCTCCATCAACCAAAAGGCGTAGGGTACGGCGTATTATTTCTGGACTAATTTGGCTTTCAAGGATGGCTTCTTTATCCAAATGAAGAACTAATTCTTGTCTTCCTCGGCTGGAATCGTCGATGATATCGAGAAAAGCAGATTGAAGTCTTAAAATCTGTTTTAAGTCGTCGGCTGCTTTGCGCAGTGTGGGATAGTGATCGCCCCGTATTTTTACACTAATTGGTTTTGCAGTGGGAGGGCCACCCGACAGTTTTAAAAAGGAAATATTTTCAGCGCCGAGTACCGAAGTAACATCGTGGCGCATATCCTCGATGATTTTTTCTACTGATCGCATACCTTTTTTTTCAGGTTTTAGTCCGATTAATATTTGACCATAGTATTCACCCAGAAGAGGATCCATCTCGGTATATAAAATGCCTGCATAACTGACTATACCGCGAGAATCACCGTTTTGAATGTGTTTGCGTACCCGGTGTTCTATTTCACGAACCTTGTCCATAGTTTTTTGAAGTGGTGTTGAGGGTGGCATTTCAACATTGACATATATGAGGCGGAGGGTATCACTGGCAAAGAAATCCATTTTGATAAAACCGCCTGAAACCATTCCCATTGCCAATAACATAAGTACCAGAACTGCTACGAGCACCCGACTGGGATAACGCAATACCTTGACGAGGAATTGGATATATCGAATTTTTATCCAATGAGTTGTTCGTTTACGGATTTCGTGGATGCGGGATGGACGATCAAAATTGGTGTGCAATGCTATGATGTGTGAAGGTAACATCCAGTATGCTTCTATCAAGCTAATCGCTAGTGCGATGGAGACAACTAAAGGAATAACGAGCATGAAGTCGCCAAGAATTCCAGGGAGTAGCATGAGTGGAAGAAAGGCTGCCATGGTTGTAAGTACAGCGGTAGTGACCGGTGCAAATACCTCCTTGAGAGCTCCTAATGCGGCGTTGATCGCGTCCATACCATGAATAAGTCTTTGATATATGGCTTCAACAACCACGATCGCGTCATCCACTAGCATACCCAACACGATCACGATCGCGAGTAAAACGGAGACATTTAAGCTTTGCTCAAGATTCGAAAGTATCCAAAACGTACCTGCGAGGGTAAAAGGAATACCAATAGTGGTCAGGACAGCGATACGCAGTCCTAAAAATGCCCAAGTAACGATAAGGACAAATACTAATCCAAATAGCGCGTTAGTCTGCATAACTCGCAAGGCTTCCCGAGTGATTTGTGATTGATCATCAACTAGTGTCAAGCGAACGCCAGTACTATTACTGAACTGATTTCGGTCTTCAGCATATTTGTTGATACGGTCAACTAACTTCAACGTGTTAGCGCCAGCTTTTTTCATAACTGCGAGAATGACTGCAGGTTTATCCTCAAAAGACACCATGTGTTGCGCCTTTTCTTTGTCCCTAAACACCTCGGCGATTGATTCTAATGGAACTTCGCCTTCCGCTGAATGGACAGGTAGTTTGGCCAGGTAATCTGGGGCGCTATCTGTACCTATCAATCGAACCAACCACTGCTCAGCACCGACAGTTATACTCCCTGCGGCGGTATCTCTGAAATGGAGTGTGACAGTATCGGCAAGATCGGTTGGTGCCAGTCCCATCGATTCGACTAATTCTGGAATGAACCGGACCTGTAATTCGGGATCGTTAAGCGCACGGGGATCAACGCGGTCAACACCGGTAATACGTTCGAGATCTTTTTCAATATTATGCGCCTGGCGTCTAAGTACTTCGTCATCGGCTGCTCCGGCAACCACTAAGGTCGCGACTGGATATGCGTTAGAGCTGGTGATTTCTAGGATTTCCGGAGTTTCGACTTCTTCCGGTAATTCACCTTCCTTGTTCCGGATTTCACGGCGTAGATCGTTAACCCTTTTGTCAAAACTCCGATCGCTGATATCTTCAAAGCGGACTAATAAATTGGATACGCCCTCACGGCTAGTACTGGAAATAAATTTAATATCGCGAACGTTTCGAATCGCGTCTTCCAGGGGATTGGTGACCCGTTTTTCTACATCTACAGCAGCGGCACCAGGTAGTACCGTAGTCACGACGATCCAGTTAAAGTTTATTTCTGGATCTTGTTCTCGAGGCAACATGCTATAACTTATAACACCCACAATCAGTACAAGCCCAAACAATAGATTGGCTAATATATGGTTTTTGAGGAATTCCCTAAGCACGATTATTTCAAGCTAACTGAATCACCGTCTAGGAGACCAGCGTGTCCTTCTACGATGATCGCTGTGTCAGCAGGAAATGATGCTGTAGATTTGCGTCCAGCAAGAGCGTCTTTGACGGGAATAAAATGGGCATAGCCATTTTTTGCAATAAAAACACCCATTTGTTTTTTTCGGTGGACAAAAATATGTTTGGGAAGTGCACGCTGAAGTGATTGCCATTCTAATCTTCCCCGCAGACCAGGTAATGCTTTGGGTCCCGTAAAAGTCAATCGTACCTCCTGATCTCGAGAACGGGTGTCGATCGAAGGTACGATGGCACGTAGCACTAATGGGTAAGGTACACCACCAAATTCGAATTCGATTGACTTCGCCGATTGAAGGCCTTTGATTGACGTAGGACGAATTCGGGCACTGACTTCGATATTGTCGGTGTCCAAAAGTTGAAACATGGGCTGGTCAGGCATTGTTATTGCCCCTGTTTGGGCCAGACGCTGAATAATGACCCCTTTAAAGGGTGCGCGGATATCACATTTCGTTATCGTGCGCTGGGCAAGCTCCACGACGGCTTTTTGTTCTTCTTGCTGTGCTAAAAGAGTGTCTAGTTCTGCTTTGCGCTGATCTAGCTGTTCGGCAGATATATTCCGTGCATGTTCCAGTTTACGAGCTCTTCGAAGTCTTTGCTCAGCTAATATTTTTTTTGACTGCAAACGCTTTTGCATTGCGACTTGTTGGCGATAAGCTATGTGGTAATCGTTACACAAGAGCTCAGCGAGCACGCTATTTTTATCGACTGCTTCGCCAACGTTGTGATGTATTTCAGCGATAGGCGCACTTATCTCCGCACTAATTGTTGAGTCATTAAGGCTAATTACGATTGCTGGGGCTGACTTTTTTATTGGCATGGCCAATTCTGAAAATTTGACTACTCGAACCGGTACAGGCGTGCTATGGGTTTCAGCTAATGCCGAATTTGATGCTAATAACAGATGGACAATGAATAGATTAATTGGTCTGGCGAGGTTTTTAAGAAAAGAACGAAGTCTATTTTTTAACACTACCTCACAATCCTTCACGTAGCGGGAATTTGTTCTCTGAATGATCAATTACTTTCAATGAAGGTGGATGAAAAACTGAAAAAGGCGACACAGTTCTCAAATTTTACACGTAAAACTGCTTCAATTAAGGGAATAAATTTATTATTTGTAGACTTTATCTTATATATCTTGTTAAGATTCATAGTGGTATCGTAGCTTTATGATATCGTTTAGAGAAGTGAGTATTTCGATAGAGATGTTGCCAAAATGGAATCTTATTTTGGTGTGTTGTAGTAATTTGATTTTGGAGCCAAGGTATGAACGGACCTTTAAATTTATCTCAAACGCCTGCTATTCAGGATAGTTTTCCCCCATCAAGTCAAGTACATCACGAAAGAGCCCAAAATCCCAAAGACGACAACAAATTAACTTTTCGTTTGCGCCAGGATGGCAATGAAAATGAAGAATTGTATTTGATTGCCGGTCTTTCAATAAATTAATTTTTTTGCTCGGTTGAATGGAGTGTCAGTGTTTTTGAGATCGAATGAAAATAACCATAAGTATATGGAAATATTCTAAATTCTTTTCCTTCTGTTTACCAATTGACTGGATCAAAATGCCCATTTTGTAATGGTTGTTTGCGACAGTTGGTTGAATTGTTTGTAATATAAGCTCCGAAGAGGTCACTGGCTGCTAATTTCCTCTTGCCTCTTTTTCGTCTCAGTTCCCGCTTGCCAATATAACCCTTGCTCGTTTAGACTGCTTATTTAGGGACTGAAGAAGGTTTTTTTGATGCTAAATCAGACAATCTTCTATTTTCGGACAGCTCTATAAATAAAGAATATTTACTGAGAATTACAATCAAAATATTACATATTGTTACCCGTTAACTTAGGCACTAAAGATGTTGAGAAAAGTAAAGTGTGTAGTTCTAAAGAAAGAAGCAGAGGGTTTAGATAAGCCATTGCATCCTGGTGAATTGGGAAAACGGATTTTTGAAAATGTTTCGAAGGACGGCTGGAATCAATGGCTTGAGCGGTTGACGACCATTATAAATGAAAACGGTCTCAATACAGCAGACATTGAAAGTATCCAGTTAATTGAAAAACATATGCGGGGATTTTTCTTTGGAGAGGGTGATTATGGTCACCTACCGGCGGGGTTCCAGCCGCCGGGTGGTGGAGGTAAGAAATAGACGTAGGATTAACGGTTATCTTGATTGTACTCGAAAGTTTTTAGCTCAGTGTTACGCGTGTGTTAGCTTGAAAACGGGTGCGATGACGAAATTTAATTCGGCGTAAGCTTTTCGAAGCGCAAGAATAACCTCGTCAGAAGAGTTTCCCCGAGCAAAAATATAGCCCGGGTATTGATTGCCTTCAGGTAAAGGTACTAACTCATGCCCTTCACGGGCAATGATATCAATCTTTTCGACATTGTGAACCGCTCTGGCTTTGTCTAAGCCTTCGATTCGGCGAAGTATGCCGCCCTGCTTATTTGGAATCATCATAACTCCAGTTGCTTCGCGCGATGCTGTCGTAGTGACGGGTTTTCCTATCGCCAATGCGATAGCAAGTTCTTCCAGGTTAAAATCACTTCCTCTATCCAATACGCGAGCGCAATCGCCACCAATAGTCCGCGAAGCGACTTCAAGTATCCATATATCCTGTTTGTCGATACGCATTTCTGCGTGTATCGGGCCTGTAATTAAACCGTAACATTTGCAAGCTTGTGAGACGCGCTGTTTGATTTTTGTTTGGGTGGAGACGTTAAGCCTAGAGGGTGTGACATAAATGGTCTCTTCGAAGTAAGGGCCTTCGAGGGGATCAGGTTTGTCGAAAATAGTTAAAGTATGGAGTTCGCCATTGACAAGGTATCCTTCATAGGCGACTTCGATACCGTCGACGTAAGCTTCTGCTAATGCGTGGGTTTTTTCGAAACTACCTTTGGCCGTTGAAATAATGGATTTTATGCGTTCGCAGGCGCCAAGGAATTGAGCTACATTGTTGGCACGAATGACGCCACGGCTAGCAGACATATTCAACGGCTTGATAACGCAAGGCCACGGGAGCCCGGACATTTGTCGATCCAATGGTTGTTCGAAATCAATTAAACGATGGATTGGCACTGGACAGCCGGCATTAGCTAATTGAGCCCGAGCCAAGTCTTTCCGGTAGGATATGCGCGATGCATTGGGAGGATTGTGTGGAAGACCAAGTTTATATGCGACGTTGGAAGCGAGTTCGACAGTGCTATCATCACTGCCCAAAATGCCGGCAAAGGGTTCTTTCTTTGCTTCCTTGATTATACGTGCTAGTGAGTTGGCAAGGTTATCTAGATCGACGTGCAAACCTTGATGAACTTCTGATACCAGCGAGTACTCACCGCGCGATGCAATCAGCACATTAAGACCCATACGCTCAGCAGCCCGCAAGTAAGGTGCTATTCGATAGCTGTCGTGCTGGGCGATCAGTAGCAGGCGAGGTTTTATGGGATTCGATATCGGTGGTTTAGGTGATTCGTTGTGCAAGATGAATTAGATTCAATGACAAACAGATAAAACTATATAAAGAAGGAAAGAAGATTGAAATCAAGTTTTTTGACTTTAACAGCTTGGTAATTATATTGAAGCAGCAAGGATGGCAAATTAGAAAATATAGAAGAGAGGTTGTTTCCTCCAACTGGGCAGTCAAATTGGCAAAGCGCGGCTCCGATCCCTTTACAAGAAAGGTAACGGCAATACATTATTTACGAGGATATATTTTACCAACTCTTTCTCTTAAAGAGGGCAATATTTCGGTTTCAAACCAAGGGTTCTTTTTTAGCCACATATTATTCCGCGGGCTTGGATGAGGTAAAGGCAACATTGTCGGCCAATAGTTTTGCCAAGATCTGACGGTCTCAGTCAAATTAGTTTTTTTGTTGTGTTTTAAATGCCAGTTTTGAGCGTATTGACCAATCACCAATGTCAATTGAATATTCGGTAATTGTTCCAGTAAGCGGAATCTCCAATGATCCGCACATTCGGGGCGAGGTGGCAGGTCGCCTGATTTTCCGGTTCCAGGGTAACAAAAGCCCATTGCTAAAATGGCAACATTTTTGGGGTTATAAAAGAATTCAGAGTCAACACCCATCCAATCCCTGAGCCTCTTTCCACTAGGGTCATTAAAAGGAATACCGGTCTCTTGAACTTTTAATCCGGGAGCTTGGCCTGCAATTAGAATGCTCGCATCAGGATGTAGTTGAATCACTGGTTTGGGTGGGAAAGGCAAGTGAGTGGCGCACAGAGTGCAGGTTCTCACTTTTTTTAGAAGAATGTTAAATTGACTACTCATTTGCATAGTTTTTTTGTGTCAATAGTGGTCTTATGTTTTTAGTTCTAAACCCAGTTTGAAGGTCGATATGACGATCGTTTCCCACACTGTGAAATTTGAAAATCGGCTTTGACCAGGTCAATCTCCCATATTTTAATGACTTTTTTGTCGATATTCCGTTTTATGATTTTTTCGTTTATCTTTAGGTGCTTGTGTAAACCAAATAGAATCGACTTGTTAAGTCGGTGAGGAAGTGGGGGATTTATTTTTTAAAAGTAACATTCCATTATTTATTCTTTGCAAACGAAAGGGATGGAAAATTTATTTTTATCGATAAATTTGCTGTTGTGGGGTGTACTAATAGTACAAGCAAATGTGGCAGAGAAACTATGTATCTGTATGGGGAATATGAGTGTTAGATTGGATCAGTTCCATAAATTGATTTTCGGTAATGGGTTCCGAGATCATAAATCCTTGGACATAATCGCAACCGTACTCTTTTAGTTTGGCTAATTCAGTAGGATGCTCCACCCCTTCAGCAATAATTTTTAGCTTTAAGTTTTTGGCTAACAACACTAACGAGTGTACGATCGCCATAGCTTTGCTGTTTTTTAACATAGTCGAGACAAAAGAGCGGTCAATTTTCAATGTGTCGATGGGGAAATGTTGTAAATAACTAAAGCTGGAGTAGCCAACTCCAAAATCGTCAATGGCGACACTAATGCCAAGTTCCTGCAGTTCTTGAAGAGAGCTGATGGCGCGTGCCGGTTCTAACATAAGCAAGCTTTCTGTAATTTCAAGTTTAATTTGTTTCGGGTTAATACCTGTTCTATCTATAATAATCCCGATATCTGCTGCTAGGTTTGCGGTTTCAAACTGTTTTCCGGAGAGGTTTATACTCATATAAAGAGCAGGAATACCGATGGATGCCGACAGTTCGTTAAACCTTTGTGCAGTATTACAGGCATTTTCTAGTGCCCAAGCCCCAACTGATAAGATTAAACCTGTTTCTTCCAGTATTCCTATAAACTTGTTAGGTGATAACATGCCAAGTTCAGGATGATGCCAGCGAATCAGTGCTTCGCAGCCAGCAATTCTGCCTGATTGTAGGTCCATAATGGGTTGGAAAAGTAGTTCAAATTGCTTTTCCTCAAGTGCAACTTGTAGGCTATTCCCCATCGAAACTTCGGATGCTGTAGAATCGGCATCCTCTTTGTACATGCCGTCTATGTTATGTCTTTCGCCGGCTATACCGAATGCATCGGTGTTCCCATTCAAAGCCTCTAGGACACGGCTCTGCATTTCATTGTACTCATCCATCAGAGTGGTGATTAATTGTTCCGGGGGTTGTGACGGATGAATTGCCGAATCGCTCTCGTTTTCTTGGTTTGTTACGCTATCCAGTACGTTCATAATGCGACTACGCATGTCACGGTAACGATCGAGAATCACCTGCAGAAACAATCGTAATGTGGGGTCTGCGGTGAACATTTTTTGGATCACGTAACTACGAGGAATAATGAGCAGTTCAGTAGTACCGATTGCAGTTGCAGTAGTAGAACGTGTCTGGGCATCTATCAACGCCATCTCACCTAGCAATTCTCCTTCGCCGAGTGTTGCGACGACAATGCTGTGTGTTCCATTGAGCATGGATAACTCTACCTGGCCCTTTTGCACAATATATGCGCAGTTACCGGGATCTCCTTCGGAAAAAATAGAGCTTCCGTTTTCGTAAGATCTATTGAGTTCCTGAACCACTTTGCCCACACTTTCCAGGAAATTTTGCCAAAAAGAACCACCCTAAAGAAGTTTGCTAACTTGAATAAGTGTAGAACATTATTCAGTTTTTAAACGGCCTCTAGTCTTTCGTTTTCGGAAGATCTATCCAAACCGATAAACATATTAACTTATTGAAATATGTTAATAAAAGAAAAGATGATCGGGGATGAGGATTGAAATAATTTAAACGGACCGACTCTTTAAGAGTCAGAAAGTGATGGGAAATAAGGCTATATAAAGAGGCGTACAGTTAAATAAATAGGAAGCAGTATTTTGATGGTACTATAAATGCAAACGGCCAAACAATTTAAAAGAACCACTGCCATGAAGATGGATGTCGTTGTTTCATTGCAAGATAAAGGCTTGATCGCCGACTCGTTCACTGACCTACATAAAGCCAGAGTACATCCGGAGCACATAAATGGATCAAGCAAACAGTAATTCTCAGACGGTTTTTACTGGTCACCTTGTCTTTGCTTCACCTGTCAAGACGAGTACCTGTGCCAAACATATAAAAAGGGCTTTCTCACAAACCAAGAGTTCGTAACCAAGGCAACGTCGTCATTCGAAAAACGGCAAGTGCAATAGTAACTAGAGTCTCCACTTCTACTCTGGTGCGCCTAATTGTTACCCATAGTCGCGACTAGCTCATTTGTGTCGTCGGAATTGCTTAACAGAGAGCACGCTAGAGGCGTTAACTTATTGCTAGCGCGTTGGGGGTTCTACAATTATGTTAATTGGCGAGAGTCTGGCAGGTAGTCCTTTGATGGACAATCAAGTAGTATGGTGGATGGCGAATTAACCACATCCTCCGCCGGCAGCTCCACATGCCCCACAAGTCCCGGTACCGCCACTTTTTGCGAACGCATTCTTGAAAATAAAGCTCTCATTGATACCTTGGCTTTGGTAGTCAATTTCCACTCCTTCAAGAAAACTGAGTGCAACGGTATCGACATAAATATTGATGCCGTCAGCTTCCAATACGCGGTCATATTGGTTTGGTTTGTCAACGAGGGTCATACCGTATTCCATACCACTACATCCACCACCAGACACAAATATGCGGACACCGGCTACATCGGATTCATTTTCTGTAATATCTATGAGTTGCTTAATGGCTACCGGTGATACTTTGATTTCGTCCGTTAAATTGCTGTTAAATTGAAGGTCAGACATAAGCGCTACCTCGATGAACTTTGGTTAATGACAGCGTCATTCTAACATGCAAGTCAAGCGTTTAGGTGGTCTAATGCTTTTCCACTGTCTAAAACCTTCCTTATCCTATCCGCAGCTTCGCGGAGGGAAGGATAATGACACAACTGCCACAATATAGCTGCACCGGCATAAATAAGGCTATCCCGAGTCATGCCTGAGTGCCCTTGAAGAGCCAGCAAACCGTTGGTTGCCGCTGTATCGGCAAAGGTAATATTATCGGAATGTGTTTTTCCATCGGTATCCACCCTAAGCAGTTCTTCCGGAATTGGCATCGCTTTAATAGAACGTACTATACCAATTTCGTTGGGATCGAGATTCGATACGATTGGTTCACCATTTTTGTTATAGCAGAAGCAATTCGATGGTTGTCGTAGCGACGGTACTACACCACCTTCGGTGCCACGAACAATCAATGCTGAATTGAATCCAGCCTCCCGTGCCAGCAAACCATAAATCCTGGGGTAGGCCTTATGGACATAGCCCGTCACCAAGTGAGTCAAACGTTGTCCACGGATTGGAGCCAACATTCTCTCGATCGTCGAGATTGATGGGCGTTTTACAATTAAGGTTCGGAGTCTAACAAGATCGTGGAGACTCGGGCAAAATCTTTCCTGGTCCAAATAGCACCAGCCTATTAGTGGATTGCTTATACGTTCCGCAGCCTCTTCAGGAGAATTATTAACGTTGATTCCTGCAGCATGGAGGACCTGCCTCGATGACAAACCATACTTGGGTCCGACTGACTCTAGCCCATGGCATAGTGCGTGAACACCACATGCCGCTAAAACAGCTGGGAGAAAGGGGGATGCGGGAATTTGGCGGGCGAATCCATCGTATGGATCCGCAATATCGATTACTGTATCGATACCTGCAACAACTGTTTTTGTCTTGCTTTGTATACCATCGAGTATTCCGAGGTTTTCGTCGTCGGTCTCCCGTTTCATCCTAAGTGCAATAAGAAAAACAGCGGCCTGCACCGAATCAACCTTTTTTTCCAAGACCAACCGTATTCCTTCTCGGGCTTCTGCTCGCGTAATATCCTTGCTCATTGTAGGCCCAGTCGCAATACGTTGGATTATGGAATGCATCAACTGAGCATCTGAGTTATTAGAAATATGCTGCATAGCAATTTTTTAGAATTGTATTCGCGTTCGAGATTTTTAAAAGATTGCTAAGAAACAGCAATCTATTCACTGCTTGAGTCGTGTCGACATAAACGCTAGGAACAACAACGTATTAGTCCTGAAATTGGGCACTATTGAGGCCGGCGAGTAGATAAAATAGAGATGAGCTACGTGATCGCTAGAACTTTTCGTTATTTTCAAGTTGTAGATTGTTGATTTTCTTTACTCCCATTATGCGGAGTACTATTTTACGACCGAAGCGAAAAAACGGATACAAAATTTGGGACAAACGCTTTGATTTAAAGGTGTGGTAGGCAACGCGATTAAAAATATTCGACCGACTGCTAATGAGTGCCAGTGTATGTATTGCATCCGCACCGTAATATAAGACGCCATCCAACTTTAATACCATACCCTGATCGATATCAAGACCTTCTTCGGTGATTTGTGCCATTGCTTCACAATCGTGGCGTGCATCGATTAACTTTAGATTTCCAATGGAATCCTGAATTCGCGTCCATCGACAATACGCATCACAAAGGGGGCATTGCTTATCATAAACAAGCAAGATAGGCTCTTTGGTGGTTTCACTCATAACGTTTATTAATTTAGGCTATGGTATAACGAGGGTTAATCAGGATAAGTTCCTACGATAACATAACTACTAGTGATTTCTGGAGGTTGGTTTTTTTATTTGCCGAGTGTTTTCCTCTGCCGCGACATTGTTTTTCTTAAATATTTTCAAGATTAGAGGCGTTATGCAAAGTGATTTGCTGGAAAGGGATCTCCCAGCCATAGGCGTTACACGTATCCATAAAAGACTTTACTAACACTCTTTCGACTTCCTCGTACATGTGCGCAGATGAGCCTTTTACAAAGGCTTCGTATTCAAAATCCAAAGAAGATGCATTGGCCGAGAAAAAGTCGGTAGTGGCCTTGATTAGTTCTTTATGCCCAAGCAGGGTTTCCAGCTCTTTCTTTAACCTTTTGTGCATTTTATCCTGAATTTCGGAAGTACAAATCGATCGATATTTATAGTCGATCCCAAACACCATTTGTATACGATAGTTTCGTGATAAATTCTTAGGGTTTTGAGCAAGGTAATTTGCGGTCGTGTAGGTGATATCACTGCCACCGAAAAGGGCTAGCTGTACCATTTCCGGGCTTTGATAAACGACTTGCCCAATATTGCCATCTTCTAGTTGCACCCAATCGCCTTCTTTACTTGGAAACCATTCTTCATTGGCAGCAGAAGGTCTGGAAACCATTCCGTCCAATTCCTTAATAGATATGTTCATACTGCCGCCACTGAGCTGTGGGTTAACAAAATGAGTGTAAAAATTCAAAGATTTTACTTCCCATGGGACACCATTGTATATGACGCGTTCACTCTCGCGGACAGATCCGAGATTGAGTAACAACATGACCTGATCAACCATTCCTGGTATGGATTTTATCAGCACCCACCCCAGTGCAACTAGAAATAAACACCCTAGGCCGAGTAGTAGCCAATCATTACGAAGGTTAAACACGAAAAGTGTCGCAATAATTGCAAAGAGAAAGCTTGCTGCTAGAAAGCCCAGATCCAACAAGCGTTCAAAGCTGGATTTTATTCTATCTTTACGATCGCGTATTTTCTTGTAGATCGCAAAACAAAAGCGCATTAGAATAAACACACTGAAAAAGGCAACCACGCCGATCAGTAGGTTGACGCCGCGACTTTTGAGAAAACTGGTGACTAGCTCACCTGTCGAACTTAGAAATGGTTCCTGGGAATTTTCGATAGTTTGTAGCTGACTTGTAAGAGTAGATCGTTCATTTTCGAGTGTTTGCTGTTCTTTTTTCCATGTTGCCAGCATTTTTTTTAGAAATTTCCCAAGTGCAGGATCTTTGGTAAATTCTGAAAGACGTTGTAGATTAGTAACCGCTGTATCTGTGACCTTCTTTTTGTGGTTGATCTTTTCAATAGCCTGTCGATAGAGTTCAATTCGGCGTGAATCCTGAGTAACGGATTTCAGAGAATAGATCATGGGTTGAAGTAAGTTCTCGAGTTCTATTTTTAACTCGAATTTGTCAGGATCTTTGATCCGGTGATCTCGTACCGAAACACCTGTTGCGATGGATTCAAGCTTAAATTGAAGCGATTCTAGATCTGCTGCCATATCTTCTACCGATTTAGCTGTCTTGGCCTCTTTTATCTCTTGTCCTCGGTTTTTGAGTTTTTTTATCGCCTGTTGAAGTTCTTTTGATTTTTCTTTGGTTAATTGCGTCAGATTTTGCAAGGTCTTAACCGTTGACTCAAGCATGTTTTCTTGCTCTGCGAGACTTTCTTCGTCAACATCAGCTATTATTGCGAGTGGCATCATTAAGAAAAGGGTGAAAATAATTTGTTTCATAGTACTTAATCTATTCAATTCCTTCAGGCTCTTCCAGACTCTCTTTTTATAGTCATAATATCGCTCTTTATGCTGTAATTCAGCTAATTCCTTTGCTCACAACATCTGTTGACCTAAACAAATATATTTCTCGTGTTTCGATTCATACAATCTGTGACCTAATATTAAACGTTTGAAAAAGCGAAAAAACGTCACAGGTTAAATTAAGACTTTGACATACACGAGAAATTCATATGATCGGGAGGACTACGAAGTTTAATGACCCCCGGCTTTGCTGGGGGTCATTAAACTTATTGATATCAATGAGATGGAGAGTCTTTGCCCTCACGACGACAGCATTGCGAAAATAGGCTGCTAGGGGATGGTCCAGAGTGTAATATGTATCAGGATTAGAGAGGCATACCTCGTAATGGTCTGATTGTTTTGACGAAAAGACAAAAACGTTGACTAAACCTTAGTACTTAAATGACACGGATGGCAGGCCTGGGTGTAATTTCATGATGCAGATACCCGATAGTTAAGTACACCGGGAGTACCTAATTTTTACAAAAGCACCCCATTATTTTTTAATGTTGAAAATATTTGTTCGA
>CAZZET010000025.1:0-30351 GCA_964653275.1 uncultured Methylococcales bacterium
TTTAATCATGATCTGGAAGAGAAAAATCGGATATTTCAGCGAATAATGAGCAGAAAAGCCTTTGGGCTCGTGTCTGTTCATGTCATTGATATATATGGCTTTGTCTGGGTAGGTCCTGCCAAATGCTGCTCCTCGTAGGCCAGGATATCCTCCACACGGTAGACCACACGGCCGCCGATTTTCAGGAAGATTGGTCCCCAGCCTATGGAACGCCAGCGCTCCAAGGTGCGCTGAGAGACATCCCATCGCTCGGCCAGTTGCTTCTGGTTGATGTGGTTACAGTTGAATTTGGGGTGGTTCATGGCTTTGGCTCCTCTGCGTTGTTTTCGCCATGAACGCTTCCTGTTGCGCAGGTATCAAGTAAATAGTGCCGTTGGCGGCTGATTGATGCCAGTCAGTAGTGTATTGTCAGCATTATTTGGTTTGTGGTGCCGTTCCACCGCCACTTTAAAACATCGTATTATTGAAAAATAAGAATAAATATTGAAGCTATCCTGCAACGATGTACGGCTTGGCTTGGAAACTACGCAAAAATATCTACTTCCTACAGAAACCCAACGTAATGACCTAATTTATTAAAGATAATTTCTATTGATGTGCATCGAATTGAATCTATGCGCTGATTAATGCCGGTATTCTTATCAGGGTTTTTTGCGATTAAAATCATGGTACACTTCAAAGCCTAAAGCCGCGGTGTTAGTATGGGATTCAGCTAAACATACAGAATGTATTTTCCGCTTGGTTTTTGGTCGAATATTTAAGCACTTAATTGTTTCAGTTAGACCTTTTCAATAAATTTTCCCGGTGCGATAGCAACTTAAACGTAGCGGAAAAGTTTTTTTCCTTACAACTAGTGTCATGAAAAATATGTGTCCCTCGATCAAAAAATTATACATTGCATTGTTCGTTTTTATATTTTGTTTCTCGGGTGCGATTAAGGCTCTCGAAGTAGGCAGCCAAACGCCTACGTGTGAAGCGACTCTCCTAAATGATGGACAACCATTATCCTTGGAGCCATACAAAGACAAAGTCTTGTATGTTGATTTTTGGGCAACTTGGTGCCCACCCTGTAAGAAGTCGCTTCCTATCCTCAATAAATTGCGCGATGAGTTTGTTGACCAAGGTTTTGAAGTCATTGCAATTAATGTCGATGAAAATACCGAGGATGCAAAACATTTTTTGAAAAAATTCCCCGTAAATTACGTGGTTGCAGTGGACCCAGCCGGGAACTGTCCCGCAGTGTATGATGTATTAGCCATGCCTTCATCTTATTTTGTTGATAAACAAGGTGTTGTTAGACGCATACATTTAGGGTTTCGGAGCAGCGACGAGGCGGGCATTCGTGAAGAAATAATTTCTTTATTAAACGAAAAAAAGGCACAACCCTATTAGGTCTCGTTGCGAGAGATCCTAATACCCTTCGTCAATTTCACCGTCACAGTCATTATCCTTACCGTCAGCTATGTCGGGTGCGCCTGGATATACGAGGTCATCGTTGTCGTTACAATCCAATGGAGCTCGAAAATTATCGAAATCGTCATCGGGAAGCGCGTCCGGGTCTGGTGGTGGTTTTTGTGTTTCGCAATAGGGGCCGGTCCATCCTTCGTTACAACGGCAAAACCCATCGGTAACCTGCCCGTTTCCATAGCAATTTTGTTCTTGGGAGCTTGGGGATAAATTAGCTTCATCGATGCCTCCACAAATGATATTACCACCTGCACTGATGCCAGTGACAAATTCTCCACTCGTACAGGACTGTCCTATCGATCTTATGCGAGGTTTGGGTTTTACTTTTGAGATACCTAGATTCTGAAGAGGTTCTTTGTCAAGGGTGTTGTTTGTTATCGGATAAGTTTCAGAAGGTTTCTTTTCGGCAACATCTTGTTGAAAAACCAATACAACCGATATAAATGTGAGGACCACTAGAAGAAATAGTATCCAATGCTGAGGAGAGAATTTTTGGTTCATACTCGTTTTCTTAGTTTATTTTAAGCTTACCCAACATCTTCACAGAGTTTGATACGGGTTTAACCCCATTCCCGGTTTGTGATTTCATTCGATTGGCTAACGATATTCGTCGCCTAATTTTCAGTATCGGGTTACTTGGGGGAGTTTGTGGAAGGGTTATATCTTGTAAAATGTACAGTAGCGAGATTTTCCCTAAGCCTGAAGCCAAATTGGGTCTAAATCATAACCAAATCAACAAACAGTTTATCTATAATGAATTCTGGCCTTACAACACCAAGCCAAGACTTATTCATTACTCGCTGATTGTTCTCCGTCCTGTGACGATCAATCCAACTAGCGCCGATCCGAACAGCCAAATAGCTGCGGGAATGGGAACTGCGGTTACGGATAATACAATTTGTGTCTTTTCGATAAAAGCGGTATCTCCGGCGCTCAAAGCATTAGCGGTTAGGATGTTTTCTAGGGTTAATATGACTTTGTCGGACCCCCACGTGCCCAAATCCAAATTTGCGTTTGCCTCCCAATCCTTTGAAGATAAGCCCGTGTGCGAAAATGCATCGGTTGCTATCAGGGAATCCGTTAAATTCATACTGGGGTCGTTGCCATTAAGTGCCCACATTTGTCCAGTTGCAGAAACAGTAGGTTCTTCTACAGTTGGGCTATCCAGGATGTAGGCGCCTTTTTCAGTTAAATTAGCGCCTATAATATTTGTGTCTCCTATCCCCTTTACTTCAAGATTAAAGATCTCGTTAGTTGCGTTACTTCCACTATTGTTTAAAGCGATTGCTGTAAAATCCGTGGGGGTAAAAAATAAGGAATTTCCTACAACAGTGGGATCACCGAATAATCCTGTTAGCGTGCTGTCGTAGTGGAAACTAACTGTGTTTCCATTAATCCAAGTATCAAATGCCGAGTAGGCAGGATTGCCAATAAGAAATATTGCCCCCAATATAAACATAACAAGAGTGCGAACCGCTTTCATCTCTAATTTCCCTCGAAATTATTGTTATTAGTTCTCCAATCTAGACAGCTTTCTGGCATTAGGTCCGCCTAATAAAATCGTAATATTGGAGTTTTTACCTCAAGTTATTCAATTATTACGCCAAGGCTAGTTAATTAGCGTCACGCTGGGCTTTAACGCAGCTCAGTATCATTTACGCGTTTTGATGTGGCGCCTCTATAATGCTGTAAATCCGATATTTTCCATGGATTAGTTGAAGGGGGTGATGGATATAGCATTTACTTGATAAGCCCGGAAGAATTAGTTGCGGTTTTGCCTAATGAGGGTTAAACAAAATTGAAAAAGTGTGGCATATGACACACCAATAGGGTAAATGCCACGATTTTGGGAATTTAGTCTAACCAAATGGTTGTTGCTGATAGGATATGTCTGGCTTGTATTTTGCCTTAACTAAAAAATGACATCGAGAGAAAATCAGCTAGATCGAATTCGGTAAACCAACAGGAAAAATTACCCGTTCTAACCGGGGACTATGCATGTTTAAGTCGTGCATTCTATCTGTGAAAATGCAGAGCATCGAAATTCGAGGGTTCGATGTCAACGGCTTTTCGAAGCCGTATGAGACCACCAGGGAATATAACCAGAGAGTGTAAATACGTGACCAAAGTATCTAGTAACAAGAAAATAAAAAAACCCATTGAAAGTCATTCAATCCAGATGCTGAGTAATGTCGATCAATACATCCTATTCGCTACCATTTCGATTACTGGGGCTGTCGTCATGATGGTCGAAATTTTGGGTACTCGGATTATCAGCCCGTATTATGGTGTCAGTTTGATCATATGGTCATCATTGATATCGGTTACATTGATGGCTTTGGCGATGGGCTATTTTTTCGGTGGAAAACTTGCCGATGGTGAAAATATCATACAACTGTCCCAAATCATCTTCGGTTCCGCGATTTTTACCGGATTGATTCCATTAATTAGTGAACCTGTCCAAGCGAGCTTTGAGGTGTTTGGCCTTCGAGGTGGTGCCCTTGCAAGCGCAATGATATTGTTTGGTCCACCTTTAACCTTGCTTGGTATGGTTGGTCCGTTCGTCATAAAATTATTAGCGTTTCGCCTTGAAAAAGTTGGGTCGACGTCGGGTAATGTCTATGCCATCAGTACTTGTGGAAGTGTAATAGGTACTTTATTTCTTGGGTTTTATTTAATTCCGGTGGCCGGCACCCGGTTGATTGTTGTTGTGCTGAGCATCGTGCTTTTTCTTTTGGGTATTTGTTTGGTAATGCTAGAACGTAAATGGCGTAAGGATTCAAATAAAAACCTTACTGTGGTGATTATCAGCGTTGCAATTTTGGTCATGATTTTGGCGGTGGGGCAGTATAAGAGGAGTAAAGAATATAGTGGGTATAATGTGGTCTCGGAAGCAGAAAGCCACTATGGATGGGTTCGGGTAGTTGATCAACCGAAACAACGTATCCGATGGTTAATGTCAGATTCTTCGACGATTGGTGCCGAGGATCTTGATACAGGGAAAAGTCGACTCGGTTATCAACAAATCGTCAGTTTCATCCCTCGTTTCAATCCGAGAGGTGAGGAAGCTCTATTGATTGGGTTAGGTAGTGGGCATCTTGTCAACGCACTAAAAATACAGGGAGTTAGCACCGATGCAATTGAAATTGACCCGGCCGTAGCGAAGGCTGCCAAAGATTATTTTAGCTTTAGAGCTTCAGGGCAGGTGCTCGTTGGCGATGCACGATACCAAGTGAAGAATCTGGCAAAAAATTATGATTTCATCATCCACGATTGTTTTACCGGCGGTTCGGAGCCTATTCATTTGTTGAGCATCGAAATGTTGCAATCGCTTAGATTACGTTTAAAAGATCGTGGCGTTTTAGCCTTAAATTTTGTTGGTTTTACCCAAGGAGAACACCGTAAAACAGTTAATGCAGTGGCACGGACGTTGTCTGAAATATTTCCATATCAACGAACATTTTTGTCCGCACCCGGTGAAAAATTTAATGATTTTGTTTTTTTTGCATCGAATTATCCTATTGGTCTAGGATCGGGTTATCGTGATAAGCAGCTTGCGCATTGGATGGAGCAACGAGAAATCGTTATCTCAGGGGAAGACAGTTTTGTTATAACCGATGATTTTAATCCGTTGGAGAGCATGCAGATTGCTAAAGCAGAGCTTTATCGGGAAATGCTTAAACAACGTGTGGGTGAAGAAATCTTATTTTGGTAATGTAGATTCGCTTGCATTAACCAAGCACGGTATGGCCTTTGGTTGTACTCACGTTGGTGTGCATGGGCAGTGATCATTACTGATCTAATGGCCATCTGTCAGTTATGAAATCTTTGTTTTTTCTGGCATCTAAATGGAATTAATTTTAGGGATTTCGAGGGTGGTCCCGCGATTTCGTAAGGACTGTACCTATCACGTTTGACGAGGCTAGAAGCGTTTCGGTATGGACTAGATCTTGTTTTTTTGTTTTCCCAGCTTCAGCTACTAAAATTACGGTATCAATATAGGGTGTAATCGCCAAAGCTTCGCCTGCAACCATCACCGAAGGTAGATCGAAAATAATGATTCGGGAGGAATAACGCTCCCGAACTTCCTTGACAAATCTTATCATCATATAGGATGAGAGCATTTCACCGGCATTAACCAGTGGACTTCCACCTGGAAGGACAACAAAGCGGTCAATCCCTTCTGGGTGTACCAATAAGTTTTCGAGCGGAATGTTTTCGGTTAGAAAATCACTTAAACCCTGTTTTTGGCCAAGGCCAAAATACTTATGAATGCTTGGGTTTCGAAGATTTGCATCCACCAGTAATACGGTATTGTTGATATCCATTGCCATGCTGATGGCTAGATTGATCGCAGTGAGGGTTTTGCCATCGTTAATTCCAGGGCTCGTAACAGCTACTGTGCTCCATTCATTGTCCCGCAGTGTGTGTAGCAATTGTGTTCGGAGAATTTTATAGGCGTTGGTATAATCGCTGGGCTCCATATTAGCAACGATCCGATTTTCATTTAGTTGTTTGGCATCTACAGCTATAGTTTTTGTATTTTTATATTCAAACCGAATGGGTAATTGGGATGCGTGCTCAGTCCAGTGCGCCGGAAGATTACTTTTCGAGGGAACTATTTGTTTTGAGCTCATATTGTTGATTAATTGGTTAAGAGGCTATCCGAGAATGGGAGCTGTAACGAGTAAGAGCTGGATTTTCCATTATTTAAGACAATCTCCTAGGTATTAAGGGTAAATTAGTTGTGGAGAGAAATCATATTTAAGGGCAAAAAATATCTGGTTTCTTTCCGCGGGTTTGGCTGATGAATCTCGATCTTCATAGGTATAGCCATAGCTGCTAGAAAGTGAAAGATTTTTAGAAAATTTCCACCTTAGGCTTGTGCTCGATCCATATCGTTGGCGCCCTGCTTGGGAGAATGTATTCTCTAGTGTTTTCGAATTGATCGCTCGTCCTGACAGACTCAGTTGCAGAGTATCGGTTAAATTATGGGTTACATTCAGTTCAAACTGGTTTAACTCGGTTTGTCCACCATTAAATGTAGGCGACAGATTTCGGCTCAAATTAGCTGAGATTTCAGTATGTTCAAATTGTTTTTCGATGAATGCGCTATAAATAAATCCGAATTGTTCGTCCTTTGATGTTTGTAGGGGCCCAAATAGCACGCATACCCCGTTAAAAAAAACTTGGCATGGACTTGATCCGGATTCCGATAGAAGCATGACGCCACCCGCGGATAATGTAAAATTCAAAGTATTAGAATAGGCTTTCGAGAATCCAATCGTCCAGGAAACTTGATCGCTTTTAAAGTTATTGCCTGGTATATCTGTATGAAAAAATGCAAGTTGGTTAAACCATTGCAGAGATGCAGATTGGGAAAAGCCAAGCGTTGCAGATGCTGCGTGGTTTGAAAAATCAGATCGAGAAGTATCGACCAACCCATCGAAGGTGGTTTCAGAATAGTTGTAGTTTAAATCAAGCACAAACTGGTTGGACAATAACAATCGTAGAGTAGTGCCTGCATCCCATACCATTTGGTCAATTCGATTAAATTGAACACCCCCTGAACCCAGTTCGCTTGACGACGGTTGCTCAAACGAAATACCCCCATTTATCGAGAATTCAGTGTACTCGTCGGTAATTTTTGAGTTTAAATTGACTAAACCTTCATTTCTGTCAAGTTCGGAATGACCGTAAAATTGTTCTCCTGTGTAGCGTCCAGTTATACCTGTTTGCCACTGGCTGGTGGAAATATCGGAGCTTAACCCGGTCGAAAATATCGTCGAGTTGACGCTAAGTTTGTCCACTGATAGGTTGAAATTGTCAGAAAATCGTTGAGTCAGCGATGCGAATGGTCGGGCAATGATTTGAGGTGTTTCACAAAATGCTTCGGATACCCAAAAGGAAATGAGAAACACACATAAATTACAGTAATTTATAAGCCGATATTTTCCTAACCATGCGTCGGCAAGTTTCATCTTAACCACAGAAACAAATAGACCCAAATACCCTACAGTAAACGAAAGTTCCCAAGATTTTAGGTATTTGATTCGATGAAAGGCTATTAGGGTACAACCACAACATCACCCTTTTTTAGGATAATGTTTTGTTCCAGTTTTTCTCCATTTTCAATATCCGAATAATCGAATTGAATGGCGGTCAGTTTCCCATTTTCGCGTCGTAAGATGTTAATGCTGTCCTGGTCGGCGAAAGTGGCCATTCCGCCAGCTAAGCTCAGTGCCTGCATAACATCGATAGCGCCGTTTACAGTAAATGCACCGGGGCGGTTGACTTTACCAATAACATAAATTTGTTGGCTCTCAAAACTGAGCAATGAAACACTCACAATCGGTTCAACCAACACTTTCTCAAGTTTGGTTGTAATCAAATCTTGAATTTCGTCAATGGTTTTATTTTCAGCCTTGAAGCTGCCCATTAATGGAAAAGAAACTACACCGTCTGGAAGGACTACCAATCTTTTTTCAAGGTCAGGCTCTTTCCACACAGATATTTCCAACACATCTCCTGGTCCGATTTTATAACGAGAACTCGAAGCTCTATTGTCTTGATTTTCGGCGTGTACTAAATTGATTAGCGGTGAAAAAATCAAAAAACAAGATAACAAAAACTTTGATAATCTACAGTTTATTAACATCATTCCAATAGTTTTAATATTCGAAAAACACCGCTGGCCAGGCCTGGTAGGTTTTTGCTGTAAAACAGGACAACATCTAATTTGCTTTTAGGTTTCCTAAGACTTTTCGTGCTTCATCAGATCCTTTGAAATCTTCTTGAATCGCTAATGATTTAGCCAAATAAATTTTGGCTTGTTCATGATTGCCTACTTTGTGGTAAACCATACCCAAATGGTATTGGGTAATGGCCAATTGGTCTGTTTTCTCGGCAGCATTTTTTAGCAAAGGTAGAGCAAGGTCATAATTACTTAGCTTATAGTAAATCCATCCTAAGGTATCAAGATACATAGGGTTGTCGGAACTTTCGAAACCACGGGATAGGGCGAGTGCTTTATCTAGGTTAATTCGGTCCGTTTTGTACTCGGAAAGGATGACCGCAAGGTTATTTTGTGCGGTAGGGGTTTGGGGAGTTTTTTCTAATATTTTTTCGTAAACATCAATCGCTTTATCGATCATGTCGCCATGTTGATAAACTTCGGCCAGTTTTATTCGCAGCCCCAGATCATCCGGAAGCTGTTGGATTGCCTGTTCGAGAACGATCGTAGATCTCTGGAGGTTGTTCTGAGACAAATAAAAATCGGCTAGTGTTTCGTAAGTTTGGCGCCATTTTGGTGATACCTCGATAGCGCTTTTTAAATGGGTTTCCGCTAAACTCAGTTGTTTTTCAGCCAAATAGTGCTGCCCCAGAAAGAAGTGTGCAATGGGGTGATTGGGGTTTTCTTGTATCGCCTGTTTCAGATAAAGTTCTGCCAAATCCCTTTTATCTTGTTGGTAATACGACGACAACAGTGCTGTCATCGTATTCGGTAGTGAGGGGTTGATGTCCAAGGCTTTGCTGAATTGTTCGATCGATTTCGAGTATTGTTTTTGTTGTTGATACAGGCGACCGAGGAATGTGATCGCAATAGGATTTGTTGGATTGTCATCGATAAATTGTTGAATCACTGTTTCCGCCTGCTCCGGTTCATTTTGGGCCATATAGGTATCAATCAGTCCGGCTAGCACTTGAACCGACTTAGGTTTCTTGCTCAATGCCAGTTCAAATTCGTTTAACGCGTTGTCGAGTTTATTTTGGGAAAGATATAAGTGTCCTAGCTTAAAGTCAGGGCTAGCTTGTTTGGGATGCTCCTCCTGTATTTCTCTAAGAACTTTTTCAGCGCCGTCTTTGTCACCTTTTCTAGCGAGAATCATGGTCTTAAGGTTTAAAGCTTCGAGATCATCAGGGTTATCTATCAGGATGGCGTCGATTTGTGCGATTGCTTCATTCAATTGCTTTGAATTGGCAAGAATTTTTGCGAGTAACAGTCGTCTCTTGCTATTTTTAGGGTCGAGAGTAATCGCTTTTTCCAAATGTTCACGGGCTAATTCTGGATTTTTCGCCATTAACAATCCTTGAGCCAAGGTTGCGTGCAAGTTAGCATTCTCGGGTTGATCTCTTAGCAGGGTTCGAAAAAATCCTATGGCCTCTTCGGCTTTTCCTTGTTTTAGAAACACATACCCCTTCAACATGAGCGCTTTATTATCAGAAGGATTTTCGTCAAGCACTTCATCGAGGAGGCGCAGTCCTGCTTCTTCTTTACCTTGTTGTAATAACAACAAAGACAATTCATTGCGGTAGCCTAAGCCTTCGGGTTTTATTCCGTATAGATCGATCTGGTCTAAATATACCTGTTCAGCTGCATCAAGCTTTCCATCCTGGATGAGGAAGCGGGCTAGTAGCCCGGGTAATTGATCAAAATCGCCATGATCTTTGATAAAATTTTTAAGTGTAGCGATGCCTTTATCGGCTCCTTGTTGTTTGTATAAAAAACTGGCCAGATGTATATATCGATCTTGGTCATTGGGATAGGTGGCTACACTTTTCCATAGAAATTCCTTGGCTTTCTCATTTTGCTGGGTCTTTACATAATACACTGCAATCTTCAGCCAATTGTTCGCGTCTTCGGGTTCAATTTCAATGAGTTTGGATAGCATTAACTCTGCTTGAGTGAAGTTTTTATCCGCGATATGGCGTTTTACAAGCATTCTGATCAGTTGGAGGTTTTGCGGGTTTCTTTCGTGAGCCTTATTGAGTACTGTTAGTTGCGCGTTCCAGTCGTTCTTTTTTCCATGAATGGATGCAAGTAGAGTGGCCGCGTCAATGTTGTCTGGATGCTTGTTTAGAATCGACACCAATTGTTCAATGGCTGTGTCGTATTGCTCCAGTCTAGCTGCAATTAATGAACGATTTATTAATCCCTCTAGGTTATTGGGTTGATCGGAAAGAACTTCTTCATTTAATTGTGTGGCCCTTTGTGGGTCAAAGACAGCGAGAATTCTTGCTAGCTTCAATTTGACATCGACATAGGTGGGGTCCAATTCGAGTGATTTGTTGAAAAATGCCAAGCTTCGGCGCAGATTTTTGTTCGCCTCCTCGATCAGGCCCATATTAAAGTATCCTGCAGCATCGTTCGGGTCGATTTGCAGTACATTTTTAAATTCAATTTTGGCTTTTCCGTAGTTTTTTTCTTCCATGTAGGCAAGCCCTCTTTTCATGTATTTTGCTTTTCGTTCCTCAGCACCTCCACAGCTCGTTAGAGCGGATAAAAGAATACAAAGGACTGCGAGTATTCCGATGCAAGAGGGGCGAAATATGTTTAACATGGAATTCTCCTGATAATCTGGTGTACCGGTTTCATTCGCTAGGGAGAAGCACCTAGTGTCAAAACCAGAAAATACTGAATTTTGTGTGGGCATCTTTGGTTTGTTGAGGTTTTGATTACCAGATGAGTTCAAGCAAACGGAAATCTGGCGTAACTTACGTTTTATTTTTGCACAAATGTGTTTCTGTTTTGTGTTGATGAAATACTTATTATAGGGTCCTTTAACCAAAGAGATGTGTGGGCGAGTCATGAGCTCTCAACTGTACCAGCTAACCTACATAGTCGTATAAAGATTGGTGTTCTTATACGATGGAATGAAAACTACCCAATCAGAATTCGCACTGCACCTTAGGGCTGACCACACAGGGAAAAAGCAGGTGGATATCCAAATTCATGAGGGTAGAGTCAGCGAACGGCTCGAGCTAAGAAACTAGTTACTGCTATTTTTGGCGATGGGTATGATCATTAAACTTCGAGTTATGTACCCTCTCATTAAAAAAATCCTACCGTGGATATATACCACACCCAGTGTGAATCAGTGGCTGCAGTGAAATTAAGCAATAATTGAGCCGGTTGATGGGGTTTCGGTCTGTTCTGGCCATATTTAGCCATTATATAGATTTTCCGATCTTGACGTCTGTATCTGAAATATCGATTTTGTGGCATTTGCCGCATTCAGTGTGGCAAATGCCACAGAAATACGATTCATGGGGTTTTTGTTGATTTATACAGAGTTCTCGATAACGATAAAATTCTCATCTGAATTCTTTATGTTAATGACAAAATTAATGGTTATTTCAATAATTTAGTAGGCTTATTCGACGGTATAAAAACAGGTTAGCGATTGAGCATTCCTGAGTTATTTTTTTAGGCTCGTATTTTGCGTACTTTGGCTATGGAGTCGTCTAATTTTGGAGAAAAATTGGTTGTGATGATAAACCTGAATCGACCTGCATATTTTGTGTTACTGGCTCATCCGTACCCGCTTAAAGGGCTGAGTAGTGGCAGGATTCTACGCCATAGCGCCAGAAAATAAACGATGGATCACGGCATAAAACTGTGTATGGACTTTGTGAAAATCATGGCTATCTGCTTGTTCCCGTCGAAACCATCGGGGTGTAGCCAAGTGTTCACTTACAGGCTTTTATTAGCATTAACGATGATGTTTTTTTCCAGGAGTTTGATTGCTGAAGCGAATGTGGGGAATATAACGAATGGGGTCCCGCGGGCAAAAGTAATGTTTGAAGTAAACCAGGGGATGCGGATCGAAACGCGTCATGACCACCTGGAACAGATTTTCGATAGGATCACCGTTCAGACCGGGATGAAATTTCATTATACCCATCTTCCGAAAGTGCCTGCGGGTACCATTTGTGCCGGACCGTCAATAAGTGACATAGTCAAGTGTCTATTAGGGCCTGGTGGGAGTTTTGTATTGCACGGTTCTGGTGGAATGAAAAAGTCAAATGATAAAAATAATCCACTGGAAATCTGGGTGCTTAATAATTCAGATTATGAAAATACCGATCAATCGGTAATTGGAGTTCTTGATGTGCGTAGGCTGGTTACTCCTTCCGGAACCGACAAGAAAAACGACAGTGGAGCAAACGATAACCTATACCAAGCCGGGATCGACGATATTGATAGGTTGTTGAAAATGGCAAATTCAGAGGACCCAACGACGCGCGGCCAAGCCCTTGCTCAACTGGCTTCATCCGAATACCCCAAGGATTATGATAGGGTGGTGCAAGAGGCGTTGGAATTAGCTCTCTTGGATTCGGATTCGAGTGTCAGGGCACAGGCTTTATTGGGCCTGGCGCAAAGAAACGATACAAATTCGGTTGGCATATTTCAGGAAGCACTCAACGATGACGATTCGTCGATACGATTATTAGTTGTGGACAGCGTGGGGAATGATGCACAAAGTATCGCGTTGCTTCGCCAAGCGCTCACCGATGAGGAAAAAATCGTGAGTGATTTTGCCAAGGCCAAACTGGATGCTTTTTTGAGACAATTTGGAAAGCCCACTATTGATGGAGATGGTGGGGAATTTGGGGTGAACAGTCAACAGGGTAATGATACGGTTAATCAGGACGTATCGGAAATGTCTGAAGGTGTTTCAACTCAGACTGATCCGGTAGAACTAGAACACAACGGTGAGGAAAAGAACACTCGTTCAGATAGTGGCTTACTGCTGGCTGAGCCGGGTGAAACAGAGAGATTATTAGATATGGCTTTCGAAGTTGACCCCGTTAAGCGGGCGACTGCACTTTCGCAGCTAGCCGTAACGAGACACTTTGATGATCAAATGAACGCAGTGCGAGATGCCCTGGAATTGGGTCTTTCGGACCAGGATCCTCGAGTCAGGGCGCAAGCCGTATTTGGGTTGGCACGGTGGGATGATTCGGATGCTGTAATCGCACTACAGGCGGCGATGAGCGATGTTGATTCATCGGTACGGTTGATGGCTGTGGATAGTGTGAGAAATGATCCACAAAGCATTGCTCTACTCCACCAACCGCTGAATGATGGAGATACCCTGGTTAGCGATTTTGCGAAGATCAAGTTGGAGTACCTTTCTAGGTAGATTAGGGGTAAGGCATGGCTCGATGTCTAAACGCTCAAGGGTTTTTTTGGAGTAGATCAATACGATTTGTCTTAAATCGTGCTTAAATTTTTTTAACAGTCGAAGAGCAATAATTAGGAGAAAATATGAAATCTAATTTTTTGAAGTATGTTTTGTTCAGCACTTTTGTGGTGGTCATTTCTGTAGAGAGCCAAACTGTGCAGGCACATGATCAGATCGGTATATTGGCCGGAGTCAATGGCCCCGGGGCAACCGACCTCTATGAAGTGGGGTGTTTCAATGATGGCAATGGCGTCCCAGCAAGGCTTGAGCTAAACATTCGGGGTATTGGTGGTTTTAATGCACCCTTGAGCGTTCAAGCTTTTAGAGGTGGTGCGGCTGCTAATACGACAGATACGACAATTGGTGATGCTAACTTTAGCCCCATCGTCGGAGTCGAAGGTGGCAACGGGTCTTACTTTATGCTGGTTAACCATACAGGGGCAGGCAATGTGTCATATATTATCCAATACCATTGTTTGACCGCTAATCAGGGCCATACCGGGACTGGTAATACCAATTTGCAAAACCAATAATGACATGCATTTTGATTGTTGCAGCGATGCGGGAACGTGTGGTTGTTTTGAAAAAAATTGGCAATGGTCTGGCTCAGGTAGGTCCTTTTGCGCGACGAATACCACTTTTTGCCCAACTCCTTTTCCAGTTGAATTTTTGTAGGGTTGAGCGGCGATGAACAATACGAAACGAATTCGGGCAATACTGTTATTGTGCCTTGTATTTGGTATTTTAAGCTGCTCTACAGTCGCACCGTGGGAACGGGGGCGTCTCGCTAAGCCGCATATGGCTTTAGTGCCCTTTCCTGAACAAGGCTTATTGCGCGAGCACAACTACAACAGCCGAGAGGCTGCTTCCGGTGGGGGTGCCTCCAGCGGGGGTGGTTGTGGCTGCTACTAAACCGCACCGTAGATCGATTTGTAGCCCGAAAAACAGATTCTGCTCGATGGCCTTAGTCACTGAGAGAGTTCGTTATATCGGACGCAAACTTAAGAAGGTTTTTAGATGCGAATCTAGAGTTACCCAAGAAAAGAGTTCCATTTCGGACGGTGAACGCATCAATTCTAGCAACATGAAGAAACGCTCATCGTTGCATGCACTGCGTGCCGTTGCCTTAACGTTGCCGGGTTTAGCACAGGCTACAGATGGGGATCCCAGTACATTTACTTTTCAATACGGTCGCTATGAGGAGGGAAAGCGCGAGTTGTTTGATACCAAAAATGATGAATTTGATCCCATCGTTGTGGACAGTATCTTTGGAAATGTTTCTCTCAATTTTTTGGACCGATTTAAATTTAGCGGAAACTATACCCAGGATACGTGGTCGGGTGCGACACCCATTACAACGGCTCCTCTTCAATTTATGACTGATACACCGACAGGTGCATCGAGTTTTGCGGCTACCGGTGTCATTGTGGATGCCGACTTTGATCCCGTTGACCTTGAGGGTGCGTTTACTCCGGCTGGTGGACTCCCTAAGGATACACAGTTGGTGCATATGGTGACATCGGCTTCGGTGGAAACCCGTAAGCAGGGAGATTTTGGCCTAACTTACGAGTGGGACGAAGCAGCCGCTACCGTGGGTGGTGGTCTTTCGTCAGAAAGCGATTACGAATCACACTTTGTCAATATTGGGGGAAGTCTGGACTTTAACAGTAAACTCACCACAGTGGACTTCGGAATGAGTTATACCTGGAGTGATATCGATGTCAACCTTGATCCTCGTTTTGACCCTTATATCGACGAAGGTAACCATGGCGACGATGTTGAGATATCAATAGTGGACGGTAATCGGGTTACATCAGTGACCGGTAAACGTCGTGACTGGTCTGCGAATCTAGGGCTGACTCAAGTTTTGAACAAAAATGCACTCATTGAGAGTAGCATTGGTTACACCCGGAGCAGTGGATTTCTTGAAAACGCTTATAAGGTCGTTGGGTTTTTGTTCGTTGAACCGATGCCAGGAATGCCTTTTTTAAGTGGTAATTTTGACGGTGTATTGGAACAACGGCCTGATGTACGGAATCAGTGGGTTTGGGATAACCGCTTAGTACACTATGTTGAGCCGTTAGATGCTTCCGTTCATGCGGACTATCGACTGTATCACGATGATTGGGGGATTACTGCACATACCTTGGAACTCGACTGGAATCAGCCACTCGGCCGTGGATGGACGGTCATACCCCGCGTTCGTTATTATAGTCAAAACGAAGCCGATTTCTACCAGCCCTTTTTTTTGTTCAAACAAGCAAAACCGCTTTTAACCCCAGGCAGACCCGATATAGATTTTAGCCAGGTTCCCATTTCTGAATATTCTAGTGACCATCGATTGTCGGGGTTCGGCACACTAAGTGGGGGAATTACAATTGCTAAGCAAATAGGCGATGCAGTTTCTTTGAAAGCGGGTTTTGAGTATTACACTCACCAGGGTGGTCTTAAACTGGGCGGTGGGGGTGAAGACGATTTTGCTGACTTCGACTATTGGGCGGCTAATGCCTCGCTAACCGTAGATTTGTCGGCAAAATTCTTGCCGGTACTCAGCAGTTCCAGCAACGACCATTTCGGTTTGCACCGTCATCGTGGCCATTCGGGTGGCCATGCCCCAGCGGGTGTTATGTTTAGTCATATGTTGCCTAGCGCAGGTGATTTCATGGTGGGCTATCGGTACATGCGTAGCGAAAGGCACGGTGATATATTGCACGGTACTGGTTCGGTCAGCGATGCTACGATTATTAGCCAAGGCTGCGGTAATGTTCAGTGCAGCTTCGCCCCTCGCCAGATGATTATGAACATGCACATGCTTGATATCATGTACGCTCCCACCGATTGGTTAAACTTAGTGTTAATGCCCCAATTTGTTGATATGGAAATGGATTTGCGACCTCTTCCAGGGCAATCCTTAGATGTTGGCGAGCATCAGCACGGTGGTAACAGTACGCACGAAACCGGTGGAGTCGGTGATACCGGTCTTTACGCCCTCATCAAATTATTTGAGACTCCGGGGCATCATCTCCATATGGCTTTGGGGGGTACCGCTCCCACGGGCGATGTGGCTCAGACTTCGATTCGAGAGGAGCATCCTCCGCTCGGTGCGGCGGGGACTGTTGAGGAATTTGTCCATTACGGTATGCAGAACGGTAGCGGAACTTGGGATTTCCGTCCTAGCTTGACCTACACGGGTCAGGGAGGGGCGTTTTCCTGGGGGGGGCAACTCAGTGGAATAATTCGCCTTGACCACCGTAACGATTCTGGATTTGCCTTTGGGGATGAATTTAAATCTACCCTATGGACAAGCTACAATCTGTTTAGTTGGCTATCGGCTTCAGTACGGATGGTGTACACCCGACAAGGGGAAATTCGGGGTGAGTACGATGGACCCCATTCTGAAATCGGCCCGATGGATTTTCCCGAAAGTTACGGTGGAGAATATTGGGATCTTGGTCTGGGGCTTAGTAGCATGATTCCGTTTAGTGGATTTGAGGGCAACCGCTTAGCTTTTGAGTGGATACAACCCTTGAATGATGACGTCAATGGCTTTCAGCTCGAGCGCGAAGGATCATTGATTGCCTCCTGGAGCATTTCCTATTGAAGCGCCGCAGTGCAAAGATTTTTCATCGCCATTCTTTTAAAGCGATGGGTTCTCCATGCGAGATTCAATTATTCGCTAAAAACAAAGTCGAAGCTAAACGCGTTACGGCTATTGCAATCGCTGATGTTGAGCGTCTAGAAGCACTTTATTCGCGTTATCGAAGCACCAGTTTTCTATCGGAAATTAATCGAATTGCTTCCATTGGCGGTAGCATTGAAGTTGATGCTGAAACCGCTGGGTTGTTAAATTACGCGGCAACGTGTTTTGAAGAAAGCGATGGTTTATTCGACATTACGTCAGGTATTTTGCGAAAAGCGTGGCATTTTGACCGACATGAAGTGCCGGATGAAAAAAAAGTGCAGTCGTTACTTCATAAAGTGGGTTGGCAGCGACTACGCTGGAAACCTCCATTGCTTGAATTCCCAGTATCGGGTATGGAGATTGACTTTGGGGGTGTTGTCAAGGAGTACGCGGCTGATCGGGCGGCTGCTTTGTGTAGGACTGAAGGCGTATTACACGGCGTGGTTAACCTTGGCGGTGATATCAAAATTATCGGCGGCCGGCCCGATGGGAGCCCTTGGCGAATCGGTGTCCAGCACCCTCGCAGCTCAGGGGAGTATATAACCCATATTGTATTGCGAGAAGGTGGTGTTGCTAGCAGCGGAGATTACGAACGCTGCATTAAGCTTGATGGTCAACGTTATGGCCATGTGCTTAACCCCACGACCGGATGGCCGGTGAAATTCATGGCATCGGTAACCATCGTGAGTGATTTGTGTATGTTGGCTGGAAGTGCGTCGACAATCGCTATGCTCAAGGAATCGGAGGGCCCCACGTGGCTTGAGGCTTTAGGGGTCCCTCATTTTTGGGTAAATGTCGATGGGCATTCCGGTGGATCACTAGCAACTCCTTTTGCTATTGGTAGCGAAAAAAATAGCCATACATCGCTCTGACCAGACTATTCGGCGAATAATCGCCTCCAGTCGACCTTATCTCGCTATCTTCAAGCATTCCTGTGTTCGGACAGCCTTTCGGACATGCCACCTTTCAGTTTCGTTGAGTATCGTCGGGACATACTGACATTTTTCTATGTCTAGCTACGGTACCCTATTGCAAGAGTAAGTGTGGTATTTCACACACTTTATAGGAGAAGTAAGGGATTTCACTCACTTATGCAGCGCCTAAAAGGGCTTCATAATCATGATTGAATTAGGCTAACTTATTAAAATTAATCAGTATTAATGTTTTCATGATCAATTGTAAGTTCTTGGTCCAGCCATTGCTTTATAGGTGTTGAGGGGCATTTGTGCAACGCTAGTCGGTTACAGATAACTTGTTCGGTCTAATTGGCCGAATTCGAGTTGTCGGTGATTATTTGGGGCATTGTATTAGTGGTTGGTTTCATGTTCATTCAGTAACTTAAAATAATTTGTCATAGATAATAAAGAGGAGAAATATTATGAAAAATATACTCACCAAACGGATCAGGCAATTGGTGATGTCATCGCTAACAGTTTTTATTCTTTGCTTTGTGCAAGGCGCTTTGGCGCATACGACCTTGGTGCCTAACGTGCTTGATGAAGGTGCAAGAGTTTTTGCTAGTGTTTCGATATCCCACGGATGTGACGGTACACCAGTGCGGGCGCAAGCTGTGGTTTTCCCAGGAAGCGATGGTATGGTGGAAGAGGTTGGTGTAGGGGAAGACCCTAATGTGGCAACGACGTTTGGCGACCATTTGCAGGGTGGACTGCATTCGTCCGCGCGTTTAACCCAGGATAAGGACGTCTTTAGAACGCAGACCCAATCCGAATTGGGCGGCGCCGCAGGTTTCCATTTTAAAAATGGTTATCTCCAAGTTGATCTTACCGGACAGATACCCGTCAGATATAGTACCCCAACATTCCAAGCTGCTAGTTGCGCGAAGAAAGTAGATATCTTGATTCCTATCGCCAACTGGTGTTCGAAATCGGCCACGGCGCCTGACCGTGTTGATGTTTGGATGGGGCGTTTAACAGCGAAATTCAATGATCCTACAGTACAGCCCGTTGGCTTTTGGCCAAGAATCACGGTTCATCGTGATATGGCCAACAATCCATTGGACGCTGCATGTGGAGATGGAATTGACCTCGAGTGGTCACCTACCGATGCTCAAATCGATGAGCTACTTCCAATTGAGGGCTATTGGCCAGCTAATGCCGCGCCTTAACTTACTAAAGATGTAATTAAAATTGGTTTCACTTGCTGCGAGTCATCGAGTCTTTTGTTCGGCTCGGTGATTCAAGCAAGGTGGTGAATTACGAGAAATACGCTAAAAAAACACCATTTTATATGTTCGCTCTTGATCAAAAATACAGTCTCCAACTGGAGAACCGTAGGTTAGAGGCAAATATCGACGGTCATTCGTATCGAAATATACCGCTTCGCTGCAGAAGACTAAGAACCCTTGCTAGTTTTGTGAACCAGAAAAATGTTGCTCGTATAAAACTATCACAAATAATTTACAAGAAACCCCGAGTAATGCAATGAAAACAAAAACCATCAAATACAAGGTATTATTGGCTGTGGTCGGCTTCGGGTTATCCCTGGCCGGGTCTACAGCTTTTGCGGCGGGACTCTCCGCTAGCTCATCTATCGATTATAGTTTCGCCTTATTCGAAACGACCTCGGGTGATGCCACATTAAATTTTGGCGATCCGACTTTTTTCTCGCAGACAGCTGCTAATTTTATCCACCAAGATCCGAATCAGCTTTTCGTTACCGAAGGTGGGGGTTCAGTGACCGCAGATGCCAGCGCACTTCCACTAGGTACCAATGCATCGACCAGTATCCAGAATGTCGGGTTTGGTGACGCCAACGCCCAAATCTTTTTGGATTACACGGCAACTGGAACAGGTACCGTGGATATTTCGATTCCCTACGCATTGAGCATTGAACTGTCAGACTTTGGGCTTGACCCTAACGTTATTGTAGACCCTAGCACTACAGCATTTGCATTAGCGCAAATCAGCGAACAGGGTACTAATAATCTTGCAGAAGATTTTCTGCAAGTCTTCGCATCGGATGGGAATGGTTTTTTTGGAAGCTTTGGTGACCAAGCCTTGCATCTTGCATTGAGTGTCATCGATGGACAGTCTGGTACCTTGATATTAAACAGTGAAGTTAATGCCGAGTTGGTTGCTACTGTCGTCCCGGTCCCAGTGCCTTTGGTACTTATGGCAAGTGGATTGATCGGTCTTTTTGGGTTGGGTGCCAATCGAAGAGTGAGTGGCTAATTTGTGGTCTAAAAATGGCGCACGCTTGGGGCTGAGAGGACTCTGTCATTCGTGGCAAAGTAGAAATAAGTTTTTTTTGGGACTCAGCGTGTACATTTATAACTCTAAAAAATAAGAGCTGTATTATCAATAATTTATAAGTTCAAAATGCATCGTGTATCTAATCATTTGGCGTGGAGTCTTGTAATCTGTAAGGGTCTAGGAAGTCTTAGTACATAGTAGGTCAGTAGTATGAAAATCGAATTAAAAAAACAATATTTTCCAATAGCGATTGCGTTGTTTGGAAGCTTTCTAGTTGCTCCAGTAGAAGCGGCATTAGAGCTACGGGGTTCTAACGATGAATTTGTATACAATCCTGAAAGCGATACGACGTTTGCGAGAGACGCCAATTTGTTCAAAACCCAGGCGGCCAATAATGCTAATTTGGTCAATTCCATTACCAGTTTGACCCCTACAATTGTGGATCCGCTGTGGGGTCCTCAGAATTTGGACGATGGAAGCCATTTCGACACCGATTCCGGTTCAATGACATGGTTTGGGGCCGTAGCGTGGATTACTTGGCTGAATGATCAAGCATACGGAGGGCAAAGTAATTGGCAGTTGCCGGAAATCCTTCCTGTCAACGGAAGTAGTATAAATTATTTATCAAGTTTCGACGGGAGTTCCGATATTGGCTGGAATAATGGTAGTCCAGCCAGCGCACTGGGAAATATATTTTATACGGAGCTTAGTAACATTGGCTCAAAAGAAATCGATGGGAGCGATGTGAGCGAAGGAATCGGGGTAACCAATTTGGGTCCGTTCCAAAACCTTGACAACGCTTTCTACTGGTATGGGAGTGAATTTGAACAAGATCCCAGCTTTATCGATAGCGCGTGGGGTTTCTCCACCTCCACCGGGGCGCAAGGTTCAAACGCTAAGCCTAACGGTGGCCCTTCAGCAAACACTTTTCGTGCCTGGGCAGTGCTACCGGGTGAGCCGGTGGCGGCGGTGGTGCCTCTTCCGGCGCCAGTTTGGCTATTTGGCTCTGCGCTTACAGGGTTAATCGCGTTGGGCCGACGCCGTGCAGCTTAATTAAAATAGCGACCCAGGGATTGGGGTATCAGTCTATTCACCCCCTAAAATGGAGTTAACAGGGGGTGTGCTGCGCCAAGGAATATAGTCTGCTTGATTGTTAATGACGATTGGATGATGCCGTAAGATCGTCTACCGCTAACGTTTGAACCGATTAAGCCCAATAAACGTGCCTCCGTTTCGTTCACAAATAATTCGCATTAGGGTGGCAAATCGTGTACCGGTTTGCTGTTGGTGCACGGGCTGGCTGAATAATACTGGAAATCCAATCGCATGAATGCGGACCAATCGGTTACCGTGATTGTCGGCTTTATTTATGCGGTCTACTCCTTTGATAACGGCATCAATCGATGGCCCCGAAAATTCATCACCGAAAACGTAAATACTTATTTTTCTGTTCTTGGAATAAAATGATCTAATTGCTTTGGTGATGCCCTCGACAGGGCTGCTGTTGCTGAAAGAATTCCAGGTGCGTAACCGTTGGATGATGGCTTTACGGCGGGCCGGTGTGTCTTGTATCCATTTGCCTCGGTATTGGGAAAACATATAGTTTCCCATGTCATTCATTACTTGTATGCCCTTGACTTTAGGGTAGATATCTAGCGTTTCGGTGACTTTTTGAACAACCAGATTCCAACTGTAGTTGTACATACTACCCGAGGTGTCAATGACAAAAATGATATATTCGCTGTCGACGGGAATACCGCCTATGAGCCCTTGATTCGACACTTTTCTTGGATTACGATTCAAGCGGCGCATTTCCTCGGTTAGATTCTGCTTTGCCGAGGCGAGTTGGCCTTCGATAATATTTTTAACGTCGGCTTTTTGTTTGGAAGCAGAAAATTGGCTGGATATATTGGACAAATTTCCTTGTAGTCCTGTAAGCCGAGCCTTATCTTTCGATAGTTGTTCCTGTTTGACGGTCAGCTGGCGAATTAATACATGGGTTTCCCCTCTAATTTCGTGGAGTTCTTGTTCAAGTTTTTGTATGCGACCCGAAAGATTTTCGTGAGCTTCTTCGATAACCGTGGGTTCGGCGTATTTGCTTAGTACGAGCAATAGGATAACGGCTCCGAACCCGCAGCATACGATGTCGAGAAATGACAGACTAAAGACCTCTATTGTTCTTTTAGTCCGCATTTTCACCAATTTTCATGGCCAATCTTTAGATGGACTCAACAGGGAGCCTTTTGTTCGGATCGCCAGCTTCCAAAAAGCACTGGATGCATGAGGATCTCCTTCTATGGGAAACAATATAGTATTAACCGGTATTCCGGGGGAAAGCTGTTTTAATGCGGTTTGAAAATACTCTAGGCGTTTCTCGCCGGAAACTTTTCCTCTGTTGGATTTGGTTTTCCCCTGGGTGGGCAGTCCATCGGTTAGTAGGAAAACGTTATCCGGAGGTGGACGCATCGATTTTAGACTGACGAATGCCTTATAGAGACTGGTTCCTTTTTCTGGGGCGGTCTTTTTTAATTTATCGATTGCTTGATTCAAATAATTTCCACTCGAAGCGGAAAGCCATTTGGAATGAGTTCCTGAAAGTAAGGCTTGGCTTGCTTCGTTGAAGCTATAGATTTGAAACTGGCTAGAGGGTGGGATTTGGGCGGTTAGCCAATCTACGGTGGAAACCACCCGTTGCCATTTTGCCGTGCGAATTCGTTGGGCTTCAGAAAGATTTCGTTGGCGAATAATATTGACGATTGTGGTATCGAGCATGCTTGCGGATGTATCCACCAGAATAAAAATTCGTTTCCCTCCGACTTTCAAACCCGTTAGGTATTGGCGTTCTCCCTGCCCAATAAACTTTCTAACCTTATTACCCCGGTCGCGGCTAACTTCTTCTGTTTCTAATCGTTGAGTTTCTTTTTCAAGGGATTTGAGTTCGTTTTCTAGTTGCTTAATCTGCTCGTTGCTGGTGAAGGTATTTTGGTCGAGTTCAGATATGTTTCGTTTCTTATGTTGAATGGCAGAAACGATGTTTTTTGAAAGCGCCAGCGTTTTCACTAATTCTTGATCGCTTTGATCCAGGGAATTTTTTAGCTGTGCAAGATTTTTTTGTCCGTCTAGGATTTCTTGTTCGAGCAAGTTGACTTGCGAAATTAAATCTTGATTGATTTGATCTCGGTGAGCTACAGTTTTGGAGCTTATGATCATGACTAACAGAATGACCGCCCCAAAACCACAAAACATTATGTCAAGGAAAGCAAGACCGAAAATGTTGAGAGGCTTTCTTGCCATGCGACCTTAGTGTTTAAAAGCAGTATTTTTGGGTGGTACCACTGTGATTAGTCGAGAGGTCGGACTTGTAGACGCCGAATGAGGTACCGATCACAATAGGTTTCGGTGTCCAATACTAGGCGTTCCTGTACCAATTGGAGTTGGTGAACGATAAACATAAGTACAATACTAATCAGTAGCGCAATCAGTGTGGAATTAAAGGCTACCCCAAGACTTTGGGTTACCCCGGTTATGTCTCCTTCAACTGCTTTGTATGCTTGGCCCAATGCTTCCCCAATTCCACGTACCGTCCCGATAAATCCAATTGAAGGGATCGCCCAAGCAATATAGCGGATCATGCTTAATTCGGATTCTAAACGTTCCGATTCTGAGTCACAAACGTTGATTACAGTGGTAGAGACGTCCTGTATATTGCGGGTTGAAGCGAATCGATGCAGGCCGGTGAGTAAAGCGCGAGGGAGGAGATATTCCTGATATTTGTTGGGTAAGGCCTGAATGGTTCGTGAAAACGCGCGAGTATCTTCCGGGAATATTTGTATGCCTTCGGTTACGGGAATCAATTCTTCAAAAAGCAAACCTCGTTCACGTATGATTGCAATGCCCTTGTATCCCATAATTGCAAAAGCCCAAAGCATGAGGATAAAGCAAATTTCTTGCTCATAATCCCGCAACGTTACAAAAACAGACCGGATGGGTAAATAGTTTTTGTCATTTTGAACTTGTTCTATCTGTTGTTTTACGATCGAATCAGCTTTTGGCCTGATAACAGCCACGTAGATGGCATGGACAATGATTACGGCAATAACCAAGGAAAATATTTGATACACAAATTCTGTACCGAGAATTTTTTTCATCGCAATTTAAATATCAGCAGGGAAGGAAACCGCAACGTCCGCAGAAATTTTTTCGCTTGGAACGAAACGCTTTGAGCGTACTATTTTAGATTTTTTGGTTTTGTTAGGTGTGGATTGTTTTGTTGTTGCCTTTGCTTTGCCTTGGTTTCTAGGGTCTCCTTGAGGATTAGCTGGCAGATCCGCTGGCAACACGTGGATTGGAAATACCAATATTAAAATAAATAGAGAAAAGTTTTTCATTGATCAGTGTATTTGGCGATTCTAAATCCGACATCGGGACGTTTTTTTTGGCTGTAATCTCGATACGAAAAACGCAGTTGACTGATCGTGCCATATTTCCAACTTGATCCCCTGATGGTATGGTGGGTTCCCTGGCTCTGACCAGAGGGGTCCTTTAGAGGTTGAGCTCCCACGCTTGGATATACGGTATAGTAATCGTGTACCCATTCCGCGACATTTCCCCCTAAATCATAAAACCCAGAGGTATTAGGCTTGAAGCTTCCAACAGGTGCTGTTGCGGGAAAGTTATCAGAATAATTCGATAATGCACTGGCAACCAAGGTACTGGATGAGGTATCGGCATAATTGCCTTCGACACGGGTTGGTGGAAATCCAGAACCCCAGGGATATTTTAATGGTGTATTGCCTCCCGAAAAACGCGCGACCCAAGCCCATTCTGCTTCCGTGGGTAACCGATAACCCGAGGGGATAGGTTTGCGAGCGACAATATTATGTCCATTTTTTATATATACGGGAGTTAAGGAATCCCTTTCACTTAACCAGTTACAATAACTCGCGGCTTCTTCCCAAGTGACTTGCACCACTGGGAGATCGTTTTGGTCAAGCGAGTGTCGTTGAATCGAACCAGAACGATGGTCGGGTTTAAATGCGCGGAATTGGGCATTTGTAACTTCCATGACAGCGAGATAGAAAGGCCGGGTCAATTCAACTGTGCGAAGCGTTTCGTTCGCTCTTCTACCCTGTTCCCGACGTGACGCACCCATGCTAAAACGACCTGGTTTGACGTAAAGCATCTTCTGTCCTGCTGCGGTGGTAATGGACTTCTGACCGGATTTAGATTTTACGGCGGATAGCTTGGCACTAATTTCTTTTGTGAAAACCGTGCTTGGGGTTATTTGGGTTTTAAAATTTTGGTATCCCTTTTTCTTGATTTCAAGCGTATGGGGAATTGCGCTTAACCGAATTTTACCTTGGGTACTTTTTATTTGTTTTCCATCGACATAAATTCTGCCTCCGCTAGGCGTGACGTTCAACATGACATAACCCAATTTTGGTACCATCTTAATATCAAGTTTTGCCTGCTTCGCGGGTTCAATATTGATGGTACGTGTTGTAGATTCATGCCCGGTTTTGGTCAGTACGACTCGATGATCGGCTTCTGAAATCAATGATAAATCTAAGGGTGTTTGTCCTCGATAAATACCATCTACCGTGACTGTTGCGCCGCGGGGGCTGCTGTTTACCGATAGTTTGCCATCGGCTTTTTTAAGAAAAATTTTCGGGATGGTTTGAGGCTGGTTGGCCTTGACTACCAATTCCAATTGCTCGAGTGAATATCCTTCCAATTGTGCTTTCAGGGTATGTACACCATCTAAAATGTCCACCGTTAAGGGGGTTAAACCTTTTTCTTTGTCATCGATCCATATTGAGGCTCCAGAAGGGTCCGAAGCGATAGAGATGGGTGCCCATTTAGGAATTAGGTTTATGGCCAGTTTTTGGGTTTCCCCTTTACCCTCAGTGACGAAATCGGTTTGGAAATGAAGGTATCTTTCAGAATCTACGGCGATAATATGCTTTCCGGCGCTCAATTCGATAGCTTTAGAGGGTACGTTGTTTATTTTTTCGCCATCTATGACAAGTTCTGCCTTGACGAGGGGGTGTATGGAAAGGTTGAGATAGCCCGGAAGTATTTGCAATGAGAACTTTTTCTCTTGAGTTTGTTCTTCGTTTACCTCAATCATTTCCTTCAACAATCGGTAACCTTGTTTTTGGGCGATGACAAAGTAATTGCCTGGAAGGAGTAAATGTCGGTCGGCTAAATTAAATTTAAGAAATCCGCCTTCGATATCAAAATTATCGGGTTCTGGGCGTATTTGAATTGATACTGATTTTGCCGAAAATACGAAGCTACACACCAGCAAAAGACATATAAATGCCAATGATAATATGGCGACTATTGGTTTGCGTTGGAGATACGAATCTGTTTTTACCGATACCGCTTGGACTGGTGGTGTCGAAGGCGGTTGCACTTGGGGACGAATTGTTTTTTCATCCTGTGCAGTTTCAATTTGAAAAACCAGGGATTGGCCAACACTCCGATATAAAATCCGCGCACTCTCAATTAGAATGGTATCCCCATCGTATAGCCAGCATGAGTCGAAGATTTGTTCGTTGTTCAAAAAGACTTCATGGTCTTCCACGGGTTGAATAAAAGGGTTTAGATCCGACATTCCCAGAAAGGCGTGTGTTCCTTCCTCTTTTACACCGGATAGTTGGACGGCTACACCATCCCCAACACCCAGGGATAAAGGAAAGTTGTCGCGATGGTAATCGCGTGTTTCTCCGGCATCGACTATGCGAATAGATTGAATCAAATTCGTTCCTCACAACGCACCGGAAATGGGGGCGTGCCTGGGTTTCCATCGACGATTATTTGTTTTCTAATGTCGCGGTAACCGGGGCGAGTACCAACTACTGTGTAAGTACCCCGTCGCAGCATCAATTCCTGAGTGGAAAAGGTACCCAATTTCCCAACTTTGTAGATTACAACTTCGGTCGCATTATCAGATATTAGCTTGATAGAAATAGGCGTCTGGGCCTGTTTAATTTGCGTGGCGAGCGCAGACAACTTTTTTGTCAGCTTATTACCTGGATTTTCGAGAGAATTGGCGAATGAAAGTAATTTTTGTGCGTGTACGAGCGGGTCTTTTGAGTACAATCGCGAGGGTTTTTTTAGGTAATAATCCAGTTGTTGATTAACTTGTAAAAACTGCTCACTCCGCTTTTTCCCTTGCTGGGCAAATAGGACATCGGGATCCAGTGCGAGTACTGATGCATAATGATCTGTGGCTGTTTGCCAGTTTTCATGTCGCTCGGCAGCCATGGCCTTTTGTTTGTTTACAGTTATATTTTCTATCTTAAGACCCTCATTGGCTTGATTCAGTGCTTCATTGATTTCTTTGGAAGCTGGCTTGATTGTGCGCGCTTTTTGGAACGCTTTCTTTGCTTTCGAGAAGTTGCCAAGATTCAAGGCATCGAATCCTCTGCTCATAATCTTGTTGAAGTTTTGTTCAACAATAATACGGTGAACGCGATCTATCCCAGATTGTGCTAGCTCTGAGTCTGGATCGATCGACGCTGCGTTTTTGTAATCTGTCAGTGATTGTTTAAAGCGTTGTTGGGTTTCGTGTTCTTTTGCCAGCTTCAACAGTTTGAATACTTGTTCGATATGGGCAGCGCGACTTAAGTTTCGGCGTACATAATCATTGCTTGGGTCCATGGTGAGAGCTAAGGTGAAATGTTGCTGGGCTACAACACCATTACCCAGAGTTAATGCGGCATCACCTTCCTTTATGACTTGTTCTAACCGTTCAGGCAGGACTGTTTCCAATTCTTCTAAAATGTTAACGCCTTGAGCATAAAGTGTGGCGGCCTTACTAAATTGTTGTTCGTGGAACGCATTATCACCAGTTTTGGTGATATCCAACAGCTTAGAATATTGTGCGCCACCCCATTTAGATACTGCCTTTTCATGTAATGTTTCTTGGAGATTGAGTAGATGTCCAAGTATTTTTTCCGCTTTTATTTTATTTTTAGTTTCGGTTTCTTTCTTAAAGCCTATTTCGGCCACTGGTGGAGTGGGAGATTTGCCAGATTTGATTACTTGATCACTAGCCCCTGGGTTCTTTTGGGCAATCGCTTGATTTTGTCGTTCCTCGGTAAGTCTTGCTTCAATGGCAGCCGGCAAAAATATAAATATGCCCAGTACCAAGGCAATTAATAGGAGGAAGGAGCAGATTAGAATGGTTCGCGTAGTGCTTTCTCGCTCGGGGTCAGACAGTATCGTTCTCGAATGACCTCCAATCGGTAAGTTAGTGGGGGCAACCACAGGAATCTTTTTTCGTTCCGGGCCTTGCAGCGAAGTCATATAGGCTTAGTGTTAGCGTTGTTGAGGTAGGTCTACACCGGTTGGATCATTAATATCCGGTCCCGTATTTTCCATAGGAATTGCCGCAAAACCAGTTTCAGCTGCGTAGATTTCCTTAAGTATGCGCCGCCAGTTTTGAAATTGTTGTTCGGCTGAACCTGTTAATTTAACCGTGCGACCTTCGATTTCGACGATAATGGGTGCAACTTCGGCTTCAAAGGAGTTATCCAGTTCCCGGATAGCATCCTCATGGATTTGGGTGTCTGCGCTTTTGTCGTACCCGCTTTTGATCGCTGCTACACCTCCAAGTGCCATGAGATTGCGCAGGGTCGATGTATTTCCACCGACCAGAACTTCTAACGCAATAGCTCCCAGGATCGCGGCGCCGCCAAGCAGATAACGGTTTCGTACACTGGCTTCGACCTCACGTAAAGCGAGTACTTCCTCTCGATGGGCCTTGCGCCAGTTTTCATACGAGTCCCACATTTCATCGTAAAATAGGTCGTAATGTTCATTGACTGTATCGACTAACATATTTTCACGTTCACGAATACTGAGAACTCTCTCCATCATAGGGTCAGAATCTGCCGGGAGATGATCAATCTGATATATTCCGTTTTCGGTTTTCCTTAAGTAATTCCCGAAGGAATCGGGTGCTAAATTCGCTGCGAACTTTATCTGGGACACTTGCCGGATTTCTTGAATTTGTGACGACGTTAGGGATGCACGGGCTTCAATTAGATCATTGGCAATTGTATTGTATAGGTCTTGGAATACGTCTTTTTCATGCTTGCGGTTTTCGTAATATGATAAAGGTTCGGCCTCCGCCTCGTAAGTTTTTTGGAACCAGGTCGTGCCGGTAGCGTCTGATGCCGTTATTCCAAGAACGAGCATTTCCCCATCTGACTCTATAATTTGGCCTTTAACGATGACATCCATGGCTGCGGTATTGTCGGGAATTACCCTTACTGCACCCCAATGCCCTGACCGCTGTAGTGTACTTTTTAAGTGATTGGGGAAAAAACGGGATTCTGATTTCCGTATTTCAGGTAAAAGAGCTTTTTCTTCAGCATCTGCATCTGTTTCATGGGTGTCAAATATCTCTATCCCAACATCCATTAGTTCTTGTTCCCGAATTTCGGCCTGAGCGTTGACCAAATCTGTATATTCAACAGTTGTGGTATTAAAAGCACACCCTGATATTAGGCCAATCAATATGAAATAAGCGTGAAATGGACAGTTCGGCTTCATCAGGAATCAGATGGTTTAATTGTTACCTTGTTTGTAGAGTTTGTATTCGTCCCAAAGTTTTTTCCGTAACGCTGGATCGGTTTCCTTTTCCGCTGCCTCACGCAATTGACGGGCTACAATGTCATCGTCATGGCCTTTAGGAAAACTCACAGGTTCTCCTTGCCCACTAACCCGGCCAGCACTTTGTTTGGACCGTGAAGTTTCACGAATATCACCATTTTTTTGGTCGTTTCCTGATAAACCTGGTTGCCTCTCACTCGTGCCCTCCCTACTTCCCTCTTTTCCGTTGCCTGATTCTCTCGATTCATTTCCACTGCCACTATTTTCTGATTCGCCACCCGGGCCCGATTTCGGCAGTGAATTTTTTTTCTGTTCTGACAAAATATTCTTTTCGATTAACAGCATTTCGTCGAAATCCTGTAACCGGCCTTCTAATCGTTTTTCTAATTCTAAT
>CAZZET010000025.1:30451-42715 GCA_964653275.1 uncultured Methylococcales bacterium
TTCTAATCGTTTTTCTAATTCTAATAGCTTTTCCTGGTCGGTTTGGACTGACGGAGTAGTCAATGTGTTATTGAAATAATTCGAAATATTTTTAGGTTTTAATTCAGTAACGGATGGACGAGGGTCACTAGGCTTTTTATGTTCGGCATGAATTGGAATGGACCACAAAAGCCAAAAGCTAACCCAGAATGTATAAACAGTTCGTTTCATAGAGGCACTGACTTGATAATATCGAGTTAGGGAGGACAAATATTCACTTTTATCATAACCCTGGAATAGGGTCAATTTTGTACGAATGAAGGTATTGTTATGGGAATCGTGGGTTCTAGACGCACCTTAATGGTAGTTTCGGCTATGACACTAAGAATCGACAATTCAGGTAAGATGCCCCTATGAACTAAACATCATTGTTTAATGATCTCACGATTAGCAACCGCCAGTTTATAGAGCTGAAACTATTCAATCATTTAATAACCTCGAAAAAAAGATTAGAATTCAACAAAATTAGAAAGCTAGAGTACTTTAGGGATTGTGGTCCAGAGGTGGCTTTAAATTTTTTTCTACGAATCATAGAACGGGGTCGGTCATATGAAATACAAAAATCTATTGGTTGCAGTCACATTCTTGTTAGCTTTCAATCTGCCTCTTCATGCTCAAGATGGATTCGATGCGGCGCCGGTTCTAAAGAAGTCCAAAACCATTACCGGACAACCGATACGCTACCTGAATACCAAGAACCCAGAGATTTCATCAGTATTAGTGACAATTATTCCGGGTGGGGAGAGTGGTCGGCATAAGCATCCAGTATCGCCACACATTTATGTCATTGAAGGTCAAGTAACCATTGAATTCGATGATGGACAACAGCAACAATTTAAGGCTGGCGAAGGATTCCTTGAAGCTGTGGATACTTGGCATAATGCCAAGAACCTGGGTGTGACTCCAGTAAAGATGTTGGTTGTCTTTTTTGGAGAAAAGGGCAAAAAAAATCTGATTCGCCCCTGGTGATCGTTAAATAAAATTAAACATTATGTATTTCAAAATGAAAAAATTGTATTTAGTCCTTTTTTTTGCCGGTATTCTGATTGGATGTGATAGTAACAATAACAGTAAATCTCAAGGTAGCTCAGCCACCAATGTTCTGAAACATGACAAAGCGGTAACAGTTACTGGGATAGTTAGAATAGGAAAATCCCGGATTACAAGCGGAAAGATTGAAGTTGCCGACACTAAAGGTACTACCCTAACCTCCACTCATTTTAAAAACAATCCCACTTTTTCCGTTGAAATTCCTGCGGGAACAAGCTATCCAGTATTGTTATCGGTCTATCCTGGCATTGATGCATCCAAACAAACACCGCTAAAAGTGGTAGTTATGAATCCGTATTCAACGGACCAGGTGATCACACGAACCACTACGGCTATAGCCGAAAAAGCGCTCTCATTAGGAGGTTACACAGTTAAAAATATGATGAAGGCAACACGGACTACCTCACCATTTCCCGATCGTGATACGACTGTCGAGGGGTTTAATGGTGATCCCACTACAAAATTTGGAGGCTGGCACTAATCCATATTTTTGACGACTTTTCACGAGGGGTCGATCGAAAGAGTTTTGCATTGAGACAAGTGGATTTGCTGATTTTAAATTTTTCCTTTGGGTCTCTTTAATTTGCGGGTAGAAATAGAACACTCGTAATAAATCTGCGACTAATTTATTAGTCGCATTGGCGTTTTTGCCTGCAGTATTGTTGGTACTTATTCGGTTTGGGCCGATTTTAACCGGTTACACGGCTGACAGCTACGGAAAATTTTAAATTTAGGAGGGTAAATGCCAAGAATTCACAGCGGTCAAACTAAAGGATTCAAGCTTCTCATTTGGTCGGTTGGCATTCTGATTGCCTCTCTCTCAATCGCTATTTACCTATTGGGCGAACGAAAAGCAGAGCTTCGGCACGAAGTCTTTAATGAAACGCTGCAACGAAAAGTTATCGCTTCTCGATTGGAATTTTACGAACTCTTCCGACCTGTCAGACAAACTTTGGCAATTGTAAAACGTTGGGGACAATCAGGGATATTGGATTTTGAAGCAACCGGCAAGCTGAATGCTTTGTTGATGCCGGTCATTGAGATGTCACCGCAGATTAAATATTTGACTATCACAGGAAGTGAAGGGTGGAAATACACACTTTCCAGAGGCCCAAATGGCTTGACTAACCAATGGAAAGGCGACGATGAGCAATGGCCTAGAAATACTTACTGGTACAACGATGCCTTGCTGCTAAGTCAACAGGCCGACGATTTTAATTGGTCAACACCATTAACCTCCCCCTCGAATGCAGAAGCCGGTATCACCGCTACCATAACTTGGTCAGATCCTGATCATGAGCGAAACACGGTTGTAGGGGCAATCTATGTGGCGCGGGAACGATTAGACAAACTTGCCGCCAATGTACCCATTACAAATAATGGGATATTGCTTCTTTTGGATCATGACGAATCTATTATTTGGCTATCCGCTCAACTTGGCCTTTTGGGCCGAAACTCACCAGAATATAGGGTAGTTAACAGTGCGATATCCATTTGGAGCGAAAATGAAAATAAAACCCATACTCCGTTCAAATTCGATTATGAGGGTGCCGAATGGTGGGGATGTTTTTATCATTTATCGACTCAAGAGAGAACATCGGAATTGGGTGTATTTATCCCTGCTCAGGAATTGGATAAACGACTGAAGGGCGTATCGGACGCGTTGTTATATACGCTCTTCCTGTTGATATTTCTGGCGATAATTCTGGTAGCTAAATTGGCATTCGACTATAAAAAGAATTTGAGTCGAATGACCACCAAAAACCGCCACAAAATTGTTTCTGGACAACAGTTGGATGAACTGATTGCAGGAGGGGAAAATGAATATACCGAGTTTAAATCTACACTACGTTGGAATTTAAAGTCGGGAAAATCGGGTAAGGAAATTGAGCTTGCTTGGTTGAAATCGGTTGTCGCTTTTTTAAACGGTGACGGTGGCAATCTGTTTGTGGGTGTCCGGGATGATGGAACGATTTTGGGACTAGAGCCTGATGGATTTGCAAATGATGATAAGATGTTACTTCATTTCAATAATCTGATTAACCGCCATATTGGATTAGAGTTTGCCAAATATATCATACCGTCGATCAGGGCGATTGAGCATCAACAGATTTTTGTAATTACCTGTGAACCAGCTTTAGAACCGGTATATCTCAAAAACAACGAAGATGAAGATTTTTATATTCGCGTGGGTCCCAGTAGTCGGAAACTACCGTCCAGCAAAATTGTTGAATACATAAAGCAACGACAAGACTGGGTGGTTTGAGTGATATCGATATTTCTGTCAATTTGATGGCTTTTAGCAAAATTATAGTGTCATGTTAAATTTGATATTTTCTCTGCGCTATCTCAGTCTTGTTGCCGTAATTTGCTCATTTTTTGGATCATTTTTAATGTTTTGTATCGGTACGCTTAAAACCTACAAGGCATTTAGGGTGTTTTTTTCAGAATGGGTTCCTACGGAATACGCTTCAATAAGTATCGTGGATTTGTCCACAAAATACCTGGTTCACGCGATTGATGCCTTTCTTTTTGGATTGGTCCTGTTAATGTTCGGCTTTGGAATATTTCGGTTATTCGTGACAGATAAGGATGCAAATGTACCTTGGCTAAAGGTTACCCATGTTGGCCAATTGAAAAATAGCTTGGCGCAACTTATTGTAATTATTCTTTTTGTCAAATTTCTAGAAACTATATTGTTGAGTGGTAGTGACTTAGAATGGAAAGCGCTTGTATTACCCTGTTCTATCCTGCTGCTTGCCCTGGGTGTTAAGTTTCTCAACCTAAGGGAGTAAATTTCTGGTAGGTTCCTATTCTCGGACAGCCTCCTAGGGCGGTTTTCGGCTTCTCTATATTTCAAAAGTCTTAGCAGGGTCGAAATCTTCGACCATTTTACGCCCACTATATCCTCTTGGATTACATAAAACGCGGACACCCGCGCATGTATAATCGCACACGCTATGGGTGTGGCCATGGATCCATACGGTGATGTCGTACTTGTGGATTACTTCTTTGACATCATTGCAATACGCAAAACGTGTTATCGATGTTGGGGAATTGTCCCAACTCCAAATAGTTGGTGCATGGTGACTTACAACTACGGTTTTTCCGGAAAATGGTTTTTCCAGTTCCTCTATTAACCACTGTTTAGAATTTCGATGGAATTCGATAAAGTTTTCGGTTCCAAGTAAGTTACTTTTGTAGTGTATTTTTTTAAAATCGTTGACCGAATTACTCAGTTTATCTATGCGATCATTTTCTTCGCCGCCGAGGTTGGTCCAAAAAGTACAACCTAAAAACCGAACTCCGTTGATTACTACCGACTTGTTTTCTAGAAAATGCACATTGGTATTGGCGGACATCGAGCTAAGAATGTCCATCGTATTAAAATATTCACACCCATAAAATTCATGATTACCGGCAATATAAATCACGGGTTTTTGAGCCCCCGTCAACCACTTTAAACCTTGTTTATAGATCCCAATATCACCGGCTGCTATAATGACATCTGCTTCACTTTTGGGGAGATCCATGGAACCGAACTCCAAGTGGATATCTGAAAAATAATTGATTAGCACGCTTTCAATTTTCCTACTAACACTACTAATTTGGACGGTTGGTGTAATTCTCGTATCTATTCAAGTATTGCACAAGGTTTAAACCTTAACAGTCCGAATTCAATTTTTAATGCATCAATCTTATGTCTAGCAATCCCATTAATCGAAGGAAATCAATTGGTGTCCGTGTCGGCGGGGTCCAAATAGGTGGTGGCGCACCGGTGGTGGTTCAATCCATGACCAATACTGATACTGCCAATATTGATAGTACCGTGGCTCAGGTCCTTGAACTTTCCGAGGCTGGGTCACAGTTGGTACGAATCACGGTCAATTCCGAAGAAGCGGCGGCGGCGGTTGCCCCAATACGGGAACAGTTGGATAAAAAAGGCTGTGATGTACCTCTTATTGGCGACTTTCACTTCAATGGACACAAACTGCTTGCTCAATACCCAGGTTGTGCTGAATCATTGGCAAAATACCGAATCAATCCAGGAAACGTAGGCAAAGGCAAAAAGCGTGATCCACAGTTTGCACAGATGATTGAAATTGCTTGCCAATATGAAAAACCTGTACGGATTGGCGTTAACTGGGGTAGTTTGGATCAAGCCGTGTTAACTCGGTTGATGGATGAAAACGCCCAATTGGATAATCCTCAAGAACCGCCGGAGATTATGCGCGAAGCGGTAATGGTTTCAGCCCTCGAAAGTGCGAAACACGCTGAAGTTTTGGGTTTGCCTGGTGACAGAATCGTCATTTCCTGCAAACTGAGCAGTGTCCAGGAATTGATCGCCGTCTATCAAGACTTGTCAGGCCGCTGTTCTTATCCACTGCATCTAGGTCTGACCGAAGCGGGTATGGGCTCAAAAGGGATAGTGGCTTCTACCGCAGCATTAGCTGTGCTGCTTCAACAGGGTATTGGCGATACAATTCGCATCTCATTGACACCCGAACCTGGTGCTTCTCGTACCGAGGAAGTTATCGTTGCCCAAGAAATATTGCAAACCATGGGTATCCGATCCTTTATGCCTTTAGTAATCTCGTGTCCTGGTTGTGGTAGGACGACAAGCGACTACTTCCAGCGACTGGCCCAAGACATCCAAGCCTATTTGCGGAAAAGTATGCCCGAGTGGAGAGAAAAATATAACGGTGTAGAAAATATGCATGTGGCCGTCATGGGCTGTGTGGTAAATGGGCCGGGTGAAAGTAAAAATGCCAATATTGGGATCAGTCTGCCCGGTACAGGCGAAACGCCCATTGCCCCGGTCTATGAAGACGGTAAAAGTACAACTGTTCTGAAGGGTGATCGCATCGCCGAAGAGTTTCAGGAGATTGTAGAGCGTTATATAGAAACGCATTACGCATAATCCATATTTTGTATGGCTGGCGATCAAAGTTTTTTCTCAATGGGGCGGTTTTACCTGGCGCTACCTTTAGTAATTACGATCAGATTAAAGGATCACTTTTGGTGGGTTCCTCGGCCCGGAGTATAAAGGACGCGCTATAATTTCGTTGGAGCGATCTATCTGCTGCGATAGTTAGATTAGTTGCATCGAATTTAACCTTTAGAGTTACTTGAAAACCAAATGAAATATTTGATCTTTCTTTGTCCATTATTCTTCGTGTTCGCAATTATTTCAGATAATGTCTATGCAGAGGAAAAATCGGTTGCTGAGGAAATAGGGAATGTATCAGGACGGATTGTGTGGTCATTTACCGAGGGGTTATTCGCTTTGGAGAGCTTAGCGGATCAGGGGATTGAGAAAATTGAAAATATTGAATACGGCATCAGAGATGGCTATTATGATTTTGAATACGATTTAAGGAAGGGCTATCAACAGGATGAATAATCGGCCATAGATCCGGTATTGGTACGAATAAGGCGTGGCGGATTCCGGGCTTTATTTTTAAAATATGTCAATCTCGCGGTGGTGCCAAGACGATGGAAGGGTTGGCTACCGGGTTGTATCTCGATTCTACTATTGGTCTTTAGCAGTAGTAAATATGTTCAGGGCTTCCCTCGCTTGAGGGTTGACTATTGGTCGCGGTCGCCACAATAACATCGTCTTCCGGAGAGAATAGGAACGCTGTACGATAACCGAGCGTTTGGTCTTCATAAAACCACAAGTTGTCCACCTCTAATTTTAATCCTAACACCCGAAATTCACGATCCTGATTAATAAATAAAAAGGATTAGGCATTAGTTTGAGGGAGTTCTAATGGGTGATGACCATTCGTTTTTTTCAAACTAAAAATCAAAGTTCTAGCGGACTATAATTTCAATTTGAACTTGATTATAGAATCAGTTTGTCATATCACCGTTGTATTTAAGGTATGTTCCGATTAAAAAATAAGCGATTGCTCATCTTTTTTATCCTGGTTTCGACAATTAACCAGCGATTTAGTGTTGCCGCATCGGAATTGCTTCCCCACAACAGAAGTATTACTCAAAATATAGAAAGGAATTTCCCTATAGATTTTACGCAACAATCTAAGAAAAGCACCCTAATGACAGAATCGCATTCGTTTTCAAAAAGGAGCAAGTTTGAGATGGATATTTGTCGCAAGGTTCCGCGTCATCATACTATTCAGTTAGTGGCAGGTAGTTCTCAAGCTTGGGTTATTGATTTTATTGGACGTGAATCGTGGAATCGGCCGATAGGGTTTGTAAAAACGAGTTTTAATGGAAAACCATGGTTCGTCGTATTGTATGGCGATTTTCCCTTAAAGGATTGGGCAAGTAATGTATTAAGTATTTTATCGGCACGGCAATTGACCAATGCACCGTGGATCCGAACATTTGCAGATCTACAAAAAATGGTTGGAGGGTGTACTCAAACTAACAATCGTGATCAGTTTTTGCCAATACTCTAAAATTTTCTTGCAAACAAGGCTGAATCACCTCTTGATAAAATGGTTAAGTTGACATTAGAAATACATCCTATTTTGTCTTGATGCGATGAAATTAGTGAATAGAATTCCAGCTGAAAAAGTGCTGAAAGTTGATGTGTACCAAATCCAGATTGTTAAGGCTTGACTTACATCATCAGTGGGGGTCATAGGAATATTCCTGCCAAGTTGATGTGAATTGTGAAATTCATTCGTTCTTGTCTTTGAATTTTCTATAATCAACCGCGAGTTTCAGGCCCACAAAACGTCCCGACATTCTTAACAATTTTTGGGTATTGGGATCGAAATCCAATTTAACCTGTGTAAATTGGCGTTCTTCGTAACCCTCTTCGATCTTTGTGGTTTCAAGTTTGAAGCGATACAGCAAACGCTCAATGTCTGCGCGCGGGATGATTTCAATTGGAGGGCCGAGTACGGCTTCGATTTCTTTTTTTGTTGGAATATCCGATAGTTTCTCCACCTTGATTAGATTCGCCCGGATCTGTCGTTTAGATCGGTTAACTGTCGATGATCCCAATGACCGTAACGAAGCCTCTAAGAAATTAGCGGGTACCATGGTAAGAAAAATTGGGGAATAGATGATGCCTGTAAGCAGGTCTTCTTCATTGAAGGTCAGTGTGATTTGAAGCTTAACAAGTGGCTCAATAATTTTGCCTTCATTGTCGATTTTTTCAAAGGTGTAAATGCTTTGCTTAGACTTTGAAAGAATTTCGGTACGACTTGGCTTAAGTTTGGCGAGATATTCAAAATCTTGACGATACAACACCGGGTTTTTGCAAAGAAGCTTAAAATCATCTTTGGCTTCTACAGAGAAATTTTGGTCAAATTTTGCCAGCTGATTTTTAAATTCGAGTAACCTCAAATATACGCAACTGGTTATAGAAAGGGTCGCAACGGCTAAGAAGAACAACCAGACCCAACGAACATGAATTGTTAGTGGCTGGCAAAGAGTGATCAAGATTTAGTACCTCAAGGACCAAAACACCATCACATTATGAGGCCTAAAGGTCGTTAATTGCGTTAAACAAACTTGAAAACTACTGATATTTTTTCGTTCATTCTTCTTGTTATTTGTTTTTACCCGCGCCTATATTATTAGTTGTTTTATGATTGAGATATTAGTCTCGAAAATTGATATATTGCAGTGGTATTCCCAAATCAGTTTCTTTAAGCAGTTGAATAATTTGTTGCAAACCATCGCGCTTTTTTCCCGTTACGCGAACTTTTTCGCCCTGGATTGCGGCTTGAAGTTTTAGCTTACTATCTTTGATCATTTTTACGATTTTTCGAGCCAGCGCCGTGTCGACACCCTGTCGTAAAGTCACTGCCTGTTGGGCTTGCTTCCCTACGACACGTGGTTCGTCGATTTGTAAACAAGTCGTATCAACACCTCTTTTTGTGAGTTTCATTCGTAAGATATCCAACATTTGCTGGAGTTGGAATTCGGATTCAGCTTTAAGTGTGATTACTGACTCATCCAAAGCGAAATGAGCGCCGCTTCCTTTGAAATCAAAGCGGGTGGACACCTCACGATTGGCTTGATCGACCGCATTGGAGGCTTCGTGTATATCAACTTCGGAAACGATGTCAAAAGATGGCATTTTTCTACTCTCTATTACTTTAAACGTGGGAAAATATCAAAGCCCATAACTAAAGGCAATCCTACAATTTTACAGCATGAGAACGCTGACCCTTTTGCGAAAGGGCATAGAAGCTATGGTCATTCATTCTAATGTTAAAACCACGGCATTATTGTATCCAAATTGCACTAAGCTAAATAGACGTTTCCAAGGAGTAATTATTTATGAATTCAGTTACATCGTTGTCAAAGGTTGGGTACAAGTTGCCTCCTCTTATTACCTTGCAATCCCATATTCTGGCTGAAGAGCAACGTAACACCGGTTCAACCGGCACGCTTTCTTGGATAATTTCAGCGCTGTCGATTTCTGCCAAAACTATTGCAGCCCAGCTAAAAAGAGCCCGGCTTGACGATGTATTAGGTGAAATTGGCTCTGAGAATATCCAGGGCGAACAGCAGCAGAAACTTGATGTTATTGCCAATAATGTATTAATTCAACAGTTGAAAGCCCGTGAGGGCGTCGCTGTGATCGGTTCTGAAGAAGATGATGAACTGATTTTTGTGGATGCCGAGCAAGCAGACGGAACCCGCTATGCTGTAATGTTTGACCCTTTGGATGGCTCATCTAACCTGGATGTTGGAAGCGGTGTCGGTACGATATTTTCAGTATTTCCAGTAACTGACAATGGCAGTGGAAAATTGCTACCCGGAAGTGAGCAGGCCGCTGCTGGCTATGTGTTATATGGATCATCTACCATCTTCGTCATGACTGTCGGGACGAAGGTCCCAATGTTTGTTTTGGATACGTCAATCGGTGCGTTTATACGCGTTGCGGAACATGTCTCAATACCAAAACGAGGGAATATTTATTCGGTTAACGAGGCTAATGTAGAGGGTTTTTCTGCGGGCTATCGTGAGTATTTGACTCAGTGTCGGAATGATGGTTTTGGTAGCCGATATTCTGGCGCGATGGTTGCTGATGTTCACCGGATTTTGATCAAGGGTGGTGTATTTTTGTATCCCCCTACTGAAAAAGTACCTGAAGGGAAACTGCGTCTGATGTACGAGGCCAATCCCATGGCGATGATAGTTGAGGCCGCTGGGGGTAAGGCGTCGACTGGTACCGGAGATATTCTCGACGTTAACCCGCGGGAGCTACACCAGCGCATTCCCGTAATCCTTGGCAGTCGTGATAATGTCAGCGAATTGCTGGCCTGTCTGGATTCTGAATAAAATCATAATTACACGACACCTTCCAAAATCGATAATTGGCAGGTTTCAAACCGATGTACTGAGATATCTCAGAATATCTTAACTTTACATCGTCATTCATAGCTCAAATGATTACGAGCATTATAGGTTTCTAACCCGCGTTTCACATCAGCTTTCTTCCTCGGAACCGCAACGCGACTCCGAACTTTTTCGTACTGAGCCTTTCCAGATGTTTCTGAGGATTACTGGCCTGTAAATCCCGTTATGGAAATTCAATTAAAAAGTGTGTTGGCAATAAATGAATACACTATCGAAGCCCAATTGAACCTTATAGCCCTTTTGGGGCATATACACAGTAGCCCTTTTGGGCTATTTACAATGCGGATTATGTTACAAAACCGTGTCTCTAATACATTACAGACGTTGGCGACTTAACCTTTGTCGTTATGGATAAAAGTACGAAGATACTCAAATGGGAGGACATAGTGATTTAGAACCTACCTCAACTTTATGTTCGCCTATTCAGTTAGTAACAGACGTATACAAAGCCTACTAAGACCTAGGCAGATGGCATTCGGCGCCCCCTGCCTAGGATTTTTTAACAAAAGCACATGCTATGAACATAAACATGCAAATATTATTTTACAAAAAACTCTTTCACATACCAAGCTTATTAATCATTCTAGCGTTGTTTGTTGGTGTATTGGGGAGCGTTGTGGCATTAGTTGCCAGCTCTAATAATCCAGGAATTCAGGAGCCGGTATTGTCAGCTTTAACGGGTACGGATGTACGCTACCCGCACACTGATCAAGCGACTGGAGGAGAGTTAAACAACGTTGTGGGCGATATTGTCACTACAGATGCCGATGATTCGGTCAGCGCTTTGGGACATTCGATAAACGATGATAAAAGTCCCAACGACGATATGAAAGACGCTCTGAATGATATGTCGGATGCCGCAAAGGATGGTGATAAAACGGAAATGCGGGCTGCTGCCCGGCGATTAATGGATATATTGCAGGGGACGACCCAGGGCAAGATCTACGATGGCTTTAGTATGCTCAATTACAACCGGGGCGCATTTATGTCGGATCATGTGGCGAATGAATACAAAATGAAAGTCGCACGCGACACTGGTTTGACTGAACCCGGTTTAAGCGATACAGGCGAGACGGTACAGCGAAAGATATGGGAAGTTGATGTCAATATGCTGTACTACGATGGACAAATCGACTCGGATACTTTTCTACTAAAGTTTACTAAAGATGTACATAAATTTGATACGGTACGGGTCAACTACACGATTTATTCCACCGAACGAGAAGACTTTTCGCCTACCGTGGTGTTGATGGACAATCGTCCCGCACGTAGTGTTCAATTCCCACACAAAGGCGAAGACTCAGTTTGGGTACCGTTTGGTGGCGGTGAAGTCACCAAGCTGACCGTTGCCTATCCGCCTAACCGATTAATGCGGGGTGTGTATACCTGGGGCTGGCGAGTGCATCCACCTAGAATCCAGTTTATGCAACCGGTTTGGGAGCATGTCAATTTCCATACCGGCGCAACCGAATTGGAACCCCAGGGTCAGTCTTATGCTTACCGTAACCGGCAACTGTCCATTGACGGTATTAGTGATGCGGCACCTGAGAAAAAAATGTATATTGTCGCGAAAGCAGCATTAAGTGGCAAGGGTACTCGAACAATTAACAAATGGTTGAACAGAGCCAATAAAGGGCCACGCGGCACTTGGAAAGAATGGGCTGATCTGGCAAAAGAGCAACGCCAGTTGCCTCCGGAAGCCTGGGATGTCCTGGCGCAGGAAGGCATTCAACAAGGTGATTTTGGTCCATACCGCATGGTTACTGTATATATGAACAACGAGATGTATGGTGAAGGTCCTGATGGATCTTCGATCGATGG
>CAZZET010000026.1:0-42368 GCA_964653275.1 uncultured Methylococcales bacterium
ATATATACTGTTACCCGGATAATGTCAATTTATGCGGAATTTCGTATACAAGCGTTCAATCCTGCTCTGCAGTGTGCACTGAAATCTTATTTTTAGACTCTGAGACTGAAAGTTGCTCCCCATTACATGGGAAAGCTACCACCGGTAAATAGAAACGTAACTACTCCATTCTGACCGGTGTACCAACTCCAAACTATGAATAGGGTTGGCCAGAGAAGAAGTAAATGGCAGTAAACGCGCCAGAAGTGTTTTTTCACCCTCAGCGGAGGTAATCCGCCAGACCCGAACCCCCGAACTAGGGAGATGCTGAACCAGATAACTGCCTCCACCTTTTTCTCGTGCCCAGCGTTTTACTCTTGAAATCAGGCGGTGAATATTTTCGTCGGAACGAAATATCCGAGTCTCGAAGGGTATGGATTTAGCACTCAGAGCGCTCATTTCAGATAACCGAGCTAAATCGTCGATACTCACCAGAAAATACAATTCGTGCGTTGATCCAACGGTTTTTTTAATCGTTTCAAGCGCCTGTTCCGCATCTGATAACAACCAGTTGGCTAGTTGCTTCAACGATGTATTTTGTTTCATAAAGCCACCGCTGACATGCCTCCATAAATCTTGTTGTTGACGATCAAATGCTTCACCTACTGGCGCATTGATCCAGGACTTTTTTCCACTCAGCAGATGAATTCGTTGAGCATTATCCCACCACGTAATAAACAAGGTATTATCCGGTGTAGAATTGCGAAAAGATTCGGATGCGTCGAGCCAAGCCTGCCAACGCAGCTGGTTCATATCCGGGACCGATACAGACTTTAGGCTTTGGGTTAATTTGGTGGGCAAATAAATAAGCGCTTGATGAACATGACCGGCAATATCTTGGTAATGAGCAACATCAAGAAGGACTTGCTCTCCACCCATGGATGATATACCAATTCGATCAATCTTCTGGATTGGAAAGCGGCTTGGCGATTCAGGAAAACCTGGAAGCCCCGGCGATATTTCACTGACTTTTTTATAACTAAAGTGTGAATCCGACTCAACCGTCAATCCGGGTATGCCGAAGACCAAAATCAAGCTCCCCGCGATCACCAGCAAGGAAGCCCCCAACAATCCAAATAAACGAACCCTCTTTGACACTATTTTTTTCTGCGGTTTCGTCGAAACAGTAGCAAGCCCCCATAAACCATCGACGTACCCAAGATAAACCGCAAACCAATCTCTGATCCTGTGTTTTCAGCAATCGCTTGTGTTTGTTGAACTCGCATCTGCGACGATTTTTGCGACAAGGCAGAGGATTGTTCAGCCTTTTCGCGCAGTCGTGTGTTTTCATCCATGATTTCGGCGTAGCCGCGTATTAGGTTTGACCAACCTTCGGTATAGGTAAACCCACCCGGGTTAACATGAAATAAGCCTTTGTAGAGCTTGATCAGATCATGTTCCCACATATCAGCGTAGATACGTTCAATCCGGCTCGGATTATTGCCCTTTGCCCAAAATAATTGAAAAAAACCGCCTGGCGAATCACTCTCGGGCTTTGGTGGCTCAGGACGATTAGTTTTCTGGCCGATTAACAAGCCATCTTCATAAAGAGCCTGAACTACTTTTTTGGCTTCCTGCTCTACTGCAAGACCCTGAATTGTTCCCTTATCCGCTGCTTCCAGATAGGCACTCGAAAAACTGGACGAATGGCACTGAGAACAGTTGTCATTCCAGGCCTCCAGGCGCTCTTCAAACCAGGGATGGTTTAAATTCTGAGCAATTTTTGGTGTTGGGTTAAATGCCCAGCGTACTTTGCGAACCAAGTTGTGAGAAAACTCACCCTCGAATTCGAAATGGCAATATTGGCAGGTGGGTGCAGTATAGCCACCTTTGCTAATTGCGTTTTTTAGCGGTACTTCAAAATCCCATTTATCGCCGTGCGTCTGATATACGGTGCCATGTTTTGATAACAGGTAATTTTCGAACTCATTGTGGTCGGCGCCATTATGACAGGTTGCACAGGCTTCCGGTTGACGTGCTTCTGCCGCCGAGAACGAGTGCCGCGTATGGCATCCGTCGCACTTGTTTTGATTGTAATGGCACATGTCGCATCCCTGCGCGATTTCCCGCTGTGGCATTGCAGCCCACACTGCGTTTTCGACGTTCGCCTTCCAATCAACCGCATGGGATGGGTGACCCTTGCTCCATTGATTTTGAGGCCATTCCTGGTTTTTTTCTGACTCCGCCTCTGCAAATTCCTGAACATGGCACGTACCACACGTTGCACGGTCCGGCATGACCAGATCCTTGGCGTGATCAATAGATTTCGCTCCTACCTTGCCGTGACAATCAATGCAACCGACTTCTTTGAGCAACTGGCCGTCTTCCAATAATCCCTGCTCTATCAGATTTGCTTCAATCTGAGCCAGTTTTTCTTTTTTGTAAAAACGGGAATCTTTTTCGGACAGTCTCCTAATTGAATTCAACCGAGCATGTGTGCTTTTTCGCCAGGCATGGTAGGCACCGGGTGTCAGGGCTTTGTGGCATACGATACAATCTTTAGCAGTCGCCTCAATCTGTGGGACGGTAGACGTTGGTTTGTAAAAATCTTTGGGGTTCCAGTATTTTTGGATATTAATGGGCTCCCAATGCTTAGAAAATTTTCCTTTACCGGGATGATCTTTGTAGTATTGGGCTCGCAAATCATCGATATCGGGATGGTTCGCTGTTTTTGCGTACGCAGTGACAATATTTGGACTTAAACCGATCAACAACAAAAGGCCTGTCTGGAAAACCCGGATTTTCATTATTATTCCCTCTTTCTCTCGATTCTAGAATCTTCATTATCTCCGTATGGAAGGTTTCGTGTCAAAACCTGATTGTGCAAAGTTACCTCATCCTTATTGTGACCCAGATCCTATTGAGAGTAGTATCTTACGGCAGTGAAAGAGATAGTAATATCTTTGTTTGAGTGATTCTACGCAAACCGAATCATTTTATTAATGGTAGGGTATAGCTGATCGCCCCAATTGCTCCTTGGTTGTCTTTAAAGTTTACATGGCACATCACGCATTTTTCCATAACAACGGGAAACGAAGTCGCCATGCGAAAATGCTGCTTACCATTGATTTTTACGACCTCTTCGTATGTTGCTGCGCCGTTTAGTAACTTCGATTTTGCAGTCTTCTCAAATTTATCTTTCGGCAGGTTTTCATCCGGATTAAACAATACTTTGGTAAACCCGATGAATTGTGCTTCATGCCACCTCTTTGCTTTCATAGCAGCAAACAGCGCTTTCGATGCTAGCGCCGCAGACAAGATTGATGGATTGTTCACGTAATGCTCGGTAATCAACACTACGGCGGTTTTATAATGATCATCCAACATTAGAACCTGCTTACGGGTTCGAGCAACGGCTGCGGCCTGACGACTATCGTTGTCATCCTTTGCTGATTCTGGTTGGCTTAATTCATCAGCCAATAAATACGAATATTTACCATTTTCTCCTCGAACCCACTTCCCTGTACCAGCAGCTGAGATTGAAATAAAAAAAGAGTGCTCAAAATAACAAAAAAGTTTAATGTAAGGGTTTTCATCGGTTTTGTATCCTTTGGCATTTAGTTAGTGATTGCTACGATCTATAGGTTGTCTTTTTGGTCGACGGCCAATCTTGGCAGCCTTCAAGCACGTAGCCTTGTTGCATTATCTCGTTATGGATATTTGAGTTTGCTGCCGTAATAAAAACTTCTTGCCACGATGTCGTTGGCAGAATATGGTATGGTGTGGAGAATTTGGCTTGGAAATGAAACATCGGCGTTGTAATAAGAGTGTTCCATTCATAACCCTATTGGGTAAACGGAATCATGCCCATCCCGACAGTGCCAGGCTTAATGCGGCGACATTCCAGCCCAACATTTACCTGTCGATATCAAACCCGCTGGTTTGTTGAGTCGACCCCACAGTTCACCGCCCCCGGATCAATAACTCTTGTAACTCTCTAGCCATATTCGACTGCATGACACGCATTTTTTGAATGATAATCCAGTTTTTGGTCGAGCCATTCAATTGCAGCCCGCTTATCGTCTCACCAAGCAGAGTAGCCGAGATCGGCTGTGGTCGTCTGATAAACGTATTCGGGTGGGGGCGTTTTAGCTGTCGTATTACTACCACAGGCAGATAGGATAAATGGACAACAGATAGCAATAATGTATTTTTTCATTCTTAGAGACCTTTTATTTGTTACTTGTGCGGTGAATTCAGCAAAAAACCGCCGCGTGGGGGAAGCATAAATGCGACAGCAACGACAAACAAAACCGCTATTTTCAGTACCACCAAAATTATCCGGTGGAATACATTTTTTGAGAGGGAAATCCGATTATTGTTCATGTGTACGCCTCATTTTAGTTTCGTATCAAAACTAATAGCTATAGTAGAACTCAGTTTTACGTTTGTCAAATATGTTTTGAATCGATACCATTTGCTTGGCTCGATTGAATACTGTACTTGAATCAAACGACAGAAATGCCTGTCGTCAAATTAGTTCAGTTAACGATAAGACACAGAGGAAAACGCATAAAAAGGGATAATTTATGTTATCGTTTAAGTGCAAAATTATATCGATTCGCATCGAAACTATAAAATGAAAGCTAGTTAGATTTTAATGTCTCCAAAAGTCAATCTTATGCCTACAACTAATCTGTATCCGTTAATTGAACGAATTGGAAATCTGTTACGTACCGAAATAAGAAAGACTGGAAATAATCTGGGTTTGCAGCCTGTACACATGCAAGCATTGGACTATTTGTCTCAATGTAATCGATATAGTGATACATCGGCTGCGGTAACAGATTATCTGGGCGCAACCAAAGGAACTGTGTCTCAATCACTGAAAGTGCTGGAAAGAAAAAGATATATCACCAGAGTGACGGATGCTAAAGACAGGCGAGTCCAACACCTTAAGGTAACAGAGTCTGGACACGACGTACTTGCGACTTCATTACCACCGGAAACATTTTGTGAAGCCAGTGATCAACTCTCTGAATTTGATCGGAATCAGATGGTTGGCCTGCTTACCCAAATGCTCAGAGAGTTGCAGATAGCCAACCAATCAAAAAGTTTTGGTATTTGTAAGAGTTGTAGTTTTTTTTGCTCCGATGGAGCGCAGTACCAATGTGGATTGACAAAAGAAATGCTTAGCACAGACGATAGCGAAAAACTTTGCCGTGAACATTCGGTTAATGCTGTTGTAAAACAAGTGGAAGTATAGTTTTACACAATAGTTGTGATTACCTTCGAGCATCATCCATAGGACCCGCAATTATCCTGGTTTTGAGGCCAGTTTATTTGCAACTATCCAGAATCTTGGAATGAATTTATGTTCGTATAAGCTGATCGTTTCGCTCTTGGCTCCTTCCAATTTAGGTATTAATGCATCTAATCAATACCAATCTCCCAAAAACCTTCGTTTTTCGGAGACCTAACCCGAACCATCAAAAAGATCGCAAAAGTGGCCTTTTTATATCCCAAAACTGTCTCTTGTAATCAATCCCTGAATACCTCATGACAGCGATGAGTTTTTGGAGATGAGGTTTGAATACTAATCTGGATTGAAATAATTTAAAACATCCATAGATTTATGGGGAATTCCAATGATATCTATGCCGTGCTCGGTGAGGATATAGAAAACCACCAGAGACTTTTGATTTTTCGTATTGCTTTGGATTTTCTGCTTCTGGAATAATTTCGAGTAATCGTTAGTAAAGTTTTTCGTGAATGCCCATTTGGGTTTTCCAAATAGAAAACACAATACATTAGGCAATAGTATCCGATTCAATGGATTAGTTGCCACATGCCATTATGGTGATTCTCTGAAGTTTTCCAGGGCTAACAGCAAAACCGGTAAATCGTCCTGGATAATACTCCAAATGGTATCGTCATCTATACCAAGGTATGCATGTATCAGCCGGTTGCGTGTTGCAATTATTAGTCGCCAGGGAATTTCCGGGTGTGTAGCACGCACCTCATCAGGGATATGTGTAGCGGCCTCACCGATCAACTCCAAATTCCGCAAAGAGGCATCGTAGGTGAGACCGTTGGTAATGAATTCGCTCTGACTCAAACCATCTGTGTAAGACATGACCTTCTGTGTAAAATCGATCATATCATTCAAGTAGAAACGCCATTCCCTTATACTCGAATCGGCGTCAGACATAAATCGCCTCCTGCTCGACGTACGGACGGAGTTCCGGGCGCAGGGCTTTTTCCGTCACCAGATCCACGGATTGCCCCAGCAAATCTTCTAGATAAAACTGGACGCCGAAGTATCGTTTTGAAGTGGCGGGGCCATCGAAGGTGATCAAGATATCAATGTCACTGTCTGGACCCGCTGAATCACGTGCAGTTGACCCAAATAGCGCAAGGCCGATGACACCAAATTGATTTATCAGATTTTGCTTGTGGGCTTTAAGTATTCTCAGTACTTTATTTCTTTTCATCTTCTATCCTGACTTAACCCCACAGAGACACAGAAGATTTTTAGTTTAGGTTATTGATACGATTCACGTGTACTTTATATCTTCATATAAAATAGCTATCGACTCAATTTTTTTAACGAATTCAAGCCACCTCATCCCAACAGAATGTGAATTTGCGTTGATAATTTGGAATGAATGGTGCCCAGGGACAGAATTGAACTGCCGACACGAGGATTTTCAGTCCTCTGCTCTACCGACTGAGCTACCTGGGCGAAATATGTTCTTCGAAAGACGCGTATTAAACCGTGCCACAGATTCGTAGTCAAGCTGTTTTGTATCTATTCAACACAGAGGAGATGAGTTTTCAGGATTGAAAATCATTCGGCCTAGTAGTCTTCATCTGTAGTATTTCGCTTACGATTAATCACTCTATCCTACATGCCAAACCAATCACTTTCGTCGGGAAATATCGAGTACCATTTGGTCGCCACCTCATGTTTTTCTAAGACCTGGGTTTGGGTGGAATATAACCCTCCGGGCGATCGATTCCTTCGCCAAATAAAAACTTGTCGCGTTCCTTTTGCAGAAAGGCTTTGGCATTAGCTTCAAAAGGCGTCAACCTGTGTTCATTGATTAGCATCGTCTGAATTTCCAGCCATTGTTGCCACACTTTTTTGGAAATGTTTTCAAAAATATGTTGACCACTTTCCCCAGGAAATGGAGGAGCCTCCAAGCCCTCCGCTTCGGACCCAAGTTTCACACATTTCACTATTCTAGACATTATCGTTGTTCTCTTCGGTTGAGAGCTGCTCCAGCAAACGGCTTACCGGCGCAGGCAAACCACATTGATTATCTCGATGAACGTTATACCAGAGGATTCTATTTGATTCCATCACATTGAGGTCCGTGTTTTTCTGGTAAGCCAGTACGGGCGTATAATCGAGATGAAAGTGAGAAAACGTATGTCGGCGCTCGCTTAGCCAGCTCAGTTTAGACCGATCAACCTTTTGGGCGTCACACCAGTCCAAAAGCTGTCTTTTTTCTTCGAATTCTGGAAAACTCCAAAGGCCTCCCCATAAACCCATCGGCGGACGGTTTTCGAGATAAAAATAATCCTTGGAGTTTCGAAGAACTAGCAAGTAACACTTGCGGATTGGGGTCCTCTTCTTTGGACGCGGCACTGGAAATTTGGCCACTCTATCGCTAGCCCATGCGGAGCAACCGCCCCTGATCGGGCATTCATTACAGGCGGGATTCCCGCGGGTGCAAAGTGTTGCACCAAGGTCCATGATAGCCTGAGTATATTCCGCTACTCGCGATTCAGGCGTGTACTGATCACTAAGCTGCCACAATTCTCGAACGACCCTTGAGTCCCCAGGCCAGCCATCGATTGATTTGAAACGGCTGAATACTCGTTTGACATTTCCATCCAGAATAGGGGCCCGCTTATGATATGCCATACTCAAAATCGCCCCAGCTGTAGACCGACCTATTCCCGGAAGTTTAATTAATTGATCCAAATGATTAGGAAATTCACTGAAATTCGCTATCATACCGGCTGTTTTGTGGAGATTTCGCGCTCGGGCATAATATCCAAGGCCTGACCAATAGTGAAGTATAGAATCTATCGACGCTTCAGCCAGGTCCTCCAATGTCGGAAATCGTTCCACAAATCGTTCAAAGTAAGGGATAACGGTCGAAACCTGAGTTTGCTGCAACATGATTTCAGAAACCCATATCCGATAAGGGCTAGGATTAACCTGCCAAGGAAGGTCTTTCCGACCTTTTCGTTCAAACCAATCTAGGACACGCTTTTGGAATTCATGGGGTTTCATTTCATATACAATATCAGAATCATCAAAGAATCGTATTAATTCAATTCATAATCCCATGTCTTTAACCCATTCCCATTGGCAGTTCTGGATAGATCGGGGTGGAACATTTACGGATATCGTAGCTCGCCGTCCTAATGGCCTGATTACGACCCATAAGCTGCTGTCGGATAATCCAAATCATTATAGCGATTCCGCATTGCAGGGTATTCGAATAGCGATGGGACTCGCTGACAATGAACCACTTCCGGGTGAACTCATCGAAGCAATCAAAATGGGAACGACTGTGGGCACCAACGCGCTTTTAGAACGGAAAGGCGAACGTACCATACTGGCTATAACAGAAGGGTTTCGAGATTGCCTTCGCATCGGCTACCAAAATCGTCCAGATATTTTTGCCTTGAAAATTGTGTTGCCCGAAATGCTCTACGAAGGCGTTATAGAAATCAGCGAACGCTGCAATGCAAACGGTGAAACTTTAGTTCCACTCGATAAAGATAAGGCCCGTACCGAATTACAGACTGCTTATGATTCAGGTATTCGTTCGGTCGCCATCGTATTGATGCATGCCTGGCAATCGGCCGACCATGAACTAGAGGTTGCCGAGATTGCCCGCAGTATTGGTTTTAGCCAAATATCGGTATCGCACCAGGTCAGTCCGCTCATGAAGATCGTCAGTCGAGGCGATACGACCGTGGTAGATGCTTATCTCTCGCCCCTGCTCCGTCGGTATGTTAATCAAGTCGCCACAGGCCTAAAGACCGAATCTCAATTATTCGCTGACCAAGATGGAAACAACATTAGCCCTACAACCTCACCTAGGAACAAAGAAGAGACTGGAACAACCCAGCTGATGTTCATGCAGTCTAATGGCGGACTCGTCGACGCGGCTTCTTTCAAAGGAAAGGATAGTATTCTCTCTGGTCCTGCCGGCGGTATCGTCGGAGCAGTAACGATATCGGCAATAGCAGGTTTTAATAAAATCGTGACCTTTGATATGGGGGGCACGTCGACCGATGTTGCACATTATGCGGGGGAATACGAAAGAAATTTTGAAACTGAAGTGGCGGGCATTCGTATGCGCGCGCCGATGATGCATATTCATACCGTAGCGGCTGGCGGAGGTTCCATTCTTCATTTCGATGGAATGCGGTTTCGTGTTGGACCCGATTCTGCCGGCGCTAATCCCGGACCCGCGTGCTATCGCAACGGTGGGCCACTTAGCGTAACCGATGCTAATGTGATGCTCGGTAAGCTACAACCTGAGTTTTTCCCAAAGGTTTTTGGTGTCAATGGAAACCTTTCAATCGATGCGGACACCGTACGTCAAAAGTTTAGTGATCTGATCAATAAGATCCATTCTAATGGACGAAATTTGACTACCCCCGAACAAGTAGCCGAAGGATATCTTGCCGTCGCTGTGGAAAACATGGCCAATGCGATCAAGAGGATTTCTATCCAGCGAGGTTATAACGTCGCCGAATACACCTTGTGCTGCTTTGGTGCGGCCGGCGGTCAACATGCTTGCCAGGTAGCCGATAACCTTGGGATAACCCGAATTTTTCTCCATCCTTACGCGGGCGTTTTATCGGCCTACGGGATGGGCCTTGCTGACTTTCGAATTATACGTCAACAAGCCGTGGAGGAACCGCTTTGTCAGGGAAAAATCGAAAATATACGACGAATATTAGACAGCTTGGAAACCAGTGGAAAACATGAAATGGCGGCCCAAGGTATTTCAGCCGAGAATATCCATTCAATACACCTAGCCCACCTTCGATATCATGGAACCGATACCGCGCTAACGGTAGAGTTCACAAACCATCAAACCATGATAAAAGCATTTGAAACCCTGCACCGGAGGCGATTTGGCTTCATTTACGACAACAAGGATCACATTGTTGAAGCGATCTCCGTAGAAATAATCGGCACGACAAATCGAATAGACGAAACTGCCCGGCAAATTAATTCGGGTAGCAAAAACCAACCCAATACAAAAGTTCGGATGTATTCGGGTGGTTCATTCCATGAAACACCTGTATTTCTCCGCAAAGATCTTGATCCAGGAAGTCAAATCGAAGGGCCTGCCATCCTAGTAGACCCAACCTCGACGACGGTCATTGAACCCGGTTGGCAGGGGGAAATAACTGGTTTTAATCATCTTGTCCTTACCCGCGCTACACCCCTTGTTCGCCAATCCGCAATAGGAACCCACGCCGACCCGGTAATGCTGGAAATTTTCAACAAACTCTTTATGTCTATTGCCGAACAAATGGGTGATACGCTTCAAAATACAGCGTATTCGGTCAATATTAAAGAACGCCTCGATTTCTCTTGCGCTGTCTTTGACCAACAAGGTGAGCTAATCGCCAACGCACCACATATCCCCGTTCATCTTGGCTCAATGGGCGAAAGTGTTCAGGCGCTCATCGAAAGCCAAGCTGAAAGCATGCAACCCGGAGATGTTTACCTTTTGAATTCCCCCTATCACGGGGGCACCCATCTCCCGGACATTACTATCGTCACTCCAGTTTTCGATGACCAAGATCAGGAAATTCTGTTTTATGTGGCGTCGAGAGGACATCATGCCGATATCGGTGGAATTACACCGGGATCGATGCCCCCTTCGAGTCAACATATCGATCAAGAAGGCATTCTTAGTGATGGATTTAAATTAATTGAAGCAGGATGTTTCCGTGAAGATGCACTGACTGCATGGCTACTCGGCAATCGCTACCCCGCGCGCAACCCAAGTCAGAATATCGCCGACCTGCACGCACAGATAGCCGCCAACGAGAAAGGTATCAGGGAACTCCGAAGCATGGTTTCCCACTATTCGTTATCCACAGTCCAGGCGTATATGCAACATGTCCAGGAGAACGGGGCTGAAGCGGTAAGGCAAACTTTAATGCGCCTTAAAGACGGCCGATTCAGTTACCAAATGGATAATGGCGCACAAATTCGGGTGGCAATCCGCATCGATCGCATATCACGAACGGCCCTCATTGATTTTACTGGTACGTCAACGCAACAAATTACTAATCTAAACGCCCCTGCTGCGGTATGTAAAGCGGCTGTATTATACGTTTTCAGAACTCTTGTACAGGATGATATTCCATTAAACGCAGGATGCCTTAGACCTTTAGAAATCGTTATTCCCGAGGGTTCGATGCTCAATCCCATCTATCCTGCGGCAGTGGTAGCGGGAAATGTCGAAACATCCCAATATATTGTTGATGCCCTATATGGCGCTTTGGGTGTACTCGCCGCTTCGCAGGGAACCATGAACAACTTTACTTTCGGGAATAGTCAGTGGCAGTATTACGAGACAATCTGCGGAGGTGCCGGAGCGGGTGCGGATTTCGACGGTAGCGATGCCGTACATACCCATATGACCAATTCCCGGATCACCGATCCCGAAGTGCTGGAGTGGCGATTTCCTGTAGTTTTGGAAAAATTTGCTATTCGACAACACACCGGTGGTATCGGTCAACATAGAGGAGGAAATGGTGTCGTCCGAAGGGTGCGTTTTCTCGAACCAATGACGGCGGCAATTTTGTCTAGCCATCGGGTCGAACCACCTTTTGGAATTAAAGGGGGTCAATCCGGAGCGTTGGGAAGCAACTGGGTAGAAAAAAAGGACGCTACGGTTATCGAGCTTGCAGGTTGCGATCAGATCGAGATGGATTCTGGCGATGTAATAATCATTGAAACGCCTGGGGGTGGGGGTTTTGGCTCGATAGAATCTTAGCTTTAGAATTCGACCTAAAATAACTTAGGCAACTCCTTAGTCCAGTTCAAGCTTCTTCAAACGATACCGTAATGCCCTAAAAGTAATACCAAGCTTCCTCGCCGCCGCAGTTTTATTCCATCGAGTTTGCTCCAGTGCGTTGACAATAGCCTTTTTTTCAACTTCATCCATATAATTTTCGAGGGATACATCTTCCGGCAAGTCTTCGGGAGTATCCGGCAGTACGGTACTTTCAAGAGGGAGATTCAAATCTTCAACTTCAATGCAATTATCCTCGAAAAGAGCTATAGCCCGTTCTAGAATATTTTCGAGTTCACGAACGTTTCCCGGAAAGGTATAACGCTTCAACGCGTCTAGAGCCTCGTTACTTAGCTTTGGTTTACCCTCTTTCTGATCAACCATTTTAGACAAAATATGATCCGCAAGCGTCGCAATGTCTCCGCGGCGCTCTCTTAACGGTGGGACCTCCAACTCGATAACATTGATCCGATAATACAAATCCTGACGAAATTTACCGTCCTGAACGAGATCTGCAAGATCGCTATGGGTAGCGCTCAAAATACGCACATCGACAGAAATCTCCTGTTGGCCACCGATTGGACGAACCGCTTTCTCCTGGATAGCACGTAGTAATTTAACTTGTAAAGACAGGGGAAGGTCTGCGACTTCGTCGAGAAATAAACATCCACCATCTGCTGCTTGGAACAAACCTGCTTGATCGCTGACAGCACCTGTAAAGGCTCCTTTTTTATGGCCAAAAAATTCGGCCTCCATAAGATCCGACGGAATCGCACCACAGTTTACTGCAACAAATGGCTTTTCATGGCGAGGACTCTTAGAATGAATCAGTCGAGCCACTAATTCCTTACCAGTCCCCGATTCTCCAGAAATATGAATCGGAGCCTGACTGCGACCCAACTTGGCAATCTTAGACCGAATATCACGCATTACTGAGGAATCCCCAAGTAACGTATGCCGAGATCGAGCATCAACCTTTGGATAGCCATCCAATTTAAGCGCGGTATTGACAAGGTTTCGAAGCACTTGTAGATCTAAAGGCTTAGAAACGAAGTCGAATGCTCCTTGCTTTAGTGCTCGAATCGCGGTTTCCATGTTGCCATAAGCCGTAATGACAGCAACCGGAGTACTGGGATAACTATTTTGAATATATTCCATTAATTCCAAACCGTCCCCATCGGGAAGTTTCATATCGGTCAGGCATAGATCAAATGTACTTTGACGTAGCAAACTCTTTGCTGCTTCTACATCACCAGCAGCCTGCACCTGAACATCCATTCTTGATAGCGTAATATCAAGGAGTTCCCGAATATCAGGTTCATCATCGACTACAAGTATCTGAGGTTTATTCATACGGCGATAACCCGCGCTTCTGCATCAGGCAGGCAAAGCTGAAAACAGCTACCACCTCCGCTTAAAGGTTGATATTCCAAACTAGCTCGATTTAACTCCGCCAATTCCCGGGAAATATACAACCCTAGGCCTGTCCCTGAATTCGATGTCGTGAAAAAAGGCTCAAATATACTTTCAATATTCTCCATGGAAATTCCTGGGCCACGATCCTCAACGGTTATGCAAAAACAACCATTTTTACGAAAAATTTCAATCACATTTCCCTCCTGGCTCCCCTTGCCGTGTTTCATTGCATTGTTACAAAGATTATCAAGAATCTGTTTAAGATGCCCTGAATCCACAGAAGCGTGGGCTTGATCAATTTTATTTTTAAGTTTAAATGGAAGTGTACTCAGTTGGTTTTCGGAGGTGAATTCCAGCAGAAATCTTTCGAGCCACGAAACAAGTTCGAGACTCTCGGTTTGGGAAGGTTTACGGCGGGAGATTTGAAGTACATTTTCAATAATTTTGTTGACACGTCCAGTATGATTTCGAATAATCTCCGTCAGTCGTATATCTTCTTCACTTCGCGTCGGAGATTCAGCTAGGAGTTGGCTAGCATGGCTAATGGCGCCCAAAGGATTCCGAATCTCATGAGCGATACTAGCCGCTAATCGCCCAAGAGAAGCTAGTTTGCTTTGCTGCACTCGTTGGTTGGACAATGCCCGATCTTCAAGGAAAATCATGTGGAAAGTATTATTGTTCTCACCCAGCCTGATATACCGAACATTGATATCAGAGCCATTGTCTATTTTAAGCTTTGTAGAATCCCGTGGTTTCCCGAGAAACCAATCGTAATAATCCCTATTGAGCTCAGGCGATATAGTATGCAGATCTCTCTCCTTCGATGAAAGGTTGAAAAGCCGAAGAGCTGCTCCATTCATCATAATCACATGGTTTTCTCGATCCAACACCACGATACCCAATTGCAAATGTTGTATCACATATTCATTCAATTGCTGCAAATTAGCGATATCAACACTCTGTTGAGCAGCAATAGCAGCATTTTCCTCGGCTCGATCCGCCAGTACCAATGCGAGCAACGAAATGGTAAAAAAAGAAGCTCCTAGCATGCCAGCATAAGTATAGGCCGTTCGCTCAAAGGTATTCGTTAAATCAGAATAGACTTGCTCAGCAAGAATCAATACGGTGGCCAACGCTGCAAATCCAAGCGCACAACGTCCTCCGACTAAAAGCCCTGCGGAAGCTACGGACACTGCCAGGAGGGTGCCTATCCCAGTTTCGATCCCACCGCACCCATGCATAATTAAGATGAGACCAATAAAATCAGTAAAAATCTGTAGCTGAGCCTGAACCGAATAAGATGGTTTTTTTAAAAATAGACAAATCCCCTGTACAACCGCAATTAGAAGATACGTTGAAGTAGTTTCAGAATATAGAACAGGATTATTGTAACCAAGTATAGACGGCCCAATCTTGAAGAAAAATAGCCCTGAAAACAAACACGCGACGGAAAAGCGGTAAATAAAAAAAATCCTCAGCACCTGCCACGCCTGGCGTGCTGGTATTTTATAAGTCGCGAAAGGGCAAGGACTATAAGTTTCTGCCAAATCTACCATTTTTTAAGGCCATTATTGATTCAATTACTTTTATAATAGCCGAGCACAGGAAAACCAAGCGAGAAAATCAAAAAACCGGAGAGCGTGATTAGCAGACCAACTCAAATTTAGAAAATTTGATATGCTATCCAGCGAGTGCACATTGAGACATTCGTGAAATATGGGCCTACAAAGTAAATTACTTTACCTTTGAATTCATCGCCAATTCAAGAAAGCCAATCTTTTTCCTTAGACTTTATACAGGTGCAGATTAAGTGTATCAGGTCAAAATGTCTCTATTGTTTGCCTGCATGAATCCCGATATAACTGTATTCCAGCTGTTATCGATGGGAAGGCAACTGCGGCTGGATCAAAATCTTCCAAACTAACGAGTTTATATGCTTCAATTTCTTGTCCATCTATCTTTATTCCAGCTAGTGATTCGTGATTGGACACAAATATACTATCAAGTGTTAAGTATTCGATATTCTTATATCGATACCTATTCGGCGCCGAACACAAATAAGTGAGGTTTTGGAGATCGATATTGAGTTCCTCCTTTACCTCTCTCTTTGCTGCTGCTTCTAAATTCTCGTCCTGGTCAACAAAACCACCAGGAAGGTCCAGCAATTTCTTAGCAGGATCTTCAGCCCTTACCGTCATCACAATTTTTTTGTTGTAAACAATAATAACTCCAACTGCCGCCGCGATATTTTGAAAAAAAATGAAATTACAAGCAGTGTCTCCGCATTCATACACTTTCACGCTTGCGTTCACCAAACTCTGCCTCCCGCATTTAGGACAAAACAAGCCATCTTTTTCTATGTTCCGCATGTCAAAAAAATCTTAGACTTTCTAAATCACTCACTCGATTTGTTCAAAAAACGAACTATTTAAGTAATTTACATCCTCGCAAGGAGAAAACTCAGGACAGTAAGGCAAACTCCCAAGCATTGGGGCATCGATTTTTTGCTCGAGTGTTTGAAGGTATTCTTCGATAAATTCAAAACCCGAATCCACTCTATTACCAATCCAACCAGAACAAGTCAGTCCTGTCTGAATAATTGCACGGTAGGTTAGCAGAGCATGATTCAAACACCCTAAACGTAACCCCACCACCAATATTACGGGTAGACCAAGTGCCAAAGCGAGTTCAGCAATGGTTTGTTCTGAATTTAATGGCACCTCCCACCCCCCTACACCCTCAACTAAAACTATATCCGACTGTTTCTGAAGTGCGTTGAAAGCGTCTAATATTGTCTCAAAACTCACTTCTATTCCCGCCTGTTCCGCTGCAATATGAGGCGATGTTGGCGATTCAAGTGCGTAGGGATTGACCGTACGATAAGGTATGTTAATCGAAGCGTGCTTAGCGAGTAAAAATGCGTCGTTATTTATCAATTCCCCATGCTCGATATAACACCCGGAACCAACGGGCTTCATCCCAGAAACTTTGAACCCTCTACCTTTTAAAGCTTCCATCAGGACAACCATAGATCGAGTTTTACCAATTCCAGTATCGGTCCCGGTCACAAAAAACCCAAGTGTTCCCGACATAATCAAGCCACCTTGTGGATTTCAGCAACCGTTTTCATTTTTCGCGCGCTGCCAAACGATACATCATAGGTCGCATAAATTTCATTTTTTAGCATCCTGGCCTCGTAAGCGGCTACCATATTATTAAACCGCCCTTTCCCCGTTAATCCACGACAACGCCCAAGAGTCACGTTATGAGCACCGATCCCTTTAAGCTCCCGCATCAGCTCTAAAACGCTGGAATACCGAACCCCATGCGTTTGGGAATTCAAAGCCGATTCAACAAATCCAGCGTCGACCATAAGTCGTTTCAAATAGTCTGTTGTATGGAAATGATTAACATGACTGAATTCGTCAACTTGACTCCAAGCATCACGCAATTCATTCAGTGTCCGATCACCAAAAATACTAAACAAAAGCACGCCATCAGGTTTAAGAATTCTCTGGAAACCTGAAAATGCTCCATCAAGATCAGAACACCACTGTAACGCCAAATTGGAAATAATCATATCCACACTATTGTCTGGTAAAGGTAATGTTTCGGCATCGGCACAAACAAAATCGGCCCTATCCCCGACACGGCAACGTGCTTGCCGTAACATACCCATGGCAACATCCAAACCTATAAATTGCGCATCCCAATCACTCTTCGCCAACTCCGAAATACAAAATCCCGTTCCACACCCGACATCAAGTATCATTAACGATGTTTCGTCCCCCGGAATCAAAAAATCCAACAATTGGCGACCAACTTTCTTCTGTAGGGATATTATTCCATCGTACTCCACGGCAGCATTATCAAAAGCGTGGCGCAACCACTTTTTGTCCAGGCGGGTCATACGCAATGCTCTGTCAAAAATCGATTAAAAATCGATGCCGTCTCGCTAGCATGGGTATAAAACGGCATATGCCCTGCGCCCTTTACAACGTGCAAGTTAGCTGCAGGACAAAGCTCTTTCATCGCTGTACCCGCATCAACCGGAACCAAAGTATCCAATTCACCGAATAACAGAAGTACCGGGCATTGTAGGTTTCTGAGAACTTCTCTCGAATCTGCATTTTCCAGAATACTCAGGCCACCAAGAAGTGCACTTTCGAGAGGTGCGTTCCGACTATCCAAACGTTTGCGTAACTCTTTCAGTAACTGTTTCGATGTAGGCGAGGCTTGAGTTTGCAGAGAAAGGAAACGTAGCACAGCACCACGATTATCTTCAATCAGGTTTTTTGCAAACCGATGCAACACCGTCAAGTCCATCCCCGATGGCCATTCATCATCGGCAACAAATTTAGCATTGCCAGCAAGTAATGCCATGCTTTTTACCCGATGAGGGAAAAATCTGGCAATATGCATGACAACAGATGCGCCCAACGACCATCCGATCCAACATGCTCTCTCTGGTGCCGCACCCAGCAAAACTTCGGAAATTGACCCGAGGTTAAAGTCTTCCACCATTGGGGCATGACCGTGACCAGGCAGGTCCAGACATGTTATCCGGTGGCTCTCTCCAAGCAGGTCGACAAATGGCCCCCACATACCGGAATGCATACTCCACCCATGAACCAAAACAACATTTGAGATATTGTTCATTAACACCCCCCATCCTTATTCAAAATGTTGGCCAATGCTTCCAACAATAAATCAATCTGCGTTTCCTCATGGAGAGCTGAGAAAGTAATTCTGAGCCTAGCGGTACCGTCAGGAACCGTCGGCGGGCGAATAGCACTAATCAAAAAGCCCAACGACCGCATTTGATCACTGAAGCAAAGTGCTTCATGACTACCACCGATCAGCAAAGGCTGAATCGGCGTCACTGAATCCATAAGCGACAAACCTAATTGCTTGGCACCCTGGACGAATCGACACACAAGGTTTTGCAATTTTTCGCGGCGCCAAGTTTCCAATTCAGCCAACCGCAAACTGACGCGAGTCGCTTCAGCAATCGCGGGCGGAATTGCTGTTGTATATATATAGGTACGTGCACGCTGAATAATTGTTTCGATCAATGCTTCGCTTCCAGCAACAAAGGCACCAAATGTACCAAATGCTTTCCCAAACGTCCCCACCAGCACTGGGACATCGCTCTGATCTAAGTGAAAATATTCAAGAGTCCCTTTTCCACCCTGCCCCAATACTCCCAACCCATGGGCATCATCAATCATCAACCCTGCTTTGGCGATTTTAGATACCCTTACCAAATCGGGCAACGGCGCCAGAGTGCCATCCATGCTAAAAACTCCATCACTCACAACTAGATCTTTATTACCCTGACTGCGGGAAAGAGATAGCGCCAAAGCGTCAACGTCTGCATGTTTAAAACGTTGCAACTTTGCCCCCGATACTATTCCTCCATCCAATAGCGATGCATGATTTAGACGATCTTCCAATACTCGGTCGCCGCGCCCAACCAGAGCAGAAATAACACCCAAGTTAGCCATGTAACCGGTTGAAAACAAAAGAGCCCGTTCGCGACCGGTAAATTGGGCCAGTTCATCCTCTAACGCATGATGCGCTTCGCCATGACCACAAACCAAATGTGCCGATCCACTCCCTACACCCCATTTGTCTAGTCCTTTCTTCAGTGCTCTAATAACTTTGGGATGACCTGCCAAACCCAAGTAATCATTATTGCAAAAATTGAGTAACTTAACCCCGTTACAAGTTACTCGCACACCTTGAGCCGACTGTAATATCTTACGCCGCCGATATAAATTTCTCCCTTCTAGCTCCTTAAGTTGTTTTTCCAACAGTACACGATTCATAGTCGAATTTTACGTTCTGCATATACCGAATCGCTAACGGCTCAAACTTGAAGGGTACATCCCCAAACGCTCAAATAAATACAAATCTCTTTCAGCGACTGGATTATCCGTAGTCAACAATTTTTCTCCATAGAAAATAGAGTTGGCACCCGCCAGAAAACACAATGATTGCATTTCGTCGTTCATATTGTTGCGTCCCGCAGAGAGTCGCACCTTCGATTTTGGCATCAATATCCGAGCTACCGCAATGGTCCTGACAAAGGTGAAGGAATCCAAGGGTTCAGTTCCATCCAAAGGAGTACCCTCCACCTGCACTAACATGTTGATTGGTACACTTTCGGGATGACTCGGCAAATTAGCGAGCTCAATCAATAACTTTGCCCGGTCTTGACTACTTTCTCCCATACCGACAATCCCACCGCTGCAAACTTTTATTCCCACATCACGTACGCGTTTAAGGGTATCGATACGATCCTGGTAGGTACGGGTTGTTATAATTTTGGAATAATAAGCTTCGGATGTGTCTAAATTGTGGTTGTAATAATCCAAGCCAGCATCTTTAAGACGTTGAGTTTGTACATCGCTTAACATTCCTAAAGTTACGCAGGTTTCCAATCCCAAAGCAGCAACCCCTTCGATCATTTTAGTCACTTGTTCAAGATCCCGATCTTTCGGACTCCGCCATGCAGCACCCATACAAAAGCGAGAGGCACCCTGCTCCTTAGCATTTATCGCCGCGTTCAATACTTCGTCAATGGACATTAAAGATTCATTTTCCAGCCCAGTGTCATATCGAGCACTTTGTGGGCAATAAGCACAATCCTCGGAACATGCCCCAGTTTTTATACTCAAAAGAGTGCTAACTTGAACCTCATTCGGATCAAAAAAACGGCGGTGAATAGTCTGGGCGCGAAAAATAAGATCATTGAACGGCAATGCGAACAAAGCTTCGACTTCCTTGATTCGCCAGTTACTACGAATTTCTGGATTTGATTGAGCCAACTTGGCGTGAACGTCTTCATTGGGCTGTACTAGCATATGAGCATCCTCTGAATTAAAGCTCGAAACATAAACTTGTCAACTTTTATAAATCAAATTTGTGAACAACTGGCTCAGTATTATACAACATTGGATGTATCCGCCTACCTGTCTGTTATGCGAAGCTCCGGGGTGCGGTAACTGGGATTTGTGTCGAGGCTGCTTTCTGTCGCTTCCGGTAAATTCTAATGCGTGTTCCGTATGTGGAATACCGCTCTATAACACTGCACATCCGCTCACGTGTGGCAATTGTCTGACGAAACCACCCGCATTCAATAGTTCCCGATCATCATTTATTTATGAGGCTCCAACCCGGTATATGATCCGTCAGCTTAAATACCACAACAATCTCGCCTGTGCCCGACTGATGGGGGAATTAATGGCGAACGATCTTATAAACGTGGATCCCAAACCCAAACTCCTCATTCCTATACCCTTGCATCACCTCCGCTATCGTCAGCGACAATTCAACCAAGCCACTGAAATCGCTAGACCAATTTCGCAGTGTCTCAATATCCCCTTAAATCTGAAAGCGTGTGTCCGCACGAGAAACACTACACCGCAGTTTGACCTCCCAGCCAAACAACGGAAAAAAAACTTACGGAAAGCATTCGCAATGAATGGCCCAATCCACGCCGATCACGTTGCTATTATTGACGATGTTGTCACCACAGCAACTACTGCCAATGAAGTTGCCAAATTGGTTCGTCGATCAGGTGTAGAAAGGATTGATATCTGGTCTTTCGCTCGAGCCTAATCCAAAATTCTCATAATTTTTGTGCTCAGCTTAGGTGCTGAACATTGTGGCTACTAGCTGCAACCCTTATCAAAACTAAGATGGGAGATAGTTTCAAGGAGTGAGCCCCTCACTCGAAGGGCTCTAATCAATGTAAATTGGGCCTGGCATCCCGACTTTAAAAACTATAATGAATCCTAAATTAGTGAGGAATGAGGACTAACACCGACCCTTCTTAGCTAACCCAGGAGGACAATGCCGATAAGATTTGTGATTGTGTTGAAACCAATCTTTTCGACTCACGGGCACCGGCGTAGGTGGATTAGTGTAACTTCGATGCTGACTTTCCTTTGTAGTAACTACTGTGCCGATTGCAGCTCCCGCTGCACTACCCAAAATGGCTCCATTTCTCCCACCAACCTCGGCACCAACCATGCCTCCGACGGCCCCTCCTATACCGCCCCCAATAGCAGCATCCTTGGTAAGATGATCCGCGTAGCTTGACAATGAAACAGAAAACAAAGTCACAAGCAAAAATATTCGAATTAGATTCATATTCGTAACGCCCCTATTCATCAAAATTAAAGCAATAGCCGCTGAGACTAGCCCTGGATAATCGCTCTAAGGTTAACGAAAATACCACCTTATATTTGTGCGGTGGTTAACAAATTGGGTTACCACTTCCTTTAAAAAACCCTTAAGGCGAAGAAATGGCTCACAATCGTAAGGAACTGTGCGCTTCAAATAAGGAGGACCACCAACTTGATCAAGAAAATTCTTGATTTTTATTGATCAAACTGATGCAATCCCCAATGTCGTAGAACTTAAACCGTGTTTTGAATATCCCCCTATCGCCCCATAATTTCAACGGTAACTTTTTGAATTAAACGGCATGGTAAGAAAAACATACGATGCAGTATTTTAGATGTTTTTTTTATTTACTACCGAGTGTTTCCCACACAAAATCGCGACTTAAGCGTCGACTGGATTTTCGTTGTCAAAGAACATTGACTTCCTGATTGTTGGTCAAGGGTTAGCTGGTAGTCTACTTGCTTGGCGTTTAATTCAGCACAACCAATGTGTCGTGATCGTCGATCACTATAACGGTTCGTCTTCCTCGCTATCAGCCGCGGGTTTGGTCAATCCAATTACAGGCAAGCGTTTCCGGAAAGATCCCTCTTTCGAAACACTCCTAGTGTCCGCGAAAGACCAATACCAAGAGTTTGAAGATTTTTTTAAAACACCGTTTTTTTTTAAAAAATCACTATTGCGAATACTCATTTCCAAACAAGAAAGCACTTTCTGGCAAAAGCGGGAAACGGAATCTGATTATAACCAATACCTAGAGGGCAATTTTGATAATCAGGCCGCTTCCTATGATTTGTGCGCCCCTTTGGGAGGATATCATCAGAATTTTTGTGGTTACCTCGACACTATTCGATTGTTGGAGAAGTTAAAATCTTTTTTCAGTGAAACGAAACGCTTTAATAAAATTAACTTTTCACATTCGAAACTTGTCGTTAAACATCAGGGTTTCGATTGGTATGGATACAACATTAACAAAATTATTTTCTGTGAAGGTTATTCGGCAATTAACAATCCTTTTTTTTCATGGCTTCCGTTTCAACCATCTAAAGGGGAGATACTGACACTAAAGATGGATCAACCAATTCCCACTGAAATCATAAGCCGTGGAAAATGGTTGTTACCTATAGGTAATGGTTTATGTAAAGTGGGATCCACCTATCAGCGAAATTTACTTAACGAAAAACCCAGCGAATCGGCGAAAATAGAACTGTTGCATTCGGTAAAACAAATGTTTCATAAACCGATAGTCTTTAAGGTCCACGATCACAACGCTGGTATTCGTCCAAATACCATGGATAAGAAACCCTTTATTGGAGTCCACCCTCGAAACCCTGTCATTTCAATCTTTAATGGTTTTGGCTCGAAAGGCGTCCTTACAATTCCCTGGTACGCTGAACAGTTTGTTGACTTCTTACTACAAGGGACACCGCTGCCGGCGGATGTAGATATAAGCCGTTATTGTGCACACCGTTTCCCTGGTTAATCGCGCTCACCAGTACGTGTCCGAGGTTTTGGAACCGGGCGATACTGCAATTGATGCAACGATGGGAAATGGGTACGATACGCTGTTTCTCGCCAGCAGAGTCGGCAATTTTGGCAAGGTGTATGCTATAGATATTCAACCCATCGCGCTCGAAAATACTCGCCAGCGCCTATTTAGCCACGGGATGGAGAAGCACGTCTCACTGGTATTGGGTAGCCATGAAAATCTTTCGGATTTAGTTCCAATTCGTGTAATCGGCCACACGAAGACGATCATGTTCAATCTTGGATACCTCCCGAGAGGCGATAAAAAAACTAAAACATCAGTAATTACCACTCTTGCAGCTTTAAAAACGGCTGTTAAGATTATAGCTGTTTCGGGACGGATCACTATTGTTGCCTATACGGGACATTGTGGAGGCAAGGAAGAAGCTGAGGCAGTAAAGGCTTTTGGAAAATCGCTCTCAAACAACACATACCAGTTCAGCATGGAAATTCCCAAAACCAGGGGCCGAAACGTGCCATGGTTAATGGTGATCGAAAAAAAGTAACCTTTCAGCACACTCACTAAACCCACCATTTCTAGGTTAAAAAATGATCATTGACGGTGTAAGCTCAGTTACTGCACCTAAAACCAACCCGTTTCAAAATCAATCCAAATTGTTACAAAAATAAAACTTTTTTCATCGTTTGAGCCCTAATATAGAATATTTTCCACAAAACTGAATGCAACAACTGACAGTGGAACCCAAACCCCTGAAATTAAGCCCATTTGCGCTATACTCTGGGAGTTAATATTTGAAAGTATTTTTCACTGGTTCGTGATGAATATGGGAAGGTTTTTGAAATGGCAAAATTCGTTATCTTAGCAAGCTGTCTGTGGCCAATTTTAATCTCTGCTGACCATTCCCACACTAAAGGCGCTGGTGACAGCCTCGTACCTGCCGCCTTTTTTGTTCCGGGTAGAGGTTCGTACAGTAGCAGTGTCAAGGAATTTCATCCGAAACAAATTACCAACAGTGCAGGAATCCAACTTGTTCTTGTACCGGCGGGTGAATTTCTTATGGGTTCAAAATCCGGCGATGAAGATGAAAAAATATTAAGAAAGCACCAGATCAAAAACCCTTTCTACGTAAGCAAATATGAAATCACCCAAAGCCAGTGGAAAAAAATAATGAGGACTGAACCTTGGCTAGCGCAGGGCAATGCGCAGGTCGGAGACAGATTTCCCGCAGTTTATGTAAATTGGCTCGAAGCCCGAGAGTTTATCGCTCGCCTAAATAAGTTGGAACGGTGTTCCTGCTACCATTTACCCACCGAAGTGGAATGGGAATACGCGGCACGTGCTGGTACCGTTTCATCTTATAGTTTTGGTAATAACCCTAGGTTATTAGATCAGTTCGCCTGGTATGCCGGTAGCATTTCGAATCGGCGCTTTGCCCGCTCTGTTGGAAAAAAGCAAGCCAATCCATGGGGTCTATACGATATGCATGGAAATGTTTGGGAATGGGTTGCCGATTGGCACAATAAAGACATGGGACCGAGAATACGAGGCGGAAGCTGGGGAAGCCCTTCCAGTTCGTTGCGTTCGTCAAATCGTAGCGTTGCCCGGGTTGACCGCCGGGCTGGCCACATAGGATTTCGTGTCGTTCGAACCTTGAATTAGTAATCAAAGCCTGCTGGTACCTCTAATCCAAACGTCGATTCTTTGTCCACTTGTGCTACATCGACATGGATATCGATATCCTCATAAAGGAATATGGCAACACTTTGGTTGGGGCCATAGTACACATCTCTACCATCGAGGTAACTTTTTTCGGCTTGGTAGTTATTTCGATATTGATCGTAAACATCATTGATACGGTAAAGGTCCGCAATGGTTTCATCGATAAATGGACCATAATTTCCGAACCATTTCCGATCGATCATGGATGCTGGAACATCTTTGGCTTCAGTAAACCATCGCTGAACAGCAAGCAGCCGTTTCCTGGATAGCTCATCATTATAAAGTTGTCCACCAGTTTGCGAAGCGCGTGCATCTAATCCAATCTTTAAACTTCTATCAGATTCCACCCACTTTTTGTAGACTGCCTCCAATGGTTGTTGGTTGTTGATCATTAGATAACCTTGGGAAGAATCACCCCGCAACTGTGTATATAAGTCAGCATTATCATAATTGAAGCGCACCAAACCTTCATAATATCTTGCCGAATTAAACATGTACACTGACGCCATAGCGCTCATCGTCGGACCGCACACTTTTTCGCATACAAGGATGTGACTTAGTATATCGCCGTAGGAATATTCGCCACGTTTAACCTTTTCGGTTTCCGACACAATATGACCGCAAAACATACTTAGCGGAGTCCCCTGTTTCTTCAACTTTAGCCGGATAGCGCGGTCCAGTTGCTCCGCGTTAAAAAACCGCGTCACGGATTGTTCGCCTCTTTCTGCCTCAAGATACGTCATAATGGGCGTAATGAAAAAAAACAATCCAGCATCCTCCCTTTGGCATTCGTTGAATACAGCAATCTGACTGGGGGCCAGTTGGATAGTCTGTTTGTTTAAAAGCTCGAATATCTCTTCATCAACTTTGATACCACTTCTACCACTACCAGGCCCACAACCCGCATTAGTCACTGGGATGGTATACACGAGGGAAAAAATTGCAGTAAAACCGAAAATCATTCGACGAAAGCAAGTCATTATTTTCTCCTTTTTCATGGATTAATTATTATTTTTTGTACCAAGCGCTTTCAGTATCCAAATTATTCCAATTCAGCCGCCGTGGAATATAATGGATGGGATCCATACCATCTAAAAACATGGTACGGGGAACAGTGGAAACTGGGTCCTCTTGATTTGGGATAAAAAATTTCCAGAGCAATTTTTGATCATCTAACAGAAATTGAATATTGCCACCTATTTCAGTTTTGTAGGGTGAATATATTTCATTGAGGCGCTTATCGCTCTGAACCTTATCGTATAGGGCATCTATCGAAACAATAACAAAATAGATATCAGGGTTCCTGGAATGAAATTCAAAAAGATCACGCAATTCTTCAAGGCAGGGACCACACCATTCTGCCCAAAAATGCACAATATTTTTTTTTGACTGCACCAGATCTAATTGAAGCGTTTTGATTCCATCTACCCGAACTTTACTTGATGACACTTTTTTGAAGGCTATTTGCTGTAATTTTTCCGCTTGAACGCGATGATGGATCGGATTCGCTTCAAGGAATTCGGTTATATAAAGTCCATGGATTTCATCAAGGTCGCCGTATTGCTTGAAATAGGCCATCGGCGCAAAAAACCATGCATCCTGGAAGTTTCGTGAATGACTATCCAGTTCAATCACTCGCTTATAAAGTGCTATAGCTTCTTTATAACGCCGATTATTGAAGGACGCGATCGCCAGATTATTAAGACTGGGCAAATGATCTGGATTTTCCACTAAAATTTGTTTCCACATCTCGATACTTCTATCTCGCAAACCTTCATTGTAAAAAGCTTCCGCTTTTAGATTGTATAAATCTTCCTGCCTTAATGTCTGCTGAACGGCAATGTGATTCGGAATCGAAGATTGATTTTGTTCGCATAATACGGAGTTTTGGGCAATTAGACAGAAAAGAAAAAAAACGAATTTATTGTTATTCATATTCGGTACACACTATTCGAATACAATAAGGTTGGACTCTATTATCGCCAGAAAGTTGTACCTTTCCCCTGCTCTAACTTTCTTGGTTAAGTCTTGTCCAATGGTTTCATTACTGATTCTGCAACATCACACTGGAGGATGGCTATGCGTTTTTTGGGATTTTTAACGGGTATCGCCCTACTAGCAATTTTATATGTGGTAATAACCGATACCCAAGTCTATCCGGGAAATAAAAACGAATTAGCAAATAATATAAAGGAAATGCTCAACAATGGAGCAAAACAGGACCGTAATTCCACGAAAAAACCCATTAAAACTGAAACAAAAACGACTGGACATCCTACCCCAAAGAATGACTCTAAACATAAGGGGTCGATCAATAAACAAAGCATCAATCGCCCAAGGAAATCGGTAAAATCGATTCCTCCCAAAGACAAAATAATAGTCCTGAAATCAAATACACCAGACCAATCCGTCGAATCTGAAAAGTTATCCATCGTGATGCGCAAACCCAAAAAAAATAATCCAAGCCGTAAAGTCGAAACCAAAGCGGTGGAAAAAAATCCGGAGATGCCTAAGAACTTAGCCTCCCCAAGTAATGTATCACCGAGTGATCAAGTACAGTTACACTCTTTTTGGGGGCCTTTTCGAACTCGGATTTCAGCTCGTGGATTTGCCGAAAATTTGACTAAACGTACATCAATTAAATTAGAAATTGTAGAACCTCGCCCAGGGGCTTTTATGATTGCTTATCCCTACGATTCAGAAGATCAACGCCAAAAAATCGCTGCCTTAATTGAGCAACGTAGTGGTCTGAAACTAAGCGATTACTAATAATCAGCCATGACTTTCCACAACATCGTTTTCCGTTTTCTCGGAATTCTAATCCTAGTGAGTATAACGTTCGAATCATTCGGAAAAACAAATCTTAGAGGTCATGGGCTAGCGGATTCATGGCGAACTTACAAGCAACTCCACGCAACTAATCCACCTGCTTTTCAGTTTAAATACGATTCTTGTTTCCGATCGGCAGCACGACGCAATGATTTACCGCTGACCCTTCTACTGGCAGTGGCTAGGGGTGAGTCTGATTTCAATCCCAGGGCTATATCCAAGGCTAATGCCATCGGTATTATGCAAATTCTTTGGCCAGGAACAGCCCACGACCTGGGAATCAAGCGAAAGTCGGATTTATTTAAACCCTGCACTAATATTCAAGCTGGTGCCCGTTATCTAAAGTTTCTAGTTGACCGGTATAGCGGAGACTACAATCTTGCAATTGCAGCATACAACTATGGACCTAACCGGATCAAACAAAATGGGTCTGTGCATTCTATTCCTAAAGGAGCCCAATGGTATAGCTCATACATCTACGACCATCTCCAATACGTACTGGGGCAAGGAAGTGGAATACGCAAACCACCCATACAATCTCCTTTACCGGTTTATTCCGAACTCGGCCGATACTCAGTTATCATTTTCAATAAACCCTTTCGCGCACGAGCATTCCGGGAATACCTCCAATCTCGCCTAACTAATGTTCGCTTCGACTGGTTCAATAAAGGCTTAGGCCGTTTTGAAGTTGTTATGATGTACAACGGTAGGAAGGAATTTCGTCGTAACTTAAACAAATTGAAAGCATTGGGCATAGCCTTAGGTCCGGTATAAAAAGTCGTTATAATTTGGTGACCAGATATAGATAAAGCACCAACCATCCGTCAATGAGTAGAATCAAGTAGTCCTCGTCACACTCCTCCTTAGCCGAAAGGCCAACCGTAGCAACTAGCCGATAAATGAAAGATAGTCCCAAGTGTAAAACCTGGGGGAACCAGTCTAAGAGTCGTGAAAATTCGAAATCAGCCAATTGATATTTTTCCATACAAATTGGCATTTTAATATCCATAGCAAAATTTCTAATTTCACTAGATGTTCTTGTAGATGCCAGCACCCACAACTATCAATTTTTTTGCGAATCAAAATTCGATATCATTGCCTACCCTTTAGCTGTTCTCAAGACTATCCCCAATATACGATATTGATGAAAAATCAACAACACCCTATGTCGTGCCGACAAACCAGTAACATCTCATTTCTCTTAATATGCCTGTTGTTTTTTTTCTCTGGTGCTGTGGCCTTGGTATATGAAGTATTGTGGATGAAAGAACTGGGGATTTTGTTCGGAAATACTGCATACGCAACGAGTGCTACGTTGGCCGCTATGTTTTTGGGACTATCAACCGGAGGGTGGATTTGGGGTAATCGTGCACAAAAATTGAATAATCCTCTTCTAACCTATGGTCTCTTAGAACTAGCCGTTGCAATTAGCGTGGTGGGGTATTTCTTTATATTGGACGCCTATCACCAATTATATCCGGTAATATTTGCTTTGTTTGAACCCACCCGACCGGTGTTCGTAGTAGTAAAATTCGTGCTGGCATTGCTCCTATTATTCCCCCCTTCCTTTTTCATGGGAGGGACTTTACCGATAATGAGCCAAGCTACGATTCGAAGCAAAACATTGCTCGGATCTCGAGTTTCCATACTTTATGGTGTCAACACACTTGGCGCAGCTTTAGGTGCATTTTTCTGTGGCTTTTATTTTCCTGTTTGGTTGGGATTTGCAAATACCTATTTTCTCGCAATAGGGATAACGGTCGGAGTAGGCCTTCTAGCCGTATGGCTAAGCAGAACATATCAAACTCAGCCCAAACCCGAAAAAGACAAAGCGGAAAAAAATATCTTCCTGCTAGAAAATGGCCTTTCCATGGAAGCACTCCAATTCATGGCACTGTTATCCGGCATCGTTACCATCGGGTTACAGGTACTCTGGACCCGAATGTTTGCACAAGTATTGCAAAACTCAGTTTATACCTTTTCAGCAATTCTCGTTGTGTTTTTACTTTGCTTAGCGATAGGAGCCGGTCTAGCCAATCGTTTGATTTCGCTGAAAACAGCACCTTTGACTATCCTGTTTGGCTTACTAACAAGCAGTGCCATACTGGTCTCTACAAGTCCACTTGCATTTAATTTTTGGACGGATGGATTGCTTAATGTGGGCTCTGGAAGGGGATGGGATGCATATGTTCTCAGTGTTTTAGGGATTACTTTTTCCGTAATGGGTCCTTCGGTAATCTTACTAGGCGCAATCTTCCCTTTTCTAACAAAGCTTGCCCAACCCTACGTGAAAAGCAGTGGCCGAGTAGTTGGACAGCTGGTCGCTATTAATACTCTTGGCGCTATGATTGGATCAATTATCGCTGGGTTCGTCATTCTAGAATATATGGGCCTTTGGGCCGGCATCCGGCTAATGGGGATAATTTACCTTTTAATGGCGATGCATTTGTTTTATCGATACTGCGATTTAAACCCCGCAATTGTCGCTGTTCCCTTAAGTTGCTTGTTGGCGGTTGTTTCATTTCTCGATGTTTCACGTCTACCCATAGTACGTATCGACCCTGTTAACGAAGAAGAGAGCTTGCTCCAAGTATGGGAAGGAAGCGACGCAACCGTTGCGGTCGTACGTAAGCCTAACAGTGTAAAAATCAAATTAAATAATTATTACACCCTTGGAGGAAGCGGTTCCCGTGAACTTGAGGCTTTGCAGGGTTACATGCCTATATTGCTGCACCCCCACCCCCAATCGGTTTTTTTTCTGGGCCTTGGAACCGGTATAACTGCGGGAGCAGCTCTTCACATGCCAATCCAGCGATTGGTTGCTGCAGAATTATCTCCAGAAGTCATTTTGGCGTCGAAAAAGTATTTTAGTCAATACAACAACCGTCTATTCTATGACAAAAGAGCCACTATCGTTGCCGAAGACGGAAGAAACTATCTTGCTGGCACCAACGAAAGATTTGATGTCATTATCGCTGACCTATTTGTCCCCTGGAAGGCTGGAACAGGAAGCCTTTTCACTTTCGAAAATTTCCAATCCATAAGCAATAGATTGCGCCCTGGTGGATTATTTATGCAATGGCTTCCAGCCTATCAATTATCCAAAAGCGAATTCTCCATGATAGCCAGGGCAATGCAGACAGTGTTTCCCCAAGTAACCCTTTGGCGAGGTGATTTTTCCGCCCGCAAACCAGTATTGGGTCTGCTGGGACAAACGGTAATAGCACCTCTTTCCGCGAAAGCACTCTTGTTTTCTGAAAAGCAAATGAAAAGAGGAGAAGGCAGAGTGTCAATGCTCTCCCATTATGTTGGCAACCTTAAGAATCTAAAAGCGATATTCGGAGCCTATCCCCTAAACACCGACGACATGCCGATAATTGAGTACCAAGCGCCTATTACACAAAGAATACAAAACGTTGACCGAATTCATTGGCTGATTGAGGACGATTTAATCCGATTTTTGGACAAAGTCGTCAAGAGCTTACCGGCAGGAGAAGATTCTTTTCTTAGGGAGCTCGGCCCAAATTCAAGGCAACTGCCAAGTGCGGGACAATTCTTACATAGAGCCCACGTTGCTAAACAAGCAGGTCGACTACACGAGGCCGAAGATCAAGCCAATCAATACCAATGGATTATGGAATCGATTTCAAACCATTCAAAACCCAAATAATCCCAGTAAGCGGACAAAACCTACTCAAAACTGTGTCATATGACACACTCACTGCGTCATATGACACAGTTTTACGCCCTCTAAGGAGGCAATATTTTTATATCTCTTTGTTAATATAGGTAAAGTTTTATTGGCTTATTATTTGCCTTTTATCCGTGTAACTGTAATTGCAATATTCAAAAAAATAAAGGTGTGCTTCCATGCAACATATTGGTATCAAATTGGCGTTGTTGATTTTTCTTAGTTTTCCATTTGCAAACGGTAAAGCAGACCACATTCCGACAAACATAACAGGTGGTCTTGGTTATGCTGGGGGGGGAATTAACTCTGAATCTGGAGTAACTTTGGGAAAAGGCAACGTTGCAATTGGCTTTCGTATGGATTTCCAAAAATTTGAAAAGCGATCTGACGCTAAATTTGAAGAATTAGGTGCAGCGGATCCGAGTGCGGATTTGCACACAACCGAATCCATTTTAAGCCCGTCATTAAATGCTGCTATAGGCGTAACGGATGATCTTTCTGTTGGATTTACAGTCCCGTGGATTTTCCGCGAAAATGTAACCGATATCCACGATGGAGACACTGTTGTACAGTTGGGTGATGTCGAAGGAATCGGGGATACTACCGTATTTGGGCAATATCGATTTTTCCACAGTGAACAAACGGATAGTTATGCTTCATCGATGCTTGGAGCCACGCAGACCCATGTATCGACAATTTTTGGTGTAAAGGCCCCCACTGGAAGGAAAAATAAGAAATCTGATACTTTTTTTGCCGACGGTGAATTCAAAAAAGAAAGATTCGAGGCAGAATTACAACCCGGAAGTGGTTCGTGGGATTTCCTTCTAGGGCTAGCCGCGACTCAGATGTATGGACCCATCACCTGGAGCACCAGTGCAGTATACAACTTCGTTAATGAAGGTTCGCAGCATACTGATTTGGGGGATATAATTAGCTACAATACAGCACTGGCATATCGTCTGGATGGTGATTTGTTTGCGTCAAGTTTAATCGGTTCGAGCCTCGGATTATTTGATAACGTTAACGTAGATCTTATACTAGAACTCAACGGTGAATTTCGTGACAAGGAACAAACCAATGGGTCTGACGATGATAATTCCGGTGGAAACCTGCTTTTTATTGCCCCGGGATTGCGGATGTCTGGTGGTGGCCTTAGTGCAGCAGTATCAGGTGGCTTTCCTATATCAACAGACCTTAACGGCGATCAGGTCGAACCTGATTTTAGGGTTACGGGTGTAATATCATTCGTTTTTTAGCGATTAAATATAATCGCTCTAATCCATTCAACAAGTCTCTGGGTAAGCTGTGCATTTCTTACTAATATCGTAGAGGGAAATACAAGGACATGTCGATAAAAGGCGTTTATAAGGTGTAGATCTTGCCTAACGTAGCCATTGCATAAAAGAAGACCCAGGAAAGATATAGTAAATCGATCCAAAGTCCGCAAGAATTACTGTTAAAAAATTTCCGAATCATTTGCAGCCTGGAATTTTTCATCGGCGTTTAAGCTATAGAACTCTAGGCTGCCCCTAATGTTCATCGAGAGCTGTTAAATATATGGCTCCAGCAATAACGCTCAAATTTTTTTGACGCGGTTTGAAGTAGACTCGACCCTCCATCTGAATGGGAAATTTACACCCTACCCCGCTTTTGGATTGGCCGATACCATCGGTTGAAGCATTATTGTGAATGAAACCTTACTGAAGCGAGCTTCCCCATATCGCCCTTACCAGATGCCAGCCCCATCTTAGCTTGACGATGTGCAATCAGCCTGGAGTTACATGTAAAGAGAAAAATACGCATCGGACGTCCGGTTGAAATCGATTCGACATTTAAAAATTACTCGCTTATTAGCGTTCATTTCCACAGAAAGCTATAATTAGGTACAGCTTACCAAATTCAAAGCAAACAAAGCCCAGCAAATAGGTATTAAATAGACTCGAGACGATCTCAACGTTTAATGATTGGTAAGCCAAACATAAAATAACAGATTACTGAAAATAATCTCTTGCTATAGAAATAGTCATGGCAAACCCTGTTAGATAACGATATCGAAGGTGGTTTGCTAAAAGCTCTATGTCATAGATTCCGATTTACGATTGTGTTTGTCCACGAGCCAAAAAAATTCTTCGTTGTAGCTGTTAACCTTCAGTGCCGTTACAAGAATATCGGGGCAATCCTATTGACCCGATATTCTTGTACGAAGTGGATTTTAATTTTCTACTACCTAGCTATAGGAAGAGGATACACTCTATCCAATTCCCAACAGATGTAGGATATAAATGGCGCGAATCCATGCCGATTATTAGGTCATGTCGAACGACCACTAAGCATTTTGTCTTTTAGAATATGAAAGACACATTGAGGTTAGTAAATCGTCAACTCTTTTCAATATGTGAAGATATAATATAGATACGGAGAACGTAATGAATGTCAAATTAGAGGTAGTATTTTGAAAACTGTCGTAAAGAAATGGTTCCGTGAGAAGGAGTCCGGGTTTCTCGATAACGGAGGTGGTCCAGACATCATGGTACGCAAAGCTGACCTTGTTAAATGCCATTTTTTGAAGGTTGGTGCAACTGTGGAATTTGAATGCCACCCAGGTAAGCACGGGTTAATCGCTAAAAAAGTCAAACTTGCGCATAAAAACAAGCCGAACGGCCAACATAATGGCAATCGGGCCACGAAAGTATTTCGCCCTGGGGTCATGACATAATTCGGAATCAGCAAAAGACTGGAAAATAGTGACCTCGACGCTGTGGGATGGATCCCCGAAATAGCGTAATGCAATCTGAGGTCAATAATGGCCTCCACTATTTTGCCGCAAGTGGGAGCCTATGAACGAAGGAGAAATCGAACAAATCAGGCACAACTTGATTCGCCTGAAAGTAGAACTCCAAGAACTATCGGAGTCTTTTAAGGAAACTAGCCAACTGGTGCAATTGGATCAGTCTAGCATTGGAAGACTTTCTCGAATGGATGCAATGCAAACACAGCAAATGGCACTGGAAGTTGCCAGGCGGCGTGAGCATCAGCTCTTGAAGATCGAAGGCACCCTCCGTCGGATTGAATCAGGCGAATTTGGGTACTGCTTTAAATGCGGAGAAGAGTTAGATACTCTCCGACTCTCTATCGAACCAACAACAACGCGCTGCAAAACATGTGTCGAAAAGTAATTTAGTAGATCGCTTTTAGTCTTCACGATAACATCAATTATTTGAAGTGCTTGTCCCAAACTTAAAGACTCATTAGAATTCCGCATTTAACGGCGTCCTAGGGAAAGGAACAACGTCACGAATATTTCCCATCCCGGTCACAAATAGGACCAATCGCTCAAAACCTAAACCAAACCCGGAATGGGGTACGGTTCCAAACTCCCGAGTTTCCAGGTACCACCAAATACTTGATTTGGGGATGCCAAATTGCTTAATTTTCTCTGCCAGTCTGTCGTAGCGTTCTTCTCTTTGTGCTCCACCAATGATTTCGCCAATCCCAGGAAATAAAATATCCATCGCCGCTACCGTTTTACCATCGGAATTGTCACGCATATAAAACGCCTTAATTTCTGTCGGATATCCGGTAATTGCAACCGGCTTTTTAAAGTGTTTTTCAACTAAATAACGTTCGTGTTCCGATTGTAAATCAATCCCCCATTCCACGGGAAACCGAAACTTTTTCTTTTTATAGGGCTTGGATTTCAAAAGAATGTCGATCGCTTTGGAATAGTCGATTCTTTCAAAATCATTTTCCACGACAAATTGTAATCTTTGAACAAGATCTAATTCATGACGCTCCTCTTTTTTCTTGTTTTTTTCCTCGTCATGTTCACGCTTCAAAAGAAACTCTAGATCATCTGGACACCGATCCAACACATAATTGATAAGGTATTTCAAAAAATCCTCTGCTAAATCAATATTGTCTTCAATCTCGTTAAACGCAACCTCTGGTTCGACCATCCAAAATTCCGCCAAATGGCGGCTGGTGTTGGAATTCTCCGCGCGAAAGGTGGGACCAAATGTATAAACTTTGCCCAGAGCAAGTGCAGCTAATTCGGCCTCAAGTTGACCGCTCACAGTCAAGTGAGTTTCTTTCCCAAAAAAGTCTTGTTTAAAATCCACCGCACCATTGTCGAGGGGCGGGTTCTTGAGATCCAGTGTAGTAACCCGAAACATTTCACCTGCACCTTCACAATCGGATCCTGTGATTATGGGAGAATGAAGACAATAAAAATCGTTATCGTTAAAATATCGATGGATCGCGAATGATAAAGAATGCCGTATTCTAGATACTGCACTAAACGTATTTGTTCTGAAGCGCAGGTGGGCCTTCTCGCGCAAAAACTCCAACGAATGCTTCTTAGGCTGCAACGGGTATTTGTCAGCACTGCAATCCCCCAATATTTCTAAATCCTCGACTTTAACTTCTACAACCTGCCCCTGACCCTTAGAATTTACAAGCTCACCGGTTATTGAAAGCGCTGTACCCGTGTGAATTCTTCTTAACAGCGACTCCTCGGTATTTTCAAAATCGACAACCGCCTGGATTCCATGAATAGTCGAACCATCGTTTAGCAAGACAAACTGATTATTGCGGAAGCTCCTCACCCAACCTTTAACACCCACCTTACTACCGATATTGGGCTTTAAGAGAATTGCCTTAACTGACGTTGTTTTCATACTGAAAATCCGATTTTTTTCACCACTATGCCGTTGGTTTCGACACCCCTAAACTTAATCATTCAGACTGAAACTTTGTTCAAATCAATCTACCTTGACTCTCTGTTATTTAAAGTTTACACGACGACCACTAAAATAATACCGAACCTTAGCTTGCCATTGTATGTTAGACTGTAAGTCTGGGTGCCTATGAGGGTGCCCAAAGCGTCATCTTTAGTTGTTAGTTCGCCTCAACGGCGTTGCTTACGTTAGTTTAAAAGCAACACCTACACCGCAGCCAACCGCCCCTCCCTTAGAGAGCCAATTATCGAATGCCGCGTGCCATAAGCACATGTACAGGCGAAGCCGTCTCCACACCCCAAACTGCATTCGCAATATCGCGTTTGCAGCCGACAGGGGGCTGATTTAACTTAGCCTAAGATACAAGTCGTCCGCTCGTTACGTTCCATGCACAAAAGTAACGAGCACAACATCATCACTATATGATTTTGGAAAAATACATTAATGACATTTGAAACACTCGGTCTATCTGAAGAACTCCTCCGCGCCGTGCGTGCCACTGGTTATACTAACCCGACACCAATCCAAACTCAGGCCATACCTGCCATATTAAAAGGCACGGATATCATGGCTGCAGCACAAACCGGCACAGGAAAAACTGCTGGTTTTACCCTGCCCCTGTTACAGCGGCTCAGTCACAACTCACCCACAAAAAGTAACCGTACGCGGGCACTCGTGCTCACCCCTACCCGTGAACTCGCTGCACAAGTACAAGACAGCATAGTGACCTATGGACAATACTTGCACTTGCGCTCTACTGTCGTCTTTGGTGGCGTCAAAATCAACCCGCAAATGATGAAACTGCGCCGTGGTGTCGACATCCTAGTGGCGACACCGGGCCGCTTGCTCGATCTGTATCAACAAAATGCCATCGGTTTCAACGATCTTGAGGTCTTAGTATTGGATGAGGCCGACCGCATGCTAGACATGGGCTTCATACATGATATTAAAAAGATCCTGGCTTTGCTACCGAAACAGCGCCAGAATCTAATGTTCTCCGCCACATTCTCTAAAGAAATTCGACAACTTGCCAAATCCATTACAAACAACCCAGTAGAAATCGATGTTGCCCCCCGCAACTCAGCTGTCAAAAGTATTTCTCAAAAGGTCCATCCGGTGGACAAATCACGGAAGGCAGAATTACTCAGTCACCTGATTCGAACCGGGAACTGGCATCAAGCACTGGTCTTCAGCCGTACCAAACATGGCGCAGACAAGCTGGTTAGGCGGCTGGCGAGAGATAACATCCATGCAATAGCAATACACGGCAACAAAAGCCAACCCCAGCGTACTAAGGCACTGGCCAGCTTTAAGCAGAACAAAATTCAGGTATTGGTAGCGACTGATATCGCTGCCAGGGGTATAGACATTGACCAACTATCCCATGTCGTCAACTTCGACTTGCCGAATGTTCCAGAAGACTATATCCACCGCATTGGCCGAACCGGTCGTGCTGGTGCCAGCGGCCATGCCATCTCTCTAGTCAATGCCGATGAAATCAAGCAACTGCAAGACATTGAGCGGCTCATCAAATACAAAATTGAACGCGAGGAAGTTGAGAACTTTGCACCAATTCACGCCGTGCCTGAATCTATTTCGAGCAAGTCGCCAAGCAACAAAAATAGAACGAGAAAATCTAGCCATAGGAAAGGCCCGCTAAAATCTTCTGGCAACCAAAGCACGCGTAGTAGGCACAGCAAACCAAACAATCGAAATAATAAATTCAACAAACGTGTCAAAAGATCAGAAACAGCAGTAGCCTGATAGCCTGTCCTATGTTAAAGATCGTCATGACAACAGTATAATCCTGTCACTATTAGACTCATGGAGTCCCAGTAAAAATGAGAGGTATGCACGGGGGTACACCGTCTCGCTTTGCTGACAATACTATTAATTATGGGGCTCGTTGACTATCGGCTCCATAAACCGGTGATTGACGTGTTATTAGCTAACAGAAATTGGCCTCCAAATTTGTGGTGGCCAATGAGATTATCGACAGTCAGGTCCTTATAAGACTTTCAACCAAAAACACCAACAACTACCTCAGTTGACAACCCAAAGTTACCAACCAATCAAATAATCGCCCATTCAAAACTCTATAGTCAGGCAGCAAGAGTTTCAGCGCTTTGTCCGAGCAAAAATTTCTTCGACGCCTCCGACACTGTGGGTATTCTATTGATATCGACACCCTTCTGGTAAGCTTTTACCGTCCCCGGCCTTGATTTCACCTGCTCATACCAACGTTTTAAATTTGGATAGTCTCCCAAATCTTGTCCAAGGTCAGGATACTTTAGTATCCACGGATAGCTGGCCATATCTGCAATAGAATACGTACCGGCAATGTACTCACGATCGACCAGTTGATTATCGAGAACCTTGAATAACCGTGCAGTTTCATCGACATAACGCTTTATGGGATAGGGTAGTTTTTCCGACGAATATTGAGCGAAGTGCAGATTTTGCCCCAACATCGGTCCCAATCCACCCATCTGCCAAAATAACCATTGCAAAACATCAGAACGACCTTGAAGCTCATCGGGAATGAATCTGCTAGTCTTTTCCGCCAAATAAAGGAGAATTGCACCGGATTCAAAGAGTGAAAGAGGTCCATTACCGTCAACCGGATCATAATCAACAATGGCGGGTATTTTATTGTTGGGTGAAATCGTCAAGAAATTGGGTTTGAATTGATCACCCTTGCTGATGTTGACTGGGATTATCCGATATGGAATACCGGATTCCTCCAAAAACATAAGCAATTTGTAACCGTTCGGAGTTGTCCAGAAATAAAAATCTATCATGATAGTATCTCCTGTTTTTAATCTATGAGTTCAAATGGTCAAAACTCAGTGCCATCCTAAACTGTTGTCCTGAATAAACGCATTTTCGGATTCTGATAAGTGGATTTTCGGTAGAAAGTCGTCAAAATCCAGTGGATCCCAAGATTCCAGCTCTTCCAATTCCAACTGTTCAATCGGGTTAGTTAATTGATAAGTATTCATGGTGTCCTCCTGAAATAGGGGTTTAAATTTTAGTCATGCGAATCCCTTGACCAACTATTCACCGTGAATGCGCTGTCAACAGGAGTATCGCAGATGTGATTTACGTAATTACTCAATGTTTTCATAGAAATACCGACAATAACTTCTAATACCTGCTGTTTTTTAAAACCGGCTTCGAAAAAGCCAGCAAGATCCTGATCAGATATCCAGCCACGTTTATCTACCATCGAGATCGTAAATGTACGCAAAGCTTCCAGTTTATAAATTGCGATCGGTTGGTCATTGCGAACTGCATTGATGACCTCCAATGGTACTTTCTGTAATACAGCAACTGTCGTGTGTGCGGCGACGCAATAATGACACCCAGCACAGCGGCTAACCGTAAGGAGAACCACTTGTCGCTCAGTGACTGAAAGTGAAGTGGTATCAAAAATTTCACTTAACTGTAAATAAGCTTTGGCAGCAACCGATGATTCCGCCAAAACTCCAATTAAATTGGGTGCAAAACTAAACACCCTTTCAGCAATCTGTAGTTGTTCTTTCGATTTCTCGGGCGCCGTATTTTGGCTATGGACGATAAATGGCATATTGATCATCTCCTCATGCTTTTTCGATGGCACGCATGAAAGATTTGGTTTGTTTGATATGCAATGGGATCAGAAAAAAACTAACCACCAACATAATCAGACCAATTCGAAACAATTCTTTTATTGTGGTCATAATCTTATCCTCTAATTTTTTCAGCTTCCGTAAACCTAAGTGCACACCAGATGCCAAAAACATGGAGGCTCAAAAGAAAAAGATAACCCTCTACCTAACAATAACTTATCTAGGTATCACGCAATCCCGGGAAAACGAGTAATTAAATTTGAGTAACGATATATCGTGATCAGACGATATTTCATCTAATGGAGAGAAGCTATAACAGGCTCGACGAACGTTTGATCCCAAGTTTTTGCATTCGAGATCGGAGAGTATTTGGATGAAGGCCAAGTATAGCGGCCGCACCCCTATCACCAGAGATGAGCCAATTGGTGGTTTCCAGAATTTTACCTATGTAGGCTCGTTCTATCTCTTCCAACGTCACCTGATCTGGTTGAGGTGTTAGTATATTATGCGTTGAGTCATCAAGCTCCTGGACACTTAGGGTGCTACCCCTAGTCAAGATCACCGCACGTTCTATCACGTTTTCCAGTTCTCGAATATTTCCAGGCCAAGCATAATTTTGTAGTAAATTCATTACATTCTGAGGTACGGACTGGATCTGCTTACCGAGTTTTTTTGTAAACCTGCTGACAAACCACTGTACCAACATTGGAATATCTTTTTTTCGAGCCCTGAGAGGTGGTAAGGTTAATGGAAACACACTAAGACGAAAATAGAGGTCATCGCGAAAGTCACTATCTTTGACCATTTTCTTCAGATCACGATTGGTCGCTGCAATAATCCGAACATCAACATTGATTGTCTGGGTACTACCGAGTCTTTCGAAGTCCCCTTCCTGCAGCACGCGCAAAAGTTTTGGCTGGAGATCTAATGGCAATTCACCAATCTCATCAAGAAATATCGTTCCTCCATTAGCCAGTTCGAAACGACCAATTTTACGTGCGATTGCGCCTGTGAAGCTGCCCTTTTCGTGACCAAAAAGTTCACTTTCAATCAAGGTCGTGGGCAAAGCAGCACAGTTCACCTTAACTAGTGGGCGTTCCTTTCGATCACTAAGATCATGAATGGAACGGGCAAATAGTTCCTTTCCAGTACCGGTTTCCCCCAATATAAGCACCGTCGCATCGGTCGAAGCGACCTGTTCAACCTGATGCAGTATCTTTCTGAGTGGAGCGCTTCGGCCCAAAATTTCCTCAAAATTGTGGTTGACCTTAATCTCCTCCTGAAGATACACATTTTCAGCTTCGAATTGCTCCTTGAGTCGTTTAACTTCCGTCAATGCTAGTCGAAGATTTTTGTCCGTACGCTTCCTTTCGGTAATATCACGAAATACGACAACGGCGCCAACAAGAAGCCCACTCTCATGAATGGGCGTACTGGTATATTCTACTGAAAAACTGGAGCCATCTTTCCGCCAGAATATTTCGTCATCCACCTGGTGAACAGCACCGTCTTTAAATGCCTCATAGATTGGGCACTCTTCACGAGGATAGGATGATCCATCCGGCCACGTGTGGTGCAAAAGGCTATGCATCGGCTGACCGATTAGTTCTTCAGAAGCCCAACCTAGCATCTTGGTTGCCGCCGGGTTAACAAAAGTTGTTATTCCTTCACAATCCAAGCCATAAATCCCTTCGCCAGCGGCACTCAAAATGAGTTCATTTCTTCGCTGCAGCTGGGCGAACGCTGTTTCGGTTCGCTTTTTCTCAGTAATATCCTCAAACACAACGACAGCTCCAACAACCTGACCGTATTCCCGAATGGGCGTACTGGTATAGCGTACCGGAAAACAGGAACCATCCTTCCGCCAAAAGACCTCATCTTCGACGCAATGTACTGCTCCGTCTTTAAGGGCGGCGTAAATCGGACATTGTTCTTTGGGATACGGAGAACCATCGACTTTGGTATGATGGTGAACCTCATGTATAAGGTGACCGATAGTCTCATCAGTCCTCCATCCCGTCATCTTCACTGCAGCAGGGTTGACGAAAGTAGCTCTCCCATCAATATCTAGCCCATAAATTCCCTCTCCCGCAGAATTAAGGATTAATTCATGCTTTCGCTGTAACTGAGATGCCTTGTCGTTCATGTGCTTAGTGCGCGAATAATTAAATCTCACTGGAAAGCCGTTTTAGGACTCAACCAACTACAAAACTGGCATAAAATAGTCCTTTGGGTATTAATTCGAACAATCTCATCTCATCAAACAGCTTAACAATTAGGTCGTAGTTTCGAAAAACATCCCAAGAACGGAATATACTTTAGAACCATTTTTCTCCAGTTCGGGGCCAATACAGAGTTGTGGATTACCTGATTTTATATCATCCTAAACGCGGATTTCTATAAGTTAGATCGTAGCTGTCAAGAAGTAGACCTTGAATAAAGCAATATAAACCTGAGTTGTAAACGGCTCAATAATTACGGCCTCAATTGAGGCTGAAAAAAGGGCGTAATTACTCCATAAAATAGAAGAATATGGACTATAAATAGCAGCAAGGGGGCAAAACTTTTCTGCATTCAAAAGTACCAACAAAATGAATATATTGTCGATTCGACTTAAAATTATTCTAGCCT
>CAZZET010000027.1:0-3899 GCA_964653275.1 uncultured Methylococcales bacterium
GCTACCCTAAGAAATTAAAACTCTTATACTATCCCGCAGGAATTTGGAGCGACTGCCGTTTAACACAAGATCTATTCTAGTAGCTTACAAAGAACCTTGGTGTGTGCTTTGTAATATTGTTCAAACTGACTTGATGCCATCGGTTTACTGTATAAATAACCCTGCATTTTGTCGCAACCTTTACCTTTCAGAAAAGCCTCCTGTTCGATGGTCTCTACTCCTTCCGCAACGACTTGGAGGTTTAAGCTATGCGCCAACGTAATGATTGCGGTTGTTATACTGGCATCTTCCAGATTTGTGGTTACATCCTTGATGAAAGAACGGTCAATCTTTAAATAATCAATGGGAAAACGTTTAAGATAACTGAGAGAGGAATATCCTGTACCAAAATCATCCACGGCCAACTGAAGACCCATCGTTTTTAATTGGTTTAAAGCCCCTATAGATTTTTCAGAATCCTTCATAACCAAGCTTTCGGTCAACTCCAGTACTAAATTTTCCGCAGCTAAGCCACTTTCGACTAATACATTTTCTATGATGCCAACTAAGCCATCCTGGTGAAACTGCACGCTACTCAAATTCACGGCTATTTGGAAAGGTTTCAAGCCTTGATCTGACCAATACTTAGCTTGTCTACATGCTGTCAGCAAAGCCCATTCGCCCAATTTCGTAATTAACCCAATTTCCTCAGCTATGGGTATAAACTCGATAGGTGAAACAGTACCAAATACGCTATTTTCCCATCGCATCAACGCCTCCGCACCCTTTATTTTACCTGTATAACCATTGATCAATGGCTGGTAATGAAGCGAAATCTCACCTCTTTCTAAGGCTTTCCTTAATTGTTCCTCAAGACTAAGTCGTTTATGAGCATTAGCATTCATATCTTGGTGGTAAAGGCGAAAAGATCCCTTTCCTTCTTTCTTTGCTTGGTACATCGCTGTATCGGCATTTTTAAGTAGAATGTCCGCATCCTCGCCATCGTCAGGAAATATCGCGATACCTATGCTAGGTGTTGTGAAGACGTTATAGCCATCCAGCAAAACAGGTATTGATAGGGCCGCTAAAATCCTGTCGGCCACAATTCCCGCATTCTTTGGATGTCGAATATCGTTGATCAATACTGCAAATTCGTCTCCCCCAAAACGCGCAACACTCCTATCTCCACTACTTTTTTCACTACCAATACGAGCAATGTAATCCGACCCGCGCACACAATCAAGCAAGCGTTTGGCTTCGGTTTTTAACAGTAAATCCCCGATGCCATGGCCTAGCGTATCGTTAATTCGTTTGAAATTATCCAAATCAAGAAAAATCACAGCCAATCTTTGCTTGTTACGCCTTGCCAGAATTAACGAGCTGTCCAAAAGGCGGTTGAAGGTATGGCGATTCGCTAGGTTAGTCAGATGATCATAAAAGGCGAAGTGATTAATTTGATCCAACATAACATTGAATCCATCCATGACCACACCGAGCTCATCATTGCTGGTTTTCGTTGCTCGAAGTGAAAAATCATTATCCTTGGCCACCTTATTAACTAGTTTGGTAAGGGCCAATATAGGTCGAACTAATTTCTTCTGAATCCATGTTGACAAAAACACACTAAAAATCAGTGTCACGATCAAAATTATTGCGATAATTTTGATCAAATGGTAGGCGTGTACTTCAACTCCTTTCAAATCTGAGGCAATGTAGATACCCCCTATTGCCTCGCCATCGAATTTTAATCGATGGACCACTATAAGTTGATTGCCTTCATAACCCAAATAATCTTCGGGCAATCGTTCCGGTACTTTTGCGGGGAATGTGCTCTTGCGAAAATAACGCACCATCAGTTGATCATCGCTTGTATACAAAGCTGCAGACACTACATGCGGTTCGGCATCCAGATTCATCAAAATGTCTTTAGCCCCGATCTTATCCTCGAATATCAAGGCTCCAGAACTATTTGTTCCCGTTAGTTTGGCTAATACTAAAATATTACGGGCCATATGTTCACGAAGTAGGGAAATATCGGCAAGAACAAACGCCCCACAGGCTATGCACAAAGCAAAACCGGTGGTAAACGTAACAGTATAATTAAACTTCCGACCAATTGAAGCTTCAAGGTAATTCAGCATGAGTACAAAAGAATTGGCAATTGTTATTGGATAATTTTTCGAGCGAGCCTTTGCAACTGATAACTCATCGCCAATCCATTATTCTTTGCACTCTTAACATTTATTTCGAATCGAACACGATTATTTTTGGTAAATAATCCGATCATACCCCCCCTGTCGATGAAACCATCACTTTCACCTATCGTGAGCAATGGACGACTCGAATCTTGTCTTAGAAACTCTCTTAGCTCTCCATCATCTGCTCCGGTTATGAATAGGGCATGACAGTAATCGAGTTGTTCGATACTGGATGGGTAAGCTACATCTACAACGCTCCCCTTGATATGTTGCCCATTTAGGTTATCCAGGGTATTGCCAAATTGATTCTTTCCTACAATACACATGCAAAATGAATCTCCATCTCGTATTGATTCCTCTGGCCATTCGACAAATTTCAATAATTTATAAATCACTGCTACCTTAATCTTTTCCTCACGAATTCGAATTGAATCCGCAAAAGCGGAAGGAACTGAATTTACAAAAAGTACACACATCAGGCCAATCGGTAATAAACTTCGCTCGATGCTTCTTAGGTATTCACAAAATGAAATCCCAAGCAAAATATTACTGCGGTTTAACACACCCATCGAAAAAATGCGTTTAAACTGTTTCAATATAGCCACTGCCACCCGATTGTCATCTGCCAATCGGTTTCTAATTGAGGCCCATCCAAGGACTGGTAAATCGGAACGCCGCCTTCGATACCAATTCTATGTCCTCTAATAGTGCCAGTAGGTATAAAAAGATCAAATCCAAGCAACACATCCAACCGTACCCCTCCACGACGGTTAGGATCAGCTGTTGAAATGACAAGTGGATTCAAGTCTGGATCTGCCCCATCGATATTTCCCCACCATTGGCCATCCAAACGCAATGACCCACTCAACCAATCGGTCCATTGGTGTGTCATCCAACTGGAAACTTCCAATCGCTTACCGAGCCGATATTTGTTGTTATTTTTACCTAGTGGTACCGTACCCAAGGTTCGCAATCCCCAATACCAATCATCGAACAAACCCACATAAGAAATCCCAGCCAGCAAATCGTAGGTACCTGAACCCAACTGCATAGGATAAGGGAGCTTTTGATTTGATCCAGCGGGGGTGTCATCTTTCTTCTCAATCGAGCCGGTTGGAAAACTCAGGCCACCCGTCACACTGACTAAGTGCCGATCAAAAGGTTGCCGGTATATTGCGTAGTTAACCCTTGCTTTAACATCACCCAGACCTTCCGACCGTGTTGTAAATCTTCGTCCACTACGATTGACATGATCCATTGATAAACGTTTGTAGGGTGCCATCACCATCAAGGTCAAATCATCGGTCGGTGCGTACATCAACGATGCCATATGCATTTCCATAGTCATTGACGTGGGCGTAATCGGAAAATCCGCTAATATTGATGCTGTGCTACGGTTTGAACTGCCATCGAGATTACCATTCATGTCCATGAATTTGAATTTGTAACCAATCATCCATTCACCGGCTTTGTGTATATGGCTTTCGAGAATATTGATAGTATTGGGATCGATGGGAAGGGTAAGCAGTTCCTCTAGGCTCAAATCGTCAAATGGGATAGCTGTATCATCCTTTGTTGAATTACCCATTAACGGTGTCGAGAGCACATATAGAATCAATCCTAGCAACCTATAGAAAGAACCGTTACATAAGTTATTAGAATGCATATTTGTTCAATGTGCTGTCGAGATCTTGGTTACATATAATATAGTTAAGAATCAAA
>CAZZET010000027.1:3999-39159 GCA_964653275.1 uncultured Methylococcales bacterium
TTTGTTCAATGTGCTGTCGAGATCTTGGTTACATATAATATAGTTAAGAATCAAAAATAAGCGATAAATGACGTATTAGTCTTGGGTATGAGAAACCCTAGGAAGAGTAGGGAGAATAGAAATTTGTCCTTTTTTGTGTTTTTTTCAACGAAACAGCTTAAAAACAACCGACGAAATAGATTCAAACAAATCATCATCGTAGGATTTATCGAAACGACTCTGCGTGCCCATAGTTATATTAAACCTATTCGAACCTTTTAGATTGAGCTGTGGTTTAACTTTCTTGCTACGGCGGGCCTGTTTTTCATGAAACAATTGGCCACCGGCCTTTTTCCATTCCATCAAATGAGTGATTTCACTGCTATCCAACCAAACGCCATGACGTTTACAACGGTCTACCACAACGCCACTTTTGTGACCAAAACTCACACGATTCATCAAGATCTGGCAGACTGGGCATTTTATATATTTAACAGGGTTATGGTTCTGATACCGATCCTTGTTAATATTTTCGATGTGTTTGTGATTAATCTCGAAGACGCCCGAGACTGCATTTTCAAGCAGGGTTTCTATCTCACCTGGGTCAAAAAATAAACCGAAACAGGCATCGCAACGTTCTATTGATAAAGCATCGGTCGAATCCAGTCGAATCGTTTTCAACCGCACATCACAATGGGGGCAAGTCCGATTGGATTCGTCGTCGACAATGACAAACTCGTGCTTTCCGTGCAAATCAACATCATTGCGAATCTCGCAGTAACTACACCGATTGATATTTGCGGGAAGAGGGGCAGAGCAAAAGGTACAGCGAGCCATTATCGAATATCTGAGTTAAATGTTATTGCGACTATTTAGATTAATCCTATCCGCTCCATAACTTTGCTTTTAAAACATATTCTGGAGCGAATCAGGAGCGATCTAAACGAATACCTACGGTATACTGAACAACTAGATTTCACTAAGGATTTCTTTCTTTTTCTCAGCGTATTCTTGGTCGGTGATCAATTCCGCACCATGCATTTTTTTTAACCGAGCCAATTTTTCCATCGGATCAGTTTGTTGAGTTTGGGGTCCTGTACCCGATGGAGCTGAAGTACTATTGTGCAGTAGTCCAGCGATGGATTGTCCGAAACCTATACCCGCACCCAAACCCATACCCATACCGGCACCTCCCCCCTCGTTTCTGGCTGCTTCCCGCATGGCCTCGTATTGTTGCAGCTTTCCATAATCTAATCCGACAGCTTTTGCAGCTTCTGCCTCAGCAGTTAGATCAGCGATTCGATTAATACGTTTTAGAGTACTGTCGTCAAAACGCGTACCTTCGATGCGAAAATCGGTTATTTCAAAACCAAGCTTCTTGAAATCTGCAGTTAATCGGGTGCCCATACCCTGGGCGATTTCGTCTCTATTGGCGTCGATGTCTGTATAGGAAAATCGACTTTCAGCGAGGAAGTCACTCAGTGGATGAATAATACGTTTAGACATCACCCCTCGGAATGTATCGATGGAGAAGTCATGGTGACTACCGACTACATTCACAAAGAAACCTCGGGGATCAATAATCCTATAGCTGTAATTTCCATATGCTTTTAAGCCAACAGGAAATTTGTATTTAGGATCTTCATACTTAATTGTAGAAGTCGTCCCCCATTTTTGATTGAGGATTTTGGATGTTTTGAAGAAATAGATGCCAACCTTGTGTTCACTTTCAAAAAACTGCATAAATTTTTTGATTGTCGTCCAAAAGGGGATATTCGCGGTCTGCAATTCGATTAAGCATTGTTCATCAAGCACCGTTCGAACCTGTCCTTCATAGACGAATATACAACCTTGGCCAGGGCCAACAATCAACTTCGATGCATTTTTAATTTCGTCGCCATTATCCGTCCACTGAAAAAACAGTGAATCAGGTGACGGATTGCCCCATTCTATGACAGAGCGAAGCTGCCGTTTGACTCCGTTTAAAATTGCCATGTAAAACTCCTACGTCTTAAACGATTTTCTGTAAATTTCTAAGGAAACCATCCGGTTCGGCGACCCCCATTCTAACGATCTCATTAGCACGCTGTCGGCTGCGAGCCTGACCATAAATCCTAAGTTGTGGTGCATTTCCTGAAGGACGAATATGCGCAATATTATCGTTGGCAAAAAAGCAACGTAATCCATCCTGGGTATTAACTTTAACAATGGGTGAAAATCCTTTAGCTTCTGAAAAAATCTGTTCCAATGCCCATTTCTTTTGAAGCACTGATTTGGCCAGCGAATCATCGATATCCCATTCACCCATTTGCTGTTCGTTGACATCCTTCAATACAATGCTGTTTTCGCGAAATTCCAATGTTTGGTATTTTTTATCGGGTAATTTGAAAAAATCCAATATTTTCTGACTAATCTCCTGTGGAAAATTGTCGAGTAAATCTGCTTTTCCACACCAATTGGGTAGTCCATTAAAAAGCTCGGATAACGTAAGCTTTTTATCGACAGCGGAACACAGTGCGCACAGAATTGGCAAAATTGCATCGCGGGTAGGTAGAGCATCAAGTACACCCGTTTTCAATTGGATTTTTGATCCCATCAGAAATCCTCCATTTGCTTCCCAAGCAACAATTTTCGAGTACGCTTTGTCGCGTGCTTTTTGCATGGCTTCTATGACATAAGGTGAGCCAATTCGAGTTTTCACAGTTTCAATCCCTTTTGCCGCGAAAAATTCATAGACAGCTGGGTTTGTGCTGATGGGAACCGATACAGAATCCCCACCCAAATAATCGGCAACCACAATCCCCAAAAGATCACCTGGGATAAATTGTAATTCAACTGGAGCGATATTCTTTATGACCGCTTGTTTAGCAAATTTCCACGATTGTTCTCTCAACAGGATGCTTATGGCTTGACTTATCCCAAATACTGCTCGCCCTATGCGTTGCAAAAAATCTCTCTCCTTTACGGCAACCAACAACGGCCTATCACTATCACCATCGGTCGAAACAATAGCGTCAATCCGACCGTGTTTTGATCTTTCTTTCAGAACGAGCTCCAGAAGCATCGTTAAGTGTTCGTCGGAAATTGCCTCGGTATCGATGGGTACAAAGGTATCGCTGCGCCCTGCTGGAATAACCTCCGCGCCCACATTTCGGAGTAGTTGCGGTAATAAATCGCGTCCAACCGCACTGTACTCAAAAAATACAATGCGTTGGTCCCGCAAAGTATTGTGAGAAGCAACAGCCCGATTACGTTCGATAAACATGTGCTCGGCTTGTTGGTTTACATCAGGCAAACAGGGGCAATATTGAGACTTCAACATTCCATTAGATTCAAATAGAGAAACCTCCGCAGGTTGGGCAAGTTGACGTTGACGGGCTTGTTGTACGGCATCAATGATACCGGACTCATCAGATTTCATAACTTCACCGTCACAGCGATTGGTTTTTAGGCCATTCCTATCAGCAGGAATATGGCTACCTGTGACCATAAAACTAGCGACACCCTGCTGGAGCGCGTAGTAGGTTAGTGCAGGTGTCGGAATGCGTCCGACATAATCAACTTGATAACCGGCATCCAAAATACCTCGGGCAACCGCTTTGAGCATACGTTCTGTAGAAAGGCGGAGATCACCAGCCAGAGGAATTACGATATTGGACGGGTCAGTTTCGTGCTTGCATACCTTAGCGGATGCCGCAAGGTAATTTAGTGCACCTTGGGCTAAACAGTAGACTTCAAGATCAGTCAAATCTTCCACCAACCCACGTACACCACTTGTTCCAAATTTTGAAGCAATAGGTTTGTAAGACAGCGTTTCACCCAAAGTTTTAGAATCTACATTTACAGTTGCATACTGACTACCATTCATATTTATACCTATTCGCCATTTGAGATGGCTAGTTTAATTAGATTAAAATAAATGTACTTACAATAAGAAGTACAATATATTAATTTAGAATTTAGATTTTTAGCCTATCTATTTAGGCATATTTGTAAAATGTTATTGAGTGAGAATAGAGATAATTTACAAGTCATTCATGATTGGGAACTTGTGCTAAATAGATAATCGTTTCCGTATTGGAAACCAATTCATAATGGAAATTTGCTGGAACAAGAAATACTTGTCCCGAACTAAATTCATTATTAATGCCTTTTTCCATTAAAACCGAAACCCTCCCCTCGATCACAATCATAATATGTACACCATGCTCAAAATGACAAATATGGTTTTGATCCTTCTGGAGATGTATCCTGCCCAATTCGAACTCTTCTGCCGGTGTTTGGTACCGCTGAAAGTAATTACCATCGCCAGTTTCTAGCTTGAGTATCTCTGGGTAACCACTATTAAAAGTTAAGGCTTTTAGCAACTCCCCAACATCCACATGCTTTTGGGTAAGCCCACCCCGCAAGACGTTATTGGAGTTAGCCATTATTTCAATCCCACTACCCTCCAAATAGGCATGAAGTTCACCCGCTGGCAGGTACAGTGCATCTCCCGGGTGTAAATGTATAAGATTCAATAAGCAAACCGAAAAAAGACCTCGGTCTTTATGCGATCCAAGGGAAAATACATCGTCAGCCTTGAGCACCCAGTACTCCATCGAGTCCTTCCCAAAATTACGCTCGGATTGTTGTTTTTTCAGGCGCTCTACAAATGGCGATAAAAATCGATCGACTTCCGTTTGTGGCAACTCCATAAATTTTGTATATAACGCGACCAACGATTTTCGTGTTGGCATAAAATTCACGGCAAATGAGCCAAATTCGGGGACTGAATGAAGTAGTGAAGCAATTTGATTTAAGGGTTTAAAACCACACAGCGCGTAAAAGTCAGTAAGAGCGGATATCAATTCGGGCTTATGGCTATCGTCTTTATAGTTTCTATTTCGGGCATCAAGTGCAATACCTTCTGCGTTTTCCAACAAAAATCCATCGTGTGCCTGCTCCGCATTAGGGTGAGACTGAATCGATAATGGATATCGCGCCGACAATACCTTGAAAAGGAATGGGAGACTGCCGTTAAAGCGACGCGTAGTTTCTCCACCGAGTAGAAAAACAGGCAGCTTTTCGATCAACACATTCAAAGGAACAAATTCGGACCCTATCACCGCATCAGACGGTAAATCAGGATGAGCGCCAATCCATAATTCAGCGTAAGGCCTCTGGTCGCCTTCACATTGAATAAGATGTTGGATATATTCAAATCCACCCCACTCGTAATGTTGAACAGCACATCTCAATTCAAGTAGTCCCCGGGAGGCTTCCAAAGGGATATTCATTTGATCAAAGTTATGTACCATGGTCATTTCGGGTGTGGGGATAAATCGATGTGATATCAGTCAGTCTATACTCGAAGTTTAGCGTATAAGGCAGGTTCCAAAAATTAAAATTTTACTATCATCAACAGATAGTCAATTAACTTTTTAACAATCATGGATACACCCAAGCCCCATATTTTAATTGTCGATGACGATGCAATTAATATTGGAATCATCATCGACTACCTTAAAGATTCAGATTATGACCTAAGTACCGCCGAGGACGGTGAAATTGCCTTACAGATGCTCGATGACCAACCCGATAATTTTGATATTATCCTGTTGGATCGCATGATGCCCAATACGGATGGTTTGACAGTACTTAAATGGATTAAAAACCATACCGTACTTAGACATTGCCCTGTCATTATGCAAACAGGGCGAACTACTCGGGAAGATATCTTGGAGGGGATGCAGGAAGGAGCCTATTATTATCTGACCAAACCCTTCGATAAAGATCTCCTTTTTTCTGTCGTAAGGACGGCGGTAAAGGACCGCTCTGGGTACAAACAAATGTATCAGGAGCTCCAAGAACGTAAAAAGCTACCACCCCTCATGAGTGGAGGCAGTTTTCGTTTTAGTAAAATTATGGAGGCCCGCACGCTTTCCACGTTCCTGGCTCAAGCATGCCCAAAGCCAGAAGTGGTTATCGTAGGTCTGACAGAACTAATGATCAATGCCATCGAACACGGTAATTTAGGAATCAGCTATGACGAAAAATCCCAATTAAATACTACGGGTAATTGGGAAGAAGAAATTAATAGACGCCTAGCAATGGATCAATACAAGGGAAAATATGCGGAAATCGGATTTAAACGCAACGGGGAAAACATCGAAATTACCATCGTGGATCAAGGCGATGGTTTTGATTGGAGGCAATATTTGAAAATGACACCCGAGCGAGCTATGGACAACCACGGACGCGGTATCGCGATTGCTGGAGCTCTAAGCTTTTCCAAAGTCGAATACCGCGGAAACGGGAACGAAGTCTGCGCCTATATAAATATAACGAACTCTGCTAACGCCGCTTAATATACTGCTTTAGTTTCCGATGTAGCCGGCTATTCAAATTGGGACCTAATTTTCAACGAGCGGTACATTGTATTTTTTCATGATGGCTTTTATTTGTGGCGCATTGCTTTCTATTAAGCCATTCAACTCCGCTTTTCGAGCCTTTTCCCCATATCGCACGCCCATAGAAATAGGAAAATCAAATTTTAGACCGGGTTGCGATTTCATCGGTATTAAGGCAAAGTAATCTCGTGGACTGTTAGAGACCAGATATCCCGCAACGGGTCCCCACAAAATTGCCATATCGACAACTCGGTTTTTCAGCTCCTTCTCTATTGTAAGGGCTACATTCATCGTTGCATCACCCGTCATAGTTTGATAGGGGACACCATTTTCAATGAACCCATTGTTGTGCAACCAAGCAGTTCCAGGTCCTTTATCAAACATGGCAATACGAAGATTTTGTTTTCGTTTTGGGGCCAAATTGGCTAAATCTTCAGGTGTTTTCAGATCATCCCACCCACGGTGCTTTGCCACAACCAATGCGTAAGTTGAATGGTAATACGGTTTAGTGGTAAGCGTTAATTCGTACCCCATGGGGACACCCATCACGTAATCACACTTAAACCGATCCTCCTCACTAATCTTTTTCTTTAAGGTATTTCGGATAAAACCCATTCTTTGTGGAAACCAAGTATATTCGATGCTTTTCCCCAGTTTCTTCGCAAATAGACTAGCAATTTTGTTCTCAAATCCCCCACCTTTTCTATTAGAATAGGGTGGGTTATTCGGATCTGCGCAAACTCGAAATTTTTCGTCCTCTGAGGTCTCGGCGATAACAATCGCATTAAACAATACCATTAGACTTAGAACACCCAACACACGAATGAAATAGCTCATCGACTACACCTTAAAATATATCAATCAAAGAGTAATTACCCAGCATACTCTATGTAACTGTTCAAATTGAAACGGATTAACTTCAAAACAAGGTGAAAAGGCAAAGTATACGAATGTAAATGAGCACTTTCAACACAGCTATGAAATCCAAATTTAAGCAGTTACATTCAAAAAAAACGCCCTGACTGTACGACAGCCAGGGCGCAATATTACTAAGTTAAACGTAGAATTTATTAATTCGGCAACCCGAAAACAGTAAACACTCCGCCTAATTGAGTATAGGAACTCAGTGCCCGATATGCACCAACAGCACCTAATCCCTCTGTATCGCCTTCCAAGCCAGCTGCCATTCCGATACCTGCCCAACCACCAAGTCCGGACAAAACACCTAGGTATTGTTTACCCTTATAGCTCCAAGTATTTAGATTTCCAATAATACCGGACGGTGTTTTAAACTTGTATAGTTCTTTACCTGTCTCTGCATCAACTGCTTTGACGTATCCTTCTAAAGTTCCATAGAATACGACGCCCCCAGCTGTCGCCACTGCACCACTCCATACCGAGAATGGTTCAGAGTTCGACCATTTGATCGTGCCAGTTGTTGCATCCCAAGCTGTAAACGCGCCTAAATGACCGTATCTAGGGTCAGATTTTGCGTAAGGCTTGCCTGTCTTAGCATCAACATGGGCAGGAAACATACTTAGAGTAGCACCAACATACGGCTGGCCGGCAGTATATTCGACTTCAAAAGGCTCGTAGTTCATGCATACATGGTTACCCGGAATATAAAACAGCTTAGTTTGGGGCGAATAAGCAACAGGTTGTTGATCCTTACTACCTAGAGCAGCAGGACAAACACCCTCGGTGTTTTCATCCTCACCATTTTGATGGGTACTATACTTTGCTACAACTTGGGGACGCCCTGTCTTCATATCGACGTGGGTTGCCCAATTCACAGCTTTATCGAATTTCTCGGCAACCAGCAATTCACCCGTCACTCGATCAAGTGTATAGCCGAAACCATTGCGATCAAAATGAACAATGGTTTTACGCATTTTGCCCTTGACCATCTGATCAGCAAGAACGACTTCATTAATACCGTCATAATCCCACTCATCGTGTGGAGTCATTTGGTAAACCCAACGAGCCGCTCCGGTATCAACATCACGAGCCCAGAGTGTCATGGACCACTTGTTGTCACCTGGCCGTTGAACCGGGTTCCACGTGCTGGGATTACCAGACCCGTAGTACATCAAGTTCAACTTCGGGTCATAAGCATACCAACCCCATGTTGTACCACCGCCAATTTTCCACTGATCACCGACCCAAGTTTTCAAGCTTGAATTTTTACCGACTGGTTTTAGAAGAGCCGTAGTTTTATTAGGGTCGATCAACATATCCGAGTCGGGTCCCATGCTATATCCCTTCCATGCAAGGCTACCATCTTTAAGATTGTAAGCTGCTACGAATCCACGAACTCCAAATTCACCCCCAGCGATACCAGTGATAACTTTGTCCTTCACAACCAATGGCGCATTTGTACTAGTCATGCCCGATTTAGGATCGCCATTTTTGATTTTCCAAACGACTTTCCCGGTTTTGGCATCCAAGGCCACCAGAGTAGCATCGCCCTGCGCCAATAGGATCTTACCATCACCATAAGCTAAGCCCCTATTGACAACATCACAACACATCACCGATATAACCTGGCTCACATCGGTGCCAGCATCTGGAGAGTAGTTGTATTCCCAAATAATCGCTTGTTTTTCCTGATCCAGCGCGAATACTTTATGGGGATAGGGCGAGTGAATGTAGATCACATCGTTGACAACGAGCGGTCCCCCTTCGTGACCACGAAGCATACCGGTAGAAAAAGTCCAAACCGGTTGGAGAGTTTTTACGTTATCTTTGTTAATTTGGCTTAATTTACTATACCTAGTACCTGCGTAATCCCCTCCCCAAGTAGCCCAATTCGCAGGGTTCTTGGTAAGTTTCTCTACTTCGGCATTAGCATAGGACAGCCCGGGGATGGCTAAAATTGAGGCACATACCGATGCCATTAGCCAACTTTTCACGGGTTTCTTCATATCTTCCTCCTCAGATTCCATCATGAATAAACAGAGAACAGTTTCTCTAAAAACCACCTGAACGACGGCATTCAGGTGTTGGGAAATATTATAAGTGCGTACTTCCCTGAACAATTCCCAGCACAAAATTCCTACCACGTAAATTGAAGGATTTCACGCTAAATGTCAATAGGGACGCGCCATTTTTCAAAGAACTCGGCTGTGGTTTGTCCTGTCTTTTTTGAAGATACACCCAAATTACCAAATTCTTCAGTTAATTCGCTTGTCTAATTCTCCCCCCAAGGTTGCACGAACGGCACAAAACTTAAATTCGGGGATTTTGCCGTAGGGATCTAGGGCTTCATTGGTTATCAGGTTTGCAGACGCTTCGTTATAACAGAATGCCATATTCAAACACCCCACTGGAACGCCGACATCGACCCGGGCGAAGGCTGTAATTTTCCCTCGTCTGGATTCGACAGTAATCAACTCACCGGGTTGACCACCCAAGGACTCAAGATCTTCTGGATTAATGTCAATAGTCGGCTCCGGCTCTATAGCGTCAAGCATAGTGGCGTGACGCGTCATACTTCCGGTATGCCAGTGTTCCAACTGGCGCCCTGTCACAAATACAAGAGGATATTCCTCATCCGGCAATTCATCTGCCCTGGAAAAATCTGCAGGAACAAAAAGGCCTTTTCCTGATCTAGTTGGAAAACCTTCAGTAAAAATAACGGGTTCCCCTGGGTCACCTTCGTTTTCCAGAGGGTACGTCAGCGAATCCTCTCGCTCAAGTCGTTCCCAGGTCATACCAGCGATACTCGGCATGGCTTGACGCATTTCTTCGAACACATCATTGGGTCCACTATAGTTCCAATTTAAGCCCATTCGCTTAGCAATTTCCTGAATGGTCCACAGATCCTGGCGCGCATCTCCAGGTGGATCAATCACTTGACGTCCCATCTGCACTCGTCTATCGGTGTTGGAAAAAGTCCCGGTTTTTTCCGAAAACGCTGAAGAAGGCAGAATAACATCGGCAAAACCTGCCGTTTCCGTCAGAAAAATGTCTTGTACTACTAAATGCTCCAGTTTGGTAAAAGCTTCGCGCACATGATTCTGATTAGGATCCGACATGGCTGGATTTTCACCTTCGATGTACATTCCGAAAACGTCACCACGATGAACCGCATGAATCATCTCTACTGTGGTTAAACCAGGGTTTGGATCTAAATCTGTTCCCCATAACTGTTCAAACTTTTCCTGAGCTACCGGGTCATTCACTGGAACATAGTCGGGATAAACCATAGGGATCAAACCCACGTCGGAAGCACCTTGCACATTATTTTGCCCGCGTAAGGGATGTAATCCTGTACCACGCCGCCCCACCTGTCCGGTCATCAAAGCCAGGGAAATCAAACAACGTGCATTATCGGTTCCATGAATATGCTGGGATATCCCCATACCCCACAAAATCATTGAACACTTAGAGCTTGCGTATAAGCGCGCAACTTCTTTGATTTTTTCCGCTTCGATACCACAGATTGGCGCAACTCTTTCAGGACTATAGTCGATCAGGTGACGGCGCATCTTGTCAAAACCTTCGGTATAGCTCTCAATGTATTTATCGTTTTGTAGGTCTTCTTCCAAAATGGTGTGCATGATTCCATTGAGCAAAGCAACGTCAGTATCTGGACGAAACTGCAAAACATGGGTAGCATGCCGCGCAATTTCAGTACGTCGAGGGTCCATTACAATCAGCTTTGTTCCATTTTTGACCGCATTTTTGATGAAGGTTGCGCCGACTGGGTGATTAACCGTAGGGTTAGAACCAATGACCACCACGACATCGGCTAATGCAACATCTTCTACTGGATTCGACACGGCCCCGGAACCTAAACACTCCAATAACGCAACTACGGAGGAGGCATGACACAGACGTGTACAATGGTCAACGTTATTGCTGCCAAAACCAGTTCGAACGAGTTTTTGGAACAGATAGGCCTCTTCATTGCTCCCTTTCGCAGAACCCAAGCCCGCGAGCGCATTTTTTCCTTTGTCATCACGAATTTTATTTAAGCCCTCCGCGGCAAAATCCAAGGCTTCATCCCAGGTTGCTTCGCGGAACACTTTATCCAGATCCGCGGGATCAAGAAGTTCAACTGATTTGGAAACCCCGTCCTTTCTGATAAGGGGCTTAGTTAATCGCCGACGATGACTGACATAGTCAAATCCATACCGTCCTTTCACGCACAATCTACCATGGTTAGCTGGGCCATCGCGGCCTTCAACATAGAGAATTTCATTATCCTTAGCGTGATACGTAATTAAACACCCTACCCCGCAATATGGACAGGTGGAATTAACTTTCTTATCGGGCGCTACCAAGCCAACCTGTTTAGATGGCATTAATGCCCCGGTGGGACACGCTTGTACACATTCACCACAGGCCACGCAGGTACTTTGGCCCATGGGGTCTCCCTGGTCGAATACGATCTCTGAATGCGCTCCCCGAAAAGCATATCCAATCACATCGTTCATCTGTTCTTCGCGACAAGCACGGACACAACGGGTACATTGTATACATGCATCCAAATTGACGGCGATTGAAGGATGAGATATATCGGCGGTGGGCTGGGGTCGTCCTGGGAATCTAGGCGTGCCGATATCCAGTTTCTTACACCATATATCCAATTCAGAATCCAACTTATAAGGAGATATGCCTTGATCAGGCATATCCGACAGTAACATTTCCAGTACCAATTTTTGAGACTTTCGTGCTCTTTCGTTGGTACTACTAACGGTCATATTTTCCTGAACATTCCGACAACAGGACGGCGCGAGTACCCGCTCACCGTCAATTTCAACCATACAGGCACGACAATTGCCATCCGGACGAAGACCCTCTTGATAACAAAGATGAGGGATTTCTTTGCCATGACGCTTGGCCGCCTGTAGGATAGTTTCTCCCTCAAAGGCCAAAAGTTGTTGCCCATCCAGATTAAACGTTATGGATTTTTGGGTTTCGATCGTATCAGGGTTTGCTACCATTTAACTCGCTCCTCGTTGGGGCCGCGTTGCTTTCGGTGAGGCCAAAATTTATTTTAGTTCTTGCGGAAAATACTTAAAAACACACCGCAACGGATTGGGTGCTGCTTGCCCCAATCCACAAATCGAGGCATCACACATCACGGTGGATAACTCTTCCAGGAGGTCAGCATCCCACTTATCTCGCTTCATCAAATGCACCGCTTTTGTCGTGCCTACACGGCATGGAGTACACTGCCCACAGGATTCATCCTCGAAGAATCGCATGGCATTCAAAGCTGTGGTTTTTGCACTGTCTTGATGAGAAAGCACGATAATTGCCGCCGAACCGATAAAACAGCCATGTTCGTTTAAAGTATCGAAATCTAGTGGAATATCGCCCATTGATGCAGGCAGAATGCCTCCCGAAGCGCCGCCAGGAAAATAACCGTAAAATTCGTGTCCGGGTAACATTCCGCCACAATATTCATCAATCAATTCCTTCATGGTGATACCTGCTGGCGCTAAATGGACACCGGGTTTTTGTACACGACCGCTAACCGAAAAAGAGCGCAGACCTTTTCGATCATGGCGTCCCTTAGACGCAAACCAGTCAGCACCTTTTTCAACAATTTCACGAACCCAGTAGAGGGTTTCCATATTGTGCTCTAGGGTCGGGCGTCCAAACAAACCCACTTCCGCCACATAAGGAGGACGCAACCTGGGCATACCCCGTTTGCCCTCGATGGATTCGATCATCGCAGATTCTTCACCACAAATGTAAGCCCCAGCCCCTCGCCTCAAATGAATCAAGGGTAACCCAACAACGGGCGGATTGGCTTGCAAAGTGTCCAATTCTTCGATCAGGATTTTTCGACACGCAGCGTATTCATCACGCAAATAAACATAAATCTCGGTGATACCGACGGCCCAGGCAGCGATTAGCATACCTTCCAAAAAACGATGCGGATCGGTTTCTAAATAATGTCGATCTTTGAATGTACCTGGCTCACCTTCATCGATATTAATTGCCATTAACCGTGGTCCCGAATAACCCTTCACAATTTTCCATTTTGTTCCAGCCGGAAACCCAGCACCACCTAATCCCCGCAATCCGGAATTTTCCATAATGGTGATCACATCATCCACGGCACGATCACCCACCATACAAGAATTCAGTAGTTTGTACCCACCTTGCGCCTTATACGCCTTATATTTTGTATAACGTGGAACCGATGCTTCGATAGCGTTTCTTCGGACCGCCTCGCTGACTAGATCGGTCGTTGCTTGATCGATAGGGTTTTGACCAACAACAGCAACGGGAGCCTGTTCACACCTACCCACGCAAGGGACTGTCATCACCCGCACATCATTGCCCAAGCCTTTTTGCAGGGCTTCTATCATAGGTTTGGCCCCAGCCAACTCACAGGAAATAGAATCACAAACCCGGACTGTTAACAGAGGAGGAGGGGTATCACCCTCCTTAACAACGTCAAAATGATGATAAAACGTGGCTACTTCGTAAACTTCGGCCGGTGCTAATCCTAATTCGTGGGCTAAAGCGACAATGTGTTTGGCGGAAATATGTTTGTAAGCATCTTGGATTCTATGCAAGTGCTCAATTAATAAATCCTTTCGCCTGGGTTCGTTGGCTAATAAATCTCGGATTTCTTCCAACACCGCAAGATCTATCTGCTGCCCCTTTTTAGCTCTACGTTTATTTTTTATTTTTGTTATTTCAACTACATTTGATTCTGCCACCCAGTTGCCCTCCGACAAATTTCAGCTTGGCCATGTGCCTTAAAACTCCTTTTCACCTAAAAAAACCCAAAATCCAAAAGTTATAGCAATATAACGTAGTTTTGCTCTATGATTCAAATCATCATTTTTTCAATCCATCATCACTTTTGGTGATGGACAATATTTGTCGCATAATCGCTTGCGCATAGACTTTTCTTCATAACCAGGCCGACCTATCACCATTGAATCCTAATCACCTATTAACGTTTTCGGTCGTCGCTCGACTTAAGAGTATTACCCGTGCAGCAAAGCATTTGCATATTGGCCAACCCGCGGTATCTGGGCAACTTAAACTGTTGCAAGACACGGTAGGGGAACCCTTGTATTACCGGAAAGGGCATCAGATTATTCTAAGTTCCGTTGGCGAAGGATTACTCGATTACGCCAACCGTCTTGCCGAAGATCTACAACAGGCCCGGGAATATGTACGCTGTTTGCAAACTCTCGACGCTGGCATACTGAGAATTGGTTCGACCATGACCATCGCCAGCTATTACCTTCCCCAATATTTGGTTCAATTGCAAACTCAGCATCCAGGAACTCAGGTTTTTATGACTACTGGCAGCACGCGGGAAATTATTCAAAAACAATCTGACTTAGACCTGGGTTTTATAGAAGGACCGGTAATCCACCATGATATACCAACAAATTACCAAATGTTGCCCTGGAAAGATGATGAAATAGTTCTTGTCCTACATAAAAACCATAAACTTGCAAAACAATACAAAAAAGCTGTACCACTTGAAGTATTCGCCCAACACCAAGTCATCTGGCGAGAAGCAGAATCCGGTGCGCGTCAAGTCGTTGAAACCGCATTGGCTGAAGCGGGTATTGTTGCTCCGATCAACATCGAGGTAACGGGTGTTGACGGCATTAAGGAATCCGTTAGGGCTGGGCTTGGTATTAGCTTTGCCTCATTTCAGGCACTGAAAAACGAAAGTACTGAACTCGTTTCACGACGCATAAACCCGCCTGAGGGATTGATTTGGCACCTAAGCATCATTGCGCCTAAAGAAAAATTTCAATCTCGTATTGCCGGGTCATTTATTGATGTTTGCACGACCTAGAAAACTGATAAAGAATAGACAATCTATTGGCAAAAAGCCTTTTTAGCTAGATACTTCAAACTTTTTCATGAAAAAGGCCCACTATTCGCTTCACTAATGGGGTGAAATTCAAGGATGTCATTCACCATTATGAGCGGATAATCTAACCTAAAAGACTTCCCCTCATTACAGATCCAAATTTCAGACTGCCTCCTAGAGCCCGAAGTCTGAACATCGAATATAATAGCCTGTCTCAACTAATTTCGATATGTCACTATCGGAGATTACGCAAAAATCGTTTTTTTGGAGGACCAAAATGAAGTTTACCAACATTATTTCCAAGCTTGCTTTTCTCTTCGGTGTTTTTCTACTGTTAGCAAATACAACCCAAGCAGCGGAATCCACTATTTGGCTAAACGATGTCAAAAAGGAATTTTATGGGGACCGTGAAATCAAGGAATCCAGCGACATCATAGAACTTACAGCACCATACCGTGCGGAAGACCCAGCGTTGGTGCCAATCAAGATCACAAGTAAGATCCCCCAAACCAAAGAGCGATACATTAAAACTATCACCCTTTTCATCGACAAGAACCCCATCCCATTTTCAGGTGAATTTCACTTTACACCAGAAAGCGGGCGAGCCGACCTAGCCATGCGTGTACGTGTCAACGCCTATTCGAACGTGCGTGCTGTCGCCGAACTGAATGACGGCACTTTGGTTATGCACAAAAAATTTGTAAAAGCTACCGGTGGTTGCTCGGCCCCACTGGCGTCTGATATGGAAGCGGCAATGAAGCGTATGGGTAAAATGAAATTTCGTGTTGATAACAACGCAAGCTCGGCCCAACTACTTATTAGTCACCCAAATATCAGCGGTCTGCAAATGGATCAGTTGACGCGCTTATATACTCCTGCGCATTACGTTGAAGACATGAAAATCACTTTTAACAATCGTCTTGTTCTCAATGCCAAGACGGATATTGCGATCAGTCAAGATCCAAACTTTCGGTTTTATTTCGTGCCCAAAAAATCCGGTGTGTTAAAAGCCGAAATTAAAGACAACAAAGGCAATCGGTTTTCTCAAACATACGAGGTTAAGCTCTAATCCAAATCAGTAACCCCACCGCGACACAGCACATTGGTTTAGATCTCAGATCACTTAAGATGACACGCCTTTGCCGCCAAGCTTTTTGCTTCTTCCAATCGCTTGCGTAGATCCCGGGATTTGGGGGGATCGCGAAATACCGATCCCCGCTCGCCCGGGAGGCTACGAAATCGAGAATAGGTTTGAGCTTGGGTATACTCCTCATCGGTCATCAAGGTTGCAATTTTATCCACACTACAAACACAAGGGTAAAAAAACTGATAGCTTTGTCCACCTCGCTGGTTCATACACTCTAAGACGTACTCAACGCGTGTTTGAGTGGAAAAATCGTTCACAAGTTTCTGTTCCGGAGTTGAGGCGCAACCAGGTAGAATCAATATGAATGAAAAAATCCAAAAATTAGATTGACCGGAGCGTATTCCTTTAAAAAAGCGGCTCATAAAAAATTGACTCATATCTCTCTTTAAAAATCAGAAAAAAATTACTCTTCAGCAGCAAAGTCTACAATCTCTTTTAATTGTACATTTATTTCCTTCGAAAATTTGTTCAATACCTCATCATCTGTATCGGTGGGCAGCAACCTCGTTTTTACGATCACCTGTTCCCGATGTGAATACACGACAATATTACACGGCATATGACGGACCGCCTCAGGCGATAACCGAAGTAATATTTCGGCATAGGTCAAATTACAAAATTGAATGGTATCATAATCTGGAAAATCGATTTCGCCCCGTTCCCGAATAACTTTTCCAACTCTACTGTGACCCGTGACTCTAAAATTATATTCACTAATAGCCACCCGTAACTCGGCCAATACCTCGTCGTATGGTTTAGTCGTTTCTACCTCATAATATTTGGTTATTTCAACACGTTGGGTTGCTCCACAACCCGACAAAACCAACCCTAATAGTATGGATAAAAAATATGATAGCTTTGCCATTCACTTCTGAAACTATTTTCGGCTCACCGTTAACAATTCACTAAGGGTATCATGCAAAATAATCGAGCAAAAGTAACCGGTGTCGTATTGGCGGGGGGACAGGCACGGCGCATGGGCAATAGAGATAAAGGATTGATCCAATACCTGGGTCGACCATTAATCCATTGTGCAATCGATGCATTAAGCCCTGTCGTTGGGAAAATAATTATCAACGCCAACCGCAATCAAGACATTTATTCGCGTTTGGGACATAGGGTCATTTCGGATTTGACCGATACTTACGATGGTCCATTGGCTGGAATTTTGAGCAGCTTAAAGCGTATCGATACACCTTATCTGCTATCGATTCCGTGTGACTGCCCACTCATAGAATCGAAACTTTTAACGCAAATGGTCGATGACTTCCTGCGTAACCAAGCCGACGCTGGTGTAGCGTTTGACGGCAAACGTATTCATCCGGTTTTTCTTATTCTAAAAACCGAATTGGCAGAAAGTCTCGAAATTTACTTAGCCAGCGGTCAGAGAAAAATAGATACTTGGCTTTTCCAACACAAATTAGAAAAATTTGATTTCAGTGAGTTTCCTGAAATGTTTGAAAACGTCAATACACCTGAAGATCTAGCCTGTTTAGAGTCGAGAATTAAAGCTAAGCTAAGTGAGGATGGTAACAAAGGTGAATAGCCACGCCCCCCTGATGACGAATGCAGGATTGAATTCCTGTCATGAAGTAACCGTCTTCGATGAACATGGACAGTCTCGACAAATAGAATTAGCCGGCGAGCGGGCTTTAACGGTTTATGTCGATAAATTTGAGATCGTTACTCTAATGACCATTGGAACCCATCCCGAATTACTGACTCTAGGTTATCTGCACAACCAGGGATTTATTGAAAACATTGAAGATATCGAGGAGGTCCAAGTCGACTGGGAATCCGAAGCTGTCGCTGTGATTACCCGAAGGACGGTCACCGATTTTAAAGAAAAACTTTCGCGGCGTACGGTGACTACAGGCTGCGGCCAAGGCACCGTGTTCGGTCGGTTGTTGGACCAACTGCAGGAGATCCGAATGCCCAATATAGAAATCAGGCAATCCACTATCTATGGCCTGTTTTCGACGCTTCGCGAATACAACGAAGTATACAAAAAGGCTGGCGCAGTTCACGGTTGCGCCCTTTGTACCGGAAGTAAAATCGACTTTTTTGTCGAGGATGTAGGCCGACACAACGCTGTTGATGCGATCGCTGGGCACATGTGGCTTGAAGGCATCGGGGGCTCTGACAAAATCTTTTATACGACGGGACGGTTGACTTCGGAAATGGTTATCAAAGTCACTCAAATGGGTATCCCAATTTTATTGTCAAGATCAGGTGCCACCCAAATGGGATTGGCAATGGCACAACAATCGGGTGTAACTCTTATTTCCAGGGCTAAAGGCAAACACTTTCTAGTACTTAACGGAATCCAGAATATTGTGTATGACGCCAACCATCGATAGTCATGCAAGGTCATATCAGTGCATACAAAAATGGAACAAAGAGCTAAAACCTATTATTTAGCCAATAAATTAAATAATGAGGAAAGGTGAGCGATAGCGAAAACACAGTAGCTTCACCGTGTATCCGAAATTGCTGTTTAGATACTAAACAAATTTGTTTGGGATGTTTTCGATCGCTACAAGAAATATTGGACTGGCAAGAGGCTAGCACAGAAGAGCGTAGAAAAATCCTTGTCAATGCAAGACAAAGAGACAAGGAAATGCCGCGTTAGTACAATCCAATTGAGCAAACAAACTCAGCCGGGTGTGGCTCGAACATCGCTGTATCATCACAGTTTTCCTGCACGTTTTGGTACGAAATATAGTTTTTCATTAAATCTTCCAATAGCTTCGTGTTTTCCTCATTCGGGTTATTTATAAAATCGGAGGTGCACCGAATCATTTTCCAACGCCAATAATCTTTTGTTTCGTCTTGTATTTTCATTTTGATTTAATCTAAGTTCGTTTGAATCGCTCACTAGTTTAGTACTGAAAAACTACAATGCGCTTACATTCTCATGAATTTTTGGTTAATGCTTCAATGTAAACGCATCGTCGTCAAGGGATGCAGAGTGCCTCTCATCCATTGGATAAGAAATTCCACAGAGCCAGATGTGCTTGACTCGTATCTGCGGAATATTTCGACCAATGGTGTTTAAGGTCTTCGTCGAGTTCGTTCCATCCATATGAATATGCATTAGCTTCGGAACTGTTAACTAAATGGTTCACGTCAAATACGCTACCCTTACAATGCGCATTTGTATTAACTAATTGATCGAGGGTATTTATTGATGTAATACATTTTGGCCGAATTGCCTTCCAACAGCTTTTTAACAACAGTCGAATATTTATGCACGGTACTTGGGCTTGGGTTACCATCATAATGAGCTTCCTCGTAAAATTTAATTCAAGAAATGGTTCGGATTCAAAACCGACTCAGCATAAATGCTAAGGCATTTTTATTTCAGTTTTATGAACATCTCATTGAATTTGTGTGATAATTTGTAGAATACTTTGCGTCAGTAGTCATCGAAAAGGATATTAACCAAATTAAGTAAGCCCTCTCGATCAAGTGTGATTTTTATCGTTACTAAATTCTAAAACTGAAAATTTGAATATGAAGCATGTCGTTAAATGTGCCACTGTGCCCATTCGTTGGTTTGGTGGTAGGTACTGCGTACTATTGGTATTCTCCGTTTTTGTGTTTCCAGTATTTGCAGATTCACGAATTTCAATCTTGGACTTTGAAGTTAAAGACCTGACGATGTATCCACGTGTTAAGGAGGAAAAAGAACGCGCAGCTTCGATGAAACCGATGCTCCAAGAAATCTTAGAAGCCAAAGGTGGTTACGAATTAGTTAATATCGATTCGAACTCCCAAAATGAAGCCAATAAAGGGACTGGATACCTTTTTGACCATCACGACATTGTTGCGAAGCTTGGACAAGAATTTGGAACAGATTTGGTATTAATGGGCCGGGTCCATAAGGCGAGTCATTTATTCGTCTATTTTATGGCCCATCTGGTGGACGTTAAGACACAACAACTCATTGGGAATTACGTTGTAGAGGTCAAAGGTCCCCAAAAGAAACTCACTGTAAAAGGTCTGGAAAGCCTTGCTGAACAGATTGATAAAACTATCAGGCCGCACACTTCTTCGCGTTAATGGGTTGCATGTGTCATCCCTGTTCAAGGTAGCAGAGATGCTCAGGGAAACAGGAAGTACGACCTGACACCTAGTTACTACACAGTCGAAAACATTATTTTCGTCGTTATACAGAACTCGCCTCAAAATTAGACATAACAGCGCGATTTGTGCGTCAAATTCGTCAGTTCAATGAAAAACCTGTGAGTTTACAGGTCTTAATGATCATTTTTTAAGGCGAAATGGCGGATTGAAGAGCAGAGATGAATAATGACTTATTTTCTATCATCTTTTATATACATTACCGTTTTATTTCTCCTCATTTCGACTTTAAACAAATCACTTACTTTGACAATATCGCTTAGTTTTTTATATCCGTAATTAACCGGAGAAAACGAGGTGTTATTGGAAATATATTGCCCAACTTGACCTAAATGTGACCAACCATCATCCTCAACAGTTTGCTCAACTGCGGTTCTTAATAACTTCACCAACCAAGTATTCTGCCTGAGTTCATTACGAGCAAGCTTCTTATTGCCCGAATGACTTTTTTCCAATTTTTCTTCTTCCGAAGCTTCGGGTTCGATTAAGTTTTCGGTAAAAATAAATTGCGAGCAAGCTTTTATAAATGGCAATGGTGTTTTTTTCTCACCAAAACCATAAACTTTAAGACCGTTGGTTAAAATCCTCATGACTAGCGGTGTAAAATCGCTGTCACTTGTCATTAATGCGAAGCCGTCAAGTTCATGACTATATAACAAATCCATAGTATCGATAATCATTGCTGCATCGGTAGCATTTTTCCCTGTGGTATACGCAAATTGTTGAATGGGTGTAATCGCAAAGGGATGCAATTTTTCTTCCCAACCCTGGAGCAAAGGACTTTTCCAATTTCCGTAGGCTTTGCGAATATTGACAACACCGTACTTTGCAAGCTCGTTTAAAACTCCATCAACTGCCTTATAGCTAACATTGTCACAGTCGATAAGTAATGCAATTTTTTTCTCTTTTTCCATAAACCCTCACCTCCCAATTATGATCTGCAAACCGAAAGTCTCACAAATCGGCCAGCCACAAAACACATCAAGGTTTGTGGTGTACATAAGCTTGTGTTGTCATAAGTATTTCCTTTATTCAACTTGATTACCACGACACATATTTAGTTTAATTTTTCTTTTTCATTACATTTCTATTCGGCGCACCATACTCGGCATTAAACTTATCAAAAACTTTTTCAGTTTCAGCCTGGCTTGTTATTGCTTGAATATTTTCTAATAGGATTGTAAGCAAGTAATTATTGCTATACCCATATTTCTCATTTAATCCCCTTAAGTTCGCATAGGCTTTTTCTGACAAAGCCACATTCAATCGTTTCGGTAACGGATATCTTTTTGCACCCATCAAAATACTGCCACTTACTTTTAATTCTAAACGGAGATGAATAAGCAGGTAATTATTATATGGAGATTCGCCAAGGTTATTTCAAACAAACCCCAAAAAGCCAATTTAATTCAAGATTAAGACGCAAAAAAACAGGAGACAACTTTGATTCCACTTGCATATTATGCAGCCAATTCGTGAAAGTCCAGGCTTCGCCTTATTGGTTGAATCTTTCGGATAACTGCCTTAATCCATTTTAAAAGACCATTTTCCGTTCAAACCGCTTTCTATTACCTATTTTCTCGGTTAATATTTTTATTTTTTTAATCGAATTAGGAGAAAAAATCTATGTCAGATCCAGTGGTTGCAAGTAAAACCCCTTTTGCCGTTGAAGTTGAAGAAGGAAAAATATATTCTTGGTGTTCATGTGGGCTTAGCCAAACCCAGCCTTTTTGTGATGGTTCCCACAGCACAACGGAATTCAAACCGATAAATTTTAAGGCGGAAAAAAGTGACACGGTTTATCTTTGTGGGTGCAAACACACAAAAGGACAACCCTTTTGCGACGGTTCCCACAGTAAACTCACATGAACCCCTAGATAGTGTAAATGGCGCTCGAAATTGAGCACAAATTTCTAGTTATAAGCGATGAGTGGCGGGCATCGTCATACCAAAATACCCGATTGCGTCAAGGCTATCTTAATCATGATGAGCAACATTGTTCTGTCCGAGTCCGGAGTAGTGCAAATATGGCTTGGCTTAATATCAAGAGCACTACAATCGGATCACAACGCCAAGAGTTTGAATACGAAATACCATTCGATGACGCTAGTGCGCTTCTTTCTTTAGCTCGAAAGCCCTTAATCGAAAAGACTCGGTATCTGGTCAGGGTAGCGCAGTATGTTTGGGAGATCGATGTGTTTGAGGGTGATAACGTGGGCTTGGTGGTTGCCGAAATTGAACTCGAACGGTTAGGAGCAATGTTTCAAAAACCCGCATGGGTGGGGAAAGAGGTTACCAACGATCTGCGTTATTACAATACCAGCTTATCATTACATCCCTATAAAAACTGGAAAACTGAGAAAACATTGTAAACATTAAATAATTCAATGAAAAAACAAGCGAAATCCATTCGCATGACTGTTCTGATGACTCCGGAGATGGCTAATTTCTCCGGCAACGTACACGGCGGATCTATTCTCAAATTACTTGATCAAGTAGCCTATGCTTGTGCGGCAAAATATTGTAAAAGCTATGTGGTGACGGCATCTCTCGACCAGGTATTTTTTAAGGCAGCGATCAAAGTAGGCGAATTGGTTACATTTTTTGCCAACGTCAATTATGTAGGAAAATCATCCATGGAAGTTGGTGTCAAAGCCATTGCCGAAAACCTGACAACCGATGAGCAACGCCACACAAATTCTTGTTATTTCACCATGGTCGCTAAGGACGAAGAAGGTAGATCAAAGCGGGTTCCAACTTTGGAGTTAGTGACTGAGCTGGATAAAAAGTTGTTCGAGGCGGGGAAAATGCGAAAGGAAATGCGGAAAGAAATCGAGGAACGAAACAAAGCATTGCATGTTGGCATTCCCGAGGATACTTAATGATCAACCTCAATCGACCATCTCGCCATGGAGGTTGTCCAAAAGTAGAAAGCCGCGTACCCCCCTGCACTACCTACCAAGCGATAAGGTGACCATTATGGATCATGCAAATTTGCCGAATCCCCAAGATATACCGATAGCTGAACGAGTAGCGACATACGCAAATCAGACAGTCGATTTGCTATTCGAGCTATTCGTCGATGTAATCCGAATACGGCAACCCGACATCGAAGCAGTAATCAGAAACGAATCGACCGTTCCTCCGAGCAATTTGGATCTACTATTACGCTCGTTGCAAGCTAGAGGCATCTGGTTTCAGCTTTTACATATCGTAGAAGAAAATGCTGGTATGTTGCGCAGACGTACTTTAGAAGTCGAAAAGGGTGTTCATTATGTACAAGGAACATTTGACCATGTGCTGAGTGAAGCGATTAAAGTTGGAATTGGTGCATCCGAAGTTCAGGATCTCTTGAATCAAGCTAAAATTCTCCCTGTAATCACAGCGCATCCAACCGAAGCCAAGCGGGTTACGGTGATGGAAATTCATCGCCGAATCTATTTGTTGTTAGTCAAACTCCAATCATCCCGATGGACCCCGCGCGAACGTAACGCATTGCTCGATCAATTAAGAAATGAAATTGATTTGCTTTGGCTTACCGGTGAACTTCGTCTGGAAAAGCCCAGTGTTGATCAAGAAGTATCATGGGGGCTATATTTTTTTCGGGAAACCTTGTTCGATCAAGTCCCTCAATTATTAGGTAAATTAGAGCTTGCCTTAAACCACCATTTTCCCGAACATAAATTCACTGTCCCACCGTTTTTCCAGTTCGGATCCTGGATCGGAGGTGACAGAGATGGGAACCCTTTTGTTACCAATGAGGTCACTCGAAAAACTTTATTTCGTAGCCGGCGCACATGTTTAAACCGGTATCATAAAAGCTTGAATCACCTCATTCAAAATTTGAGTATTGCTCAGCACAGTTTAAAAATTCCTGAAACTTTCTTGTCGACCTTAAATCATGAAATAAGCAATTTAGAAGGTGGATCGGAAATCTCAGAACGAAATCCTGGTGAAGTATTTAGGCAGTTTGCCGTTTGTATGCTCAAAAAGCTAGAAACGACAATTGAATCGGCCGAACGAGATTCGGTTCCGCTTAACGATAAGGTCGCATACCGCACTGCAGACCAATTTATCGATGACCTTTGTGCTATGGAAAAAGGACTAAAGGCGAGTGATTGTGATGCAGTCGCCAAGACGATGATACTGCCGTTGCGGCGAGAAGCAGAAATTTTCAGATTCAGAACGTCAAATCTGGATCTTCGACAAAATTCAACGGTGGTATTTGAAACCCTAAGAGGCATATGGGCAACCACAAGTCAAAAATCCGAATCGGATTGTCCGGATGTCGAAAGTGAGGAATGGAAGTGCTGGATTTCGCAGCACCTGGATAAGTCCCTGCAACTTTCAATTGACACGAAAAGTCTGCCGGAATCAGCTCGGGAAACTCTCGAACTCATGAGTTTGGTTGTTGAAACCCAACACCAATTGGATACCCAAGCCTTTGGCCAGTTTATTCTCAGCATGACCCAATCTGCGGTGGATATTCTGGGAGTTTATCTTATTGCTAAAATATCAGGCCTTTTCGTTGGGGAAGGTGACTATTGTAGTTTACCCATTGTTCCTCTATTTGAAACCATTGAAGATTTGCGATGCGCACCGGATATCATGCGGGAACTGTTATCTAATCCCTTAGTTCGCCGTTCCGTGGAGAACCAAGGCGGTACCCAGGAGGTTATGATTGGCTATTCAGATTCGAATAAGGATGGAGGATATCTGAGTTCCAACTGGGAACTCAGCAAAGCACAAACGAAACTCACAGCCGTGGGCAAAGAAGCTGGAATTCCAATTTCATTTTTTCATGGACGCGGCGGTTCGGTCAGCCGAGGTGGCGCACCGACAGGATATGCTATCGCCGCGCAACCAGCGGGTTCCACCCACGGGCAAATGCGCGTGACCGAACAAGGTGAAGTAGTCTCGCATAAATTTGCTAACCGAGGGAGCGCCCTCTATCACATGGAGCTATTAGCGGCCAGTGTGTTTGAACATTCGCTCAAGTCGGCAACAGAGCCCGAACTTCAGCCCCACCCGGAAATCGATGAAGCGCTGGAAGAGCTGTCGCAATTGTCCTATAGCGCCTACCGTCAGCTTGTGGAAAAACCGGGTCTCGTCAGTTACTACGAATCGGCTAGTCCCGTGGAAGAGTTAGCCCTCTTAAACATCGGTTCACGTCCTGCGCGGCGGTTTGGGGCCACGTCTCTTTCTGACCTTCGAGCAATTCCCTGGGTCTTTGCCTGGACCCAAAACAGGCACCTAGTCCCGAGTTGGTATGGCTTGGGTGAAGCACTTCAACAATTCGGTGACAAATACGGAACCACTGGCAACGAACGATTGAAACACCTGTTTGAACAATCCCGTTTGTTCCGCCTGGTGATCGATGAGGCGGAAAAAACACTTTGCCAGGTCGATTTGTCAATAGCCAAAGATTATTCAGAGCTGGTACCCGATAACGCAATCCGGGAGCAAATTTTTTCGTTGATCGAAGAAGAATATCATCGCACTGTTGACCAGGTATTGTCGGTCTCTGGAAGTAGCCTGCTAGCTGAACGATTTCCGCGGTTTCGCCGAAAATTGTCTCGTCGCTTAGGCTCAATCAATCAAGTGGGCCGGGAACAGGTGAGGTTGGTTAGGACATTTAGAGCAATGGACAAAGAAGACCCCGAACGACGAAAACAGTTGATTTCACTGTTACTATCAATTAATTGTATTGCTACTGGATTGGGTTGGACTGGTTAGGGGCAAGCCATCCATTGACTACCATAAAGCAGCCGTATTAGAAAGCAAGCGCTGATAAATAGCCGTGATCGTTTAATGATGGTAAGTAGTACTTAATAGTTTTATTGAGGAAGTAGTGCAAGCTACTGCATGACCACCCCAAACAACGCGGTAATTCCTCGAGTTTAGCATCACGCACTCGTAGTAATTCCTTTTGAGAATAAGACCAGACTTTGAGTGTTTTTTTCCTTAGCTGCTGATTGCTTCCAGCACAAAACTAATGCTACCTATAGCAATTCACCCTCCTCTAGACTGGGAATAAATATACTTATAAAAACGTATTATAAAATTGAAATGAAACAGTCGATTAAAAAAATCATTGTTCTAACGGTAATTATCGAATTAGGCATAATTGCGCAGCTTGCCTATATTAACTTTAGCCTCAGAAGTGCGGAAAATATTCTTATGAACGCAGTAGATCAGCGTTTTATTTTAATGGCAGAAGCAGATATTTTACGACAAAGTTCAGATGATTTAACTCGATTCGCCAGAACTTATGTTGTTTCAAATAATGAACAGTATAAGGAAAAATATTTAAAAACATTAGCAATTCGAAATGGAGAAAGTCCACGACCTCAAGATTATGGTGCTATTTATTGGGATTTACTGGATACAGTACGTATAGAAAGACATCCTGATGGAAAGATGGTCTCACAAAATGAAATGACTAATAGTCTTTCTTATAACGAGGAAGAAAAAGAAAAACTTAGAGAAGCCGAAAGGAATTCCAATGATTTGGTAAATATGGAGATTGAAGCCTTTAACGCCATGAAGGGAAAGTTTAAAGATAATAATGGTAAATATACTATTATCAGCGAACCGGATCAGTCCTTAGCTATTAACCTCCTTCATTCGCCAGAGTACCATAATGCAAAACATATCATCATGCTTCCTATTGACGAGTTCATTGCAATGCTAAATGAACGTACGCAACATGACATTGAAATTGCAAGTAGAAATGTCAATTCGTATATTAAATTGGAATATATGCTTGTGTTGTTGTTTATCATTTTCAATATTATTATTTTTATACTATTAAACAAACGAATTCTTAAGCCTATCAGTTCAGTTACTCGTTCCATTATTCAACATAAAGAATCAAATCAACCATTGAAATTTAATCATATTTATCATGATGAAATAAAAATAATGGTCGATGAATTTGAGCTCATGAATAAAAAGTTAATGCAGGCCCAGAGTGAATTGGAGATACAAAAGAAATATGTAGAAGAAACAATTGAAGGCATGGACCAGGGCATCATTATGGTCGACAGGGACTTGAATATTTTAACCTATAACACACGCTACCCCGAGATCCTCAATTTGCCTGAAAATGTTGTTGAAAGGCACCGTAATTATGCGGATGTCATTAAATATTTTAGCGAGCATGTGATGCATCATCGTCCATCAAAAATTAGTGAGTTAATTGACACTGCCACTCAAAATGAAAAGATTATCTACACCATAGAACTCCCTGACGGAAAATTTATCGAGGTGCGGCAAATTCCCAAAGAAGATGGTGGTTATGTGCGTATTTTTACCGATATTACCGAACGCGAAAATATAATTCGGGAATTAGAGACTCAAAAGTCAATTATTGAAAATGCCATGATTGAAACAGAGGCATTAAGAATCAAAGCAGAAACAGCAACTGAAGCTAAAGCTGATTTTCTGGCTGTAATGAGCCATGAAATACGAACACCCATGAACGGAATCATGGGAATGACCGAATTATTAATCGATACAGAATTGACACAGGAACAGCGAGAATACCTCAACACAATTGATTCATCGGCCGAATCTCTTTTAACACTCATCAATGATATTCTGGATTTCTCCAAAATTGAGGCGGAAAAATTGGAGTTGGAGCCAATCGATTTTGATCTGCGTGACCGGCTAGGTGAAACTCTGGATACGCTGGCCATTAGGGCACATAGTAAGGGCTTGGAGTTGGCATTCGATATTAATGCCGATGTACCACAGATGTTGGTGGGTGATGTACACCGGTTACGCCAGATCATTATTAATCTAGTCGGTAACGCGCTCAAGTTCACTGACCACGGTGAAGTGGTCGTTAATGTTAGTTTAAAATCTCGAGAAAATTCCGATGTTCTGCTCCATTTCAGTGTATCGGATACTGGTATTGGTATCCCGGAAGATCGGTTGAGTAGTATTTTCAATTCCTTTGAGCAGGCTGATTCATCAACGACCCGTAAGTACGGAGGTACCGGACTTGGACTAACTATTTGCAGCCGCTTGGTTCAGTTGATGGGCGGCAAAATTTGGGTAGAAAGTGCAACGGGAGCGGGGACCGTTTTCCATTTTACAACGTCAATGCAGATCAGCAGGCAGATTGGGCCTGATCTGAATATAGACTCTTTGAGTAAACTTGAAAAATTGCGAGTACTGGTTGTCGATGACAATAATACCAATTGTCGAATTCTAGAAAAAATGCTAACAAATTGGCATATGAATCCGACTTTGGCTGGGGCCGCTGCTCAAGGATTGGATACGCTATGTGCAGCATTAGAAGCACAATCGCCATTTGAGCTGATTATTTCTGATGTTAATATGCCAGAAATGGATGGTTTTGGCTTTGTTGAAGAGATAAAGCATAAGCCCGGACTAAAGGATGTTCCAATCATCCTGTTAACCTCGGCAAACAGGAGCGGTGATAAGCAACGTTGTGAAGAACTCGGTGTTCAGGCGCACTTGATTAAACCTGTACGTCAATCACGGATGTTGGATGCCATTGTGACTTCATTGGGTGTGGAAGCAGTTGCTCGTAGACATGATACGGAAGATTCAAGTGTTGACAGTAAATCAGATAACTTTCGGCAATTGAATGTCTTACTAGCAGAGGACAACAAGGTAAACCAAAAATTCGCATTACGTGTGCTAGATAAAGTAGGGCATGTTACGACTGTCGTTAATAATGGTCGTGAAGCAATTGAATCAATAGTTGATAATGAATTCGATGTTGTTCTAATGGATATACAAATGCCAGAAATGGATGGTTTTGAAGCAACAGCTGAGATTCGCAAATTAGAGCAACAGTCTAATTTGCATATTCCCATTATCGCTTTGACAGCACACGCCATGAAAGGTGATAGAGAAAAATGTCTATCAGCCGGTATGGATGGATATATTACTAAACCGATTAAGTCAAAAATACTCTTGGCTGAAATAGTCAATGTAATAAGTATGGATAACTAGAAACATAGGTATGAACGATATTATTAACAAAGAGGAATTATTAGGAGAACTCGATGGAGATTGGGAGTTTCTCGAGGAATCAGTCGAGATGTTAATGGAAGATGCTCCAAATTTACTTGCCGAAATTAAAAATGGATTAGCTGGAAATGATACGGAGATGATTTGGAAGAACGCACATTCTGTAAAATCTATGGTAGGGAATTTTTCGGCTAAACGTGCCTTTGATGCCGCTTACCATGTTGAAGGCCTTGGTAGAAAGGGTGTTGCTGGTGAGATGGATATTGCGATTGCAAGTTTGGAATCTGAAGTTGATCTGCTTATCGAAGCACTAACGGATTTACTTAAAACAAAACAATCTTGATGAAAATCCTCGTTGTAGAAGATGAGCGTATAACTCGTAGGAGTATCCAGCGACACCTTGAAAAATGGGGGCACGAGGTGATCACAGCGGAAGATGGGATGGTTGCCTGGAGCATATTGAAGGAACAGGATATACCCGTAGTTATAACCGATTGGGTTATGCCGAGGATGGATGGTCTTGTACTGGTTAGAAAAATTCGCAGTAAAAACAATGATCATTATACGTATATTATTCTTCTAACTTCAAAGTCAGAGAAGGTCGACATCGTTGAAGGGATGGAAGCAGGGGCGGATGATTTTCTCAGTAAACCATTCGACCAAAATGAGTTACATGTGCGCTTACGTGCTGGGATTCGAATTATCGAATTAGAGCAGAACCTCGAGCAACGTAATCGGGAAATATTAGCAGCAAATACCCGAATGAAAAATGATCTAGATGCGGCGGCTACTTTACAACAATCACTTCTTCCAACTTCTTTACCTAAGATAGCTTGCCTAAATGTCGCCTGGGCCTATCATCCTTGTGATGAATTAGCAGGAGATATCCTAAATGTTATTCCTTTTGATGAACAGCATATCGGGCTTTATGTTGCTGATGTTAGTGGTCATGGCGTTCCTGCTGCATTGCTATCAGTAACTATAAATAGGATTATGGATGCTGAGAAAGGACGCACTACCCTGTTAATGAATCACGATGCCGAAAAAGATGACGAGAAGATTATTGCTCCTGCCGAGGTCATCGCAAAATTGAATGACCAGTTCCAGATGGAAAAATTTAATCATCGTTATTTTACGATTTGTTATGGTGTACTCAACACTGCTACTTTGGAGTTTCAGTACGTACCAGCTGGCCATCCCCCGATAATAAAACTATCAAAAGACGGAGCATTAGAACAATTACCAGGCAGGAACGTTGCAGTTGGTTGGTTTCCGGGCACTGTCTACGAACAACACGTCGTACAATTAAAAATAGGAGATCGCCTCTACCTTTATTCTGATGGAATCCCCGAGGCTATGAATGACGACTTGGAATTATTTACCGATAACCGTTTACTTAAATTACTACTTAAAACGAGAAAAGAATCACTTGAACAGGGTATTACAAAGCTAATTGATGCAATTCTAAAATGGAGTCCATCTGGACAACCAAAAGATGACGTTAGTATTTTAGCCATTGAGATTACAAACACTTAACATATTCATCGAGACGAAGACGAACGACTTTAGTTAGAATGAAATCTGGGCTAGTACTGATAGTGTATTTAGAATAAACTTCTACATTAGCAAATACCTAGCATAATATTTTATCAAAGTTCTCATTTACCATGCGATGGATAAACCTGCACTCAGAGTCTCAGAATCAAGACCTGTCGATTGCTGCGTGCGGGTACCGATATATTTTACACTAATGCCCGAATAGCGATTTATTGGGTAAGCAAAGCTTAACGCCCAAGCAATATTTTGTTGTGTGTCGTCCCTGTCGACCCCATTGACACTATTTTCCCCTCCATAGTCGTAACCAATGCTCGCACCCACCCAAAACCCCGGGCGAAATGTGTGAATGAGATGCCCATGGATTATATATAACGGCTCTTGTTCAAGTGAATTGCCATTAAAAAACTCATCATTCTCAGTGAAGAACGCAACTTCCCCCGTTACTTCTGCGGTCCACTTGCCTCGAGTATGAATAACGCCAAGTTGGGGCCGGAAGGTAAACCGATTTTTGCCAAGATTAATGAGCTTATCGTCCATGTATTCACCCGTCGGTAATCGGACTGTCAGTGCCATTCCAACGATAGTTTCAACGTTCATCTCAGACCGATAAGCAGCAAAGTCCTTACCACTTAAAGGTGGCGCACCGTACAGATTGACTGCAAGGCGCATAAAGGTATCTGACCAACCACTTCGTGTGGTGGACACGGAAACACCATCCAGTAACCCCGTCCATTCTCCTTCCTGGTAAGCTTGCGTAAGATCGATTCGAGCTGATTTACCAAACAAATCGAAAGTGCGAATATATTTTGCCACCCAGGATTGCAACTCCATCTCCACATCTTCGAGCAAGATAGTTGGATCGATCAAAATATCGGACTCAGTATAGGCAAACCCCACACCAGCAAAATTGGTCCCCATAGGGAGATGAGTCCATTTCCGGGGCACTGGTTCCAGTGCAAAACATGGGCGAATTAAGCTAATGGCTAACAGAGCAACTAAACTCCATCGCGGAAAATGACACAAGATACTTACCCAACCTACATGTACTGTGCACCCGTACTTTCGATGCGACATTTATATTAATGAATTTCCGAAACTACTATCGATTACCTATCCCTCGTTGGGTCTGTGTTAGCGAGTATTATCCATTGTTATATCATATTCGAATCGAATGAGTTTCTGGTAACGTTATTCTGGGTTACTTCTATCGCTTGCCTAAAAGGGCATGGACTTCTCTAGACGAAAGTTTTGTCATTACCCAAAGCTCGGCACCTAAATAAGTTTCGTTGACTTTGATGAGGGAATTGTTGAAACAAAACCCAGGTTTGTAATATCGCTGAATAAAAGGGATACCAACAGGCAAGCAAAACTTAACACATCAGTATGCGTTCATAATTTAGTAGCCGAAAATTTCAGCGACTTCTTTAGTCAACGTCTGTCTTGAGTTCAACAAAGCCATTCCCAGCCAGAATGGCTTCTAGTACAATCTAACGAACAATAGCATTTTAAAGGTGGTCCAAGAAAAAGGTTAATAATTATGAAACCTCTAAGCACCATGTTTGTACTGAACATTGTTCTGTCAATTTCTGTAAGCTTAGTTTTAGCCATTTCACCTTCTGTATGGGGTCGCGATGCACCAACAAAGAAAGAGATCCGTGTGTTCATTGAAGACCAAGTTTTAGTTGCACTGGAGAATGATGAGGAAATTTACAATTTCGATATCGTAACCGGACGCGATGGCAAAGAAACCACAGTGGGTCAGTATAAAGTCTTTCGCAAACACAAAAAATATACCAGTAAGACATACGGATCAGAGATGCCATACACCGTAGTGAAACGACTTTTCCCATCGGATGTAAAACCCACCAGCCTATTGATAGGCTGGACGAAAATACTCGGAGTGGCAATTGACGTAACGCAATGATCGAATGCTCAGCGGCAGGATCTGCTTTAGGTACCCCAGTGAATGTGCAAACCTCGATGCAAAATGGTGAATTCATCTTCATACTGCAACCCACCTCTTTATTGGTGGATATATAATAATCGAAAACCCTCTGAAATCAGCAAGGTAGTCTACGTGTCCGATACGCGCCAGCAGCACAATCGTTACCAGCAGGAAACCTTCGATGTTCAGGTTGATGTGTTCCGCCAAGTAATCGCGAAGGATATTCAGGAACGAACGCGGCGAATCGTTGCGGCCGCTGAATTAATGCCCAACGACCGGATTTTGGATGTAGGCACCGGTATCGGTGTTTTGATCCCCGATTTCCATTTTTTTGGAGTGACCGACATAGTCGGTTGCGATATCAGTTCGCTCATGCTCGCTGAAGCCCGGGTGCGATTCCCGGAAATAGACTTTTGGTGTGGTGATGTCATCGATCTACCCCATAAATTCGGTCCATTCGATGTCATATATTTTAATGCTATGTTCGGTAATGTCTGCGATCAACGACAAACCCTTGAGGCAATTCGACCCCGTTTGACTGCCAACGGGCGGATCATCATTAGCCACCCCATGGGGGCATCATTCCAAGCACAATTGCAGCGTGAGAATTCGCGGCTGGTTCCCCACCTCCTCCCCAATTTAAAAAGATTAAACGAGCTCATTGCTGGTTTGACTCTGCGGGTACACCATTTTGCCGACGAAGACCAACTGTACCTTTGTTGTTTGAAACAATCCTAGCTCTGTTTTACCGTCGATTAATGCCGTGGAGAGAAATCAGGGCCAGGCCACTTAGACTATGCCAGATAAAAATTACTGGGCGATTTCCGACACCACCTAGTTCCAAATTGTAAAGTAACTTGGTCATCCGATTGGCTTGATTTTTCACAAATTAAGCGCTCTTTTCCAAAAGCTCCTCAATTTTCCGTTTGAGGGCGAAATACGCAGCTTGACACGCTGTATGTTCATCCCCACCGCCGAGGTGAAATTCGCCGCCATCATGCACAAAACGAATAATCCCTTGTTGATCGATTAGAAAACTGACCGAGGTAAACCGCTTCAACTCGGACCCAACCCCATAGGCTCGAATGGTTTGCCAACTGTTGTCCATGGCGATAGGAAAATCAAAACCCAAAGCTCTGGCCGCCTCTTTGACGACCTTTGGGTTCTTGGTCATCTCGGATTTCGGATGGTGAATTCCTATGACCACCAAACCTCGGTCTTTGTAGGATTGCCAAAACTCACGCAATGACGGTGCAGTTCGAGTGCAAAATGGGCATCCTGTGAGCCAAAATCGAACCAAAACAACCTTGTCCCGCAAAGCACTCAACGAGAGAGGATTATCATCGAGCCAATTTAGATTAAACCATTCAGGTGCGTGCCGACCAATCATTGCAGTGCCTTCAACTGACGACCAGTCGATCACTCCCACTGATCGAATAGATAGCCTTTCGATGTTTTCTTTGAGACTGTTAGCAGAAAACATCCGCAAATAAGTTTTTAAAACCTCACCTTTATGGTTTATTAAGACCGCAAAAGGTAGAGCCTTTCCACCGTATTTATTGATGATGGTCTGCTGTTCGTCGTCAAAATCTGTTATATCGACCCTGAAGGGGTTAATTCCCGCCTTGTTGGCCGCCTCGATGACTCCTGGATCATCATAAGTTGTCTTTTCTAAAACTCTACAGTTGCTGCACCAATCAGCAGTGAACTCAAGAAGGACAGGGGAACCCTTTCCAAGGGACACAGCGACCTTTTGAGCGCTGTATGTTTGCCAAGCCAGTGATGGCTGTGCCGAAGATGAAATCTGCGGAAAAAATATCAAATAGCTCGATACAACTAATGCAAACGCTGGATGGGTACTTTTCACAGATGATTTTGTACAGCTAAATCGAAATAGGACCCAAACGACAAACACCAATCCATAGGCCAACCAAACGTGTAATGGGAGATCCACTGATTCAAAAATCCTATTAAATGAAGGGTGGTCTACTCAATAATACGAAACCAAAAAAGTATTTCATCTGTGCTTTTTGTAGTTTAAGCAGAGTCACAAGAAAGGCTAATTCTTTGTTGACTAAAATGACCCCCACCGGGGCTTAATCCTTGAGCTTTTCGATAACCGCAATTTGTCTCACAAAGGTTTTTGGGTCACGCGCAGGGAGTTTGCAAATGC
>CAZZET010000028.1:0-38956 GCA_964653275.1 uncultured Methylococcales bacterium
AGTGGCGTCGATACCTATCAAATGAATTAAAGTCAACGTTGCGCGGGTAGTAGCCAACGTTAACGGCATTAGGATCGATTCGAGAATCCGTTCGGGGATAGGTATGAGCACCACGAAAACAAATACAATTATTGCTAGCCAACAGAATTTTAATTTAACAGGCATGGTGACAATTGCAAAATTATAATGTTTTTTGTAATCAATCTTCCGATCTAATGTACCAGCAATGTCAACACTTTTGGGAAGTGAAAACAGTAACAGCTTGGTTTTATTATGACTAATGCAATGAATTAATGTAAAGTACAAATTTATGAAACCCGACTGCATTAGATTTTTAAAGGAGTCAGATATGTCGCGTAATCCCCGTTCCGTTAACCGTTTTGAATGCCGGACTTGGGTGCTGTTTGCCCGTATTATGATTTTGTTCGCTGCAAGTCTATCAACGGCCATAGCCCATTTGGATGGCCCCAGCAACCATTATGTTGCTGAGAATGGGGTTGATCAGGGTGACTGTGCTACTCCAGTTCGTCCTTGCAAGTCAATAATGTATGCGGTTAGTCGAGCTTCTCTTGGTGACAATGTTTTAGTAGCAGCTGGTTCTTATTTGTTCGAACCAGAAGATCCGGCCGAGATCATGACATTGCTAAGCCATGTTGTCCCAGTTAGTGGAGGGTATAGTGTCAGCAACGGTTTTAGCGAGCAGGTACCGAAAGAAAATCCGACTTTTCTGATCGGACCGTCCGGGCAGTATGCAACAGCATTGTTAGAACGAGGTTTTATACTTTCTCAGGCTGCCTCGGTGCCCGATGTTTCCAAAGAAATGGCGGAAACGTTGCGTACTATCGATGCTTCGAATGAAGATGTCCGTTATGTAGCTGCTCAGGGAGTCGATGAGGGCGATTGTATCAGCATAAAATTTGCTTGTCGGACGATTGGCTATGCGGTAGGTCGGGCGAAAAAAGGCGATATAGTTCTCGTTGCGGCGGGCAGCTATCAAGTGGCTCCTGAGCAAGTGTCGATGTTACTAAACCGCGATATTCTAGTTCAAGCGGGTTTCAGTAGAGAATCACGGTTTTCGACGTTTGCGCCCAAGTTGAATCCAACCTTTGTGATGGGGCCTTCTTTCAAAGATCGTGACCGCCTTGCTGAACGTGGTTTTATTTTAGTGCAAGATCCTAAGGGGATCGCGATTCAAGAAAGCATTGGTGAGAAAATTCCGAAGATTGTAGCGCCAGTACAAAAAACCCGTTGTATCGGAGGAACCGCGGGCAGTTACCCATGCAAAGGAATTGATTTTCTGGGCAGTATACCACTTGATATTTTTAGTACAGCGCCAAAGTCTGCGAACGATATTTGGGGTTTCGTCGATCTCAATGATAATCGCGAATACGCTTTAATTGGTTTAAGAAATGGCACTGCAGTGGTCGATGTTACCGATCCTGAAAATCCGTTTGAAATTGGGTCGGTAGCTGGCAATATCACTACCTGGAGGGATGTTAAGGTATATCAGTTTTTTAAGGGTGGTAGGTGGAATGCCTATGCATACGTGACTGCAGACAATACATCCCAAGGAATACAGATTATAGATCTAACCGGTTTACCAGAACGCATCTCTTTGGCGGCGACTTTTCGTGGAATTAGCAGTGCACACAATATTTACATGGGAAATACTGACTACGCTAGTGGTGTAAGCCTTCCTGGAATGACAGCCTATGCGGCGATTTTGGGGTCCAATCTTAATCGGGGCGCTTTCCGGATATTCGATCTGAGCAACCCGATAGCGCCGGTAGAAGTCACTGCGCCGCCGGCTGGAACGGGCTATGTCCACGATGCGACGAGCCTGGTAATTAGCGATGAACGGACTCAATTCTGTGCGGAAGGTCATAACCCCTGCGAAGTGTATATTGACTATAACGAGGATACGATCGATCTATGGGACGTTACCGATAAATTTGCTCCAGTTCGAATAAGTACCACAGGGTATAACCGCTCTGCCTATACACATTCAGGGTGGGGTACCGAAAATACCCGTTTCGTCTTTATCCAGGACGAATTGGACGAACAAGACTTTAACCTAAATACTACCTTGAGGACATTAGATATTTCAGACCTTTCCAATCCGGTTTTAAGCAATGTCTGGACAGGACCCACCCAAGCTATTGACCATAACGGTTTTGTGAAAGGCAATCGATATTATATGTCCAATTATCGCCGAGGGCTGACAATCTTGGATATTACCGATCCTAATACACCAGTTGAATTGGCTTTTTTTGATACCTTTCCCTCGCCTTCTGCCAATTCCGCCCGATTCAATGGCGCGTGGGGAACTTACCCATACCTTCCGAGTGGCACTATTTTAGTCAGTGATATTGAAGGTGGACTGTTTTTGCTTAGAGAAAATTCAGACGTAGAAGGTGACCCACTCAGTTTTGCGCTGCAGATTGAACCGAACCAAACACTGCAACAGGGGCAGACGGCTAACGTATTGGTAACTGTCCACCGGGGGAATACGCCAGTAGCTGGAAAATCCATCGCGTTTTCTATCGACGATTCCAATGTCGCTATGATTGAAGGGGCAACTGCGGTAGCCACCGATGCTAACGGCAAGGCTACCGCCACTATTCGGGCCAAAAATAATGGCGAAACTGAAGTTAGGGCCGAGGTCGACGGTAATCTGAAAAGTGTTGCAGTTAAAGTGCCGGATCTTTCGTTAACGGGGTTCATTATGGTTCTTATTTTCCTTTGGGTGTTGACTGGGTTAATCCAAAGCCGCAAGATTAACTGGAAACTCTGGTAGTATTTATTGACTGTGGGAAATTACTTGAGGAGTGTATCCACAAAATGCCAGACCAATATTGGTGAATTCATTGGCGTTTTCAGATGAGGTAGGAATGATCTCTAGGTCTACTTAACATCCATCAGGTACGCTGAAATTTCATTTTCAGGTACTTTGTTAAATAGGACCAGCGTGTCATGAGTGCAGGGTCTTGCCTCATTGCTAATCGATAGAAATGATCAGCCTCTAAATATTCAGCGTTTAAATAACAAGTTCGAAATAGGGATAAGGCTCGTCGGGCAAGAAATTTACTACGGTAAGTCATAAGTTGCTTTGGCAGAATTGATGGGTTGAACACAGCATCAACGACATCGAGTCCAGCACTTTTAACGAACTTGACTTGATGCCGCAGGCTATCTGCGTGTTTTTCAATGCGGGCGAACGGAATATCGAGGCGTGCGGATTCAAACAATGCTAATGATTGAGCGAAGACTGGAATATCTTCGGTCGCCTGAAACTCTTCTGGGTAGCTTAAACGGTCGAAAATTTTCCTGTGGCTAATCGAACATCCATGCGAAATACTTAAGTTGCCTGATATATATTTTTTGAATCGTTGTTCGCGTTCCATGGGTAGATGAGCCGCGCTATGATATTTTTCAACTCCGTCGTTAGTTACGGAGATATGGCCACCTAGAACAAATTCTGCATCTGGATGAGCTACCAAAAACTGTCGTATTGCGGGGAAAACATCAGGACAAAGTTGGTCATCGGCATCCAAAAAAAGAATAAATTCTCCCTTCGATATTTGAATACCCCGATTCCTGGCAGCGGCCGGGCCCCGATTAATTTGTTGAATGTAATGAACCACGTCTGGATATGCCTCGATTAGTGGTGCGACTAATTCTGGTGTATCGTCTATGGAACCGTCATCAACAATTAAAATTTCAAAATCATTGTCAGCTTGATTGATGATGGATGCCACAGCGCGTAATAAGGAGCGACCATAGTTATACGTGGGAATAACAACACTAATTTGCATGTATAGACAGCTAAGAATTCGAAATCTTCACCAGTGTAACCTAAGCAGCATTGCTACATGCTTTATAATGCGAATAATTTTAACCGAGTCGGATAATGAAACTTCATCACAAGATAGCAAACCTTCTTGGCTATGATCTTTTTAGGCAAAAGAGTAGTCATGCATCTTACGCCAACCACCTTGCTAAGATCTTGCGATCACTGGATATTAATTTGGTACTAGACGTAGGGGCGAATATTGGTCAGTTCGCCAAACAACTAAGACAGCTAGGTTATACCGGCGAAATCATTTCCTTTGAACCCATTGCCCATTGTGTGAGCTATTTAGAATCGATCAGCGCGGAAGATGCTAAGTGGAAAATCTATCCTTTTGGCCTTGGAAATGAAGCTGGTGAAGCAACGCTCAAGGTTCCAGATAGTAATGACTTTGCGTCACTGCACGACTTCAATAGCTACTCTGCAGAGAGATTTCCGCGGAATATTAGCAACATTAGAGAAGAAATCGTTACGATAAACACTCTGGCTTCGTGGTTATGTGCCAATCCAACATTGAGCGGTAGCAATATTTTGCTAAAGATTGATACCCAAGGTCACGATATGCAAGTGCTTATGGGTGCGGGATCGAAATTACACGATTTTGCAGCTGTTTCAACGGAACTCTCCTTTATTCCGATCTATGAGCAGACACCAGGATACCTAACCGTGCTCGAATTCCTCGAAACTGCAGGTTACGCCATCTCTGGTATCTACCCGGTTAGTCGGGAACGAGGGAGTCTATGCTTGATTGAAGGGGACTGCATTGCCGTGAATCGACGGCGGTTCCGAGAATCGTCGGACCGTACCAGTGGACTAAAATAATAGGGCTTATTTCCAATGAGATATATGTTGTGGTATTGACGATACAAAATGGTATTGAATATATTAGGATAAAATAAACTCATTAACTGGTAATCCCGTCGGGTGGAGTGGTGATTTCCATTGCGTTTTTTGCTTTGAACGTTAAAAAGATAAAAAGGCTCGCAATGCTGGCAAAAAAACACCAAACAGAAGGCACTTCCGGAGCGTTGGAAAGATAAACACCAATAGCGAATGAAAGCAGAATTACGGGTCCAACCAACCCTTTTAGTTTTTGGTTGGCTGTAATAAAAAATGGAAATATAGTCACTAAGGCATAAGCATAATTTATAGCACTATCAAAAAATGGTAACTGAAAGGCATAGGCTAACGAACCACATTTGTTAAATTGACAAATAACTTCTAGGCGCAGAGGTGCATAAAATGTGAGGCACCAAAAATAATAGGTACCAACTATGAAGCCTGTAAGTGTAAGCGCCGATAAACACAATGATGTTTTGGGCCTATCAAAGAAGGATATCGCGAGTGGAATATAAATCGGCCAAAATACAAAAGCTACAAAACTGTAAAAATAGGCCGCAATGGTCTGCAAAAATGGGGATACCGTACCGTAAACCCCCAGCCAAACCACTCCTTCAGAAAATTGATGGGCGCCAAACACAAAGGGTATAGCAGCGAGCAATTGCTGATTGCCATGGACTACCCTGTACTTTTGTATCGCTCTACCACCCAAAATTAAGCCACCAGCTGCGATAAAGCTAGCGGATGCAGAAAAACACACTTTGAATTCCTCGTTCTCTAGACGAAGCTTAATCGCGCACCTATTTCTAGCATGAGACTAAAGATAATACAGAGTATATTTTAACCGATTTCTGTTTTTTCAACTAGAAAATCCTAAAAAATATCCAATGTAAGTTGTATTGGCATTTGCATATTATTGGACGCTCAATATTAGGAATACTCCTTTACCTACAAATTTAAAGTTCATAAATGGATTTCCAATCGATTAATAGTGTTATCCGGGTCATCTGCCGGCACGGCGCTGCACAATAATAATTCGTCGTCGTTCAACGGAGTACTAATTGTTTGTTGGTAGGTAATTTTTCCTCTTAGCAATTTAACTTTGCATGCCCCGCATTGACCGCTACGACAGCCATATTCGGGTTTAAGTCCATGGGCTTCAGCAAATTCCAAAAGGCTACCATCACCTTCAATCCAAGCTTGCTCTACCTGTGATTTGGTGAATGTTACGATAGCCTCGTTTGCAATCGGTGATCTCTTGACGTCATTCGCGCTCGGTTCTGTGACACGTTTTAATGAGGCTGGACCGAAAGATTCTGTGAAAATGCGTGCATTGCCGACACCTAGTTTTAGAAGGTTGTTGTACTGGTCTTGCATAAATTTACTGGGCCCACAGAGGTAGACATCGTAATCACATGTTGGAAGGATGGTCTGCAATAAACTCTTTGAGATGCGGCCGCAATGATGGTAATCGGTGCCAGCGACTAAATAGGGTTCAGGTTGGCTAAAAGCCCAAAATATGGTGACATGGCCATCGGAGTTATTGGCAAGCTCGTTTAATTCGGAATAAAAAGCACATTGTGCATTATTGCGTGCTGCACATATCAATATTATTGGCCGAATTGATCGTGTGCGTAATCTCTCCTGTAAAACGTGGCGAACCATGGCAATCATCGGCGTTATCCCAACACCGGCTGAGATAAGCACGGATGGACGTTGGCCTTTTGTATCAAGGATAAATGGGCCCGTTGGCGCTTTGGCACTGATAACATCCCCGACCATTGTTTGTCGATGCAGAAAACTCGAAAAGACGCCGTCGGGTATATCGCCATCGCCGCGTTCGTGTTTGACGCTGATCCTGATATAGGGATCACTAGGAGCGCTCGATACCGTGTAGGTTCTGATCTGCTCAGCGCCATTGACGTCGGCTTTCAGAGTTAAAAATTGGCCTGCCTGAAAGTGAGGTTTATGGTCAATGGGGGGGTGTAGGTAAAAGGATTTGATAACACTGCTTTCTTCTACAATATTGTCGACTCGATACGGTTGCCAGGTATTCTTAAGGGTTTCTGCTTTTTTGGCACTATTGGCTTCGAGCCAAGTCCCAGTGAGGGAGGTGTTGGGCGAGTAATCTTGAAGTTTCCAACGTAATGGTAGGACATTTTTAAGCCAGCGACCATGATCGACACGAAATGTCCAGAGTCGTTCCGCACCGGCAAAATATTCCATTTCCGGTGAATCCCAGAGGATTTCGACGGTGCCGGTTAGTGTAAGCAAATGGCCATGTTCGAAATCGATAAATAGAAGACCTGCTTTGGGATTTTCTACGAAGTTACCCAGAGTATTGAAATGGAAATTGCCGACGTAGTCAGGAATGGTCAGTGTTTGGGCATCATTGACTAGGATAAATCCGGGTTTACCGCCACGATGGGATACATCTGCACCTTCGCTGGCCGCATCGCTGTCTCTAGAAATATAACTGGCGACAAAAAACGTATCGCTACTGCTGATTAGCTCGCAGGCTTGTTGATCAAATTGGCTCAGTTCTTCAATCGTTTCGGGCGACATAGACAGAGGGTCTATATAATCTAGTTCTCGGGTTTGGATATATTGAGGGCAATTTCCGTATGCTTGGCCAATGGTTAATTCGATTCCCTTGTCTGATACATTACTGATATATCCGGAGAGACGGTTTCGACGCCGTGTTTCTAGTTCTATGCCTAGCAAACCAAGCCGGTTACCTTTATTTAGCGCTTTGGCTAGAGGATCACCTGCAACCGGAGCGGTATTGATTTGTAATTTTTTGTTATTATCAGAATGAATGAAATTTGGTCGATCAAACAAAATGGACGCCCAGGGCCAGCCCTCTTGATCGGCATGAGCGACAAAAACAAAAGGTAGTTGTGCAAAGAAATCCCGGTGTTGCTTGGGCATAAAGTCGCGTATTACCTGTCGACCGAAGCGCTCCATTTGATCGCGAACACCCAGACTCCTTTGGATGTTTTGTTCACCTTGGTGGAATGGAGATTCGGTCGTGCCAGTCATAATATCTACCTCGGAGTATTTAGGTGGCTGTCTAGATATAGACAGCCTACTGTGGAAAAGCTGAATTTGTCCACTGTTCTGGTGAAATACACATCCCTATATTTCCTCCTGTTGTGACGACTTACAACGATCCAAATAATCTGCAAGCGAATTGGTAATTAGGTAGAACACTTATTTGCCTAAAAGCTAATGAAAGAATCTAACTTAAATGAGCTCCTATCACCACAACTTTTGTTCTCGGACAGCCGTTGGATTCCACGCGTTTACATGGAATCCTTATGGATTACTTTATGCCACAAGCCCAACTGCTGATGATTGCATCGGTATGAAACCTGGTAGGGCTTCGATGCGTTGCAACCATGCCCTTAAATTTGGATAATCCTGTAACGATACATTACCTTCTGGGGCGTGAGCAATGTAAGCGTAGTTCGACAGGTCGGCTATTGTCGGATGATCGCCCGCCAACCAATAACGCCCTTCAAGATGATTATTCATTATGGTAAGTGTATTGTGGGCTGTCTCTATGGCTTTAGCATGATCTAGTTTTGCATTAAACACATTGGCTAGCCGTGCGGCAGCCGGACCTGAAGCAACGGGGCCGGCAGCTATCGACAAAAAACGCTGCACTTCAGCCGCTTGAACTGAATTGTTCGGTAGCCAAGTGTGTTGGTGATCATATTGGCCTGCTAGATAAACCAGAATTGCATTGGAATCCGCGATGGTGACTCCTTCGTCCTCCAATACTGGAACTTGACCAAAGATATTTTTCTTCAGAAATTCCGGGTATTTCTGTTCACCCTGCATTACGTCAATATCGATAATTTCAGCGTCTAGACCAAGTATGGATAAAAATAGTTCTGCACGGTGGGCATGACCGGATAATAGGTGACGATAAAGTTTAAGAGTGGACATGTTGTTTTCCTCAGTAAGATATTTTCAGTTTAAGCGTGGACATTCGAGTTAAATCAAATTAACGATTGTGAGGTGCTGAAATAAAAGCACCTCTACTACACTGCTAACGCAGAACGCGTGCCAATACCAAATGAGGTATTTAAACAACGTTAAAACAGCTGCTTAGTGGGCTATGAAGAGGCGAGAAGTGTAGATGTGGAACGAACCGGTTTACGAAATATCGTAATTAAACGAAATGGTGTTGTTAGACTGAATCACTTTTTGAGAGGAACTCGCAAGGTATACCAACACTATCACAGATAATATAAGTCCTCACGTGGTGATAGAATTTTAACATTTGGGCAGCCTTCCTAAAAGCTGGTGAAATCTTATAGGGCATTCAACTTTGGTGTGCTTTTAAGGCTTCAAGATTATGTATAGCAAGAGGGTCAACCGACCGCAAATGAAGGTCTACCTGTGGAAACGCAATTTCGATTTTGTTTTCACGAAAAACTTTATCTAGGGCCATATGTAACTCGTGTAAAACTAGAAGTCGATTGGGGCGTTCTTTGACGAAAACACGGACTTCAAAATCGAGCGCATTATCACCAAAGCGGGTAAAAAAAACTGTAGGGTTCGGGTCTTCAATTACCAATGGGTGAGCCTGGATGACTTCAAGAATAAGGTCGTGGGCTATGGTTGTATCCGATCCGTAGGCTATACCTACATTGAACAGAATTCGTGTCACCTGATCTGAGAGCGTCCAGTTGAGAACCGGTTCGATGATCAAAGTTTGATTTGGAATTACCATTTCTTTATTATCCCAATCGAGAATTGTGGTCGAGCGCAAGCGGATGCGTGAAATAACTCCACTGACTTCACCGACGGTTACAGTATCTCCAATGCGGATGGGACGTTCAAATAAAAGGATCAGTCCTGCCATGAAATTTGCAAAAATTTCTTTTAGGCCAAAACCTAGACCCACCCCCATGGCGGCTACAAGCCATTGAAGCTGAACCCAGCGGATGCCAATCAGTCTGAGTGAATAAAAGAAGCCGATGCCAAAGATTAGATAGCGACTGATATTGACGATTGCGTAGCGATTGCCGACATCTAATGCAAATAGTTGTAACAAAGTGATTTCAAGCAATCCAGGCAGATTGCGACCAGCTATAACGGTGATCGCTAATATGACCATTGCTAAGATCAAATTGGTTAGGGAAACCAGGAGAATTCGGTCACCTCCGACTGTTAGATTTTCATATTCCCACAGGACGATTTTATCCAGAACCTTGAGTGCGGGAGTTATTTCTGACCAGATATAACCAAGGACGATAATCGTTCCGATGGTTAGAAACATTCCTAGTAAACGCCGTGTTTGTAAGTTTATGGCCTCCAATGTGATGATTTCAGGGGTTTCTAGTGTTTGTTCACCAACGGCTTCCGAGGCTTCCTTGAGTGCTAAGCTGTCTTGGTCGGCCTGTTTTTTAGCTAATGTTCGTTTCAAGGCCAATCTTCTTTCAGCAACTAGAAGCCAACGCACTGCCATACTGTATAATATACGTGCTAGCAAAATTGCTACTATCGATTTGATAACAAGAAACTCCAGGTGCATTGCGGAGAATGCGTATCCCCTAATTGAAAGCACTGCGAGCAAAATCGGAGTACAGATACCTAGCAGCATCCACCACAGGTGACATGTCCACCACTTCGAGTCCGTGGAATCATTGCGGGTTAAAGATCCAAAGGCTCCATATTTTGGATGCAGAACATTCCAGGCAAAAATAGTGTAGGCAATGCAATTAAGCAGAAACGCTGTGCGTCCCAAGCTACCGGTATAATCTTCATTAAGCAACCATTCACCGATAAAGATTGTCGAAAAAAGCGGTACACTGACTGGGATTAACCATTTCAGATTTTTCGATAATACCTGACGGGCGTGTGGATCCCAATCAAAGTGACTTGCTGCCAAGCCGTCGGGAACAAACAACGATTGAAACGACAATAGTACATATAGGTAATAGGCTCCGTTTAACAAACTTAACCCGATGGCTTCGGCCAAATCACTGTCATCGACAGTCAGTGCGTTACCAATGAACCCGAGCAGCAATGGCCAAGGAAGCGCCAGGGTAGCTGTAACAACGAGTGCCAACAAAGTGTTAGCGAAGCTATCGTGTCGGACGTTGCCAATATTTTGGGATAGCCTATGCAATTGTGCTTGTAGCCACGGCCTAATACGAATTAAAAGGAAGATCAATAATGTTAGGATCAAGCATTGAAACCAATGGGTTGTTAGTTGCTGGACTAAATTTCTGAAAATATCATCGGTTTCTAATACCATTAAACTCCAAATTGGACTTGTTGCTACCGTCTTAAACCAACCCCAGTTCAGTGGGGAAGTGCTTACTATCCAAAGTAAATTTTCTTCGAGGAGTTGCTGAAATTTAGATGTTTTGTGGATGAGCTGTTGTTGATCCAAGTCGATGTCTTCCAGTAGCTTTATGTATCGACTGTAAATACCGCCTAGCTGGGTGAACATTTTGTGACGATCATCAAGTAGCTGATAGAATAAGTTCTTAACAGTTGTCTTACCAGCGGTCGAGATATTTTCAGTTTCAGCGAGTTGTTGCAACATGAGTTTTTCGGACGCGCTCGCTTGCTCGATCTCTTGGTCCAGCCTGAATTGAGCGAGTCTAGCGCTAGCAATCAATTCTTTGGTTTGCTCATTTTTGTTTATGTATTTTTTTACTTGCGGAAGATCGCGTCTTTGGGAACGTAGAAAATCCCCCAATGATAAATCTGAGCGGGCTATTTCCAATTGTTGTCGGGCTTGTAAAAAGTTACGTTCAACCTGATGCAGTAAGATCCCCAATGAACGGTGTTGATGGGTATAATTTTCAATACTTTCGGTTAGCTCACCTAATTTCTCGCTGAAGCGTGCATTTTTTTCCGCTGCTTGGCGTACAACATTATGTTTGTCCTCCGCTTGTTCTTGAGCTTTAGTTGTTTTTTCCTTCGCAATAATCGCTTGCCTGCTTCGTTTTGAGTGGGCCTGTTCTTGTAGTTCTTTCAATTCAAAACGATTGGCGTCGCTTTCAGCGTGAATAAGTTGGAGCTTGATTTCAAGGAGATCGTCACGGACATCATAACTGAATCGCTCCAATTCGAGCATATTGAGTTCAGTCGTCAGCATTTCTCGTTCTGCTTCTAATGCTGTTCTGTATGCTTCGACAATTTCCTTTTCATCGGAAGTTGATGCGATATTAATTAGTTGGCTGCTGATTTCAGTCCGACGTCTGTTAACGTTTGCCAAAGAGTCACGGATTAGCTGTGGACGGATAACCATGCCTTCGATTTGATTTTCTACTTCTAATTGTTGTTTTTCGAGTTCCCGAATCGATGCTCGATGACTGAGAATCTGCTGTTCCAATACTTCGAGTGACTTACGAAAATAGGATCGGACAGTTTTCTTTTGCAAAACCTTACTTAGCTTTTTCTTTAATTGAAGAGTTTCTTTAGGAGCTTGACTGATTGCACGTTTATATTCTTCGGTCTTTTTTCGATAGGTCTCCGCCGTTGAGAGATAACTTAAGGTGTCACGAAGATATCCGGTGATAATATTTGTTGTGGGTTGGTTTTCGGTGTCTTGCTGTTGTTCGAGAAGTTTGAGTTTTTGTTGAATGGCATCTGCGGTAATCGATTGTGCTAGGCAATATTGGGTTGAAAACAACCAGATTATTAGACCAAAGAGGATTTTTGAACCTATGTTATTCATTCGTGAAATCAAGGGATAAAATCTTTGTTGATTAAATTAAAACGATCTATATGTTTTCAGCTAAGCGCTACTGGAAATAGCTGAGCTGGGCGGTGTGTCACAAGCATATAAATTAGCTGCTTGGTATATGTCCATGGTGAACTTAAGTGTCGCGCAGCATGGCTGTGTTTAGCGTTAGTGATTGGGATTTAGCTGGGGTTTTTAATGAAAATTTCAAGCTGACGATTTTTTTATTGGACGGGGAAGGCTACGAGCTCAAATGATGAGTATTTGGTTGATTGAATGCGTTTTAGAAATTCCCTCGTCCAACGTACATTACGTGTTGTCATGTTAACGCTTCACTGTACCATATTTTCCCAAAACCTGTGGGTTTGGCAATAAAAATCAGGTTTAGGTCATTGCTGTGTTTCCCACCATTTACGGTAGGTATCGTCTGGGGCAAGAATCTTGGCTTTAGCGGTGCTAAGTCGTTCTCCATCGTTGTCATTTAGCGTGATATCGGCTTCTAGCAATGGGCCTCGGACGCGGGTGATAACAAAATTAACCTGAATTTTGTCGTTAGGGCAGACTGGATTACGAAAACGCTCGGGGACAAAGGAAAGTCCGATGGCCCCGTCACCGGGGAATTCAGTGCCGAATATTCCTGAAACTGTCGTTTGGATTAAACCACCGGGTACGATAATATCTCGCGCTTCTGGAAAGCGTAGCCGAGCCGCTACTAGTTCCCTGTGGATAGCGTTATGATCACCTGTCAGATCGCAGTATAGTGCGACTTGTTCATGGCTGAAGGACAGCGTTTTACTAAACTGGTTACCGACCTGGAGCATTTCGGCAGTCATACATTTTGTCCTGATCATAGTAAAATTGTTTCCATGTTTGAATTTATACCGCTAACTGCGGCCAGGGTGTGGCATCATATCGCAAATGTCTAAATGATTCAGCTTTCAACTTGACTCTACCGATACAAAAAGAATTTTTTGCGGAGGTTTGATCTGAGAAATAAAAAGGTATCTACTTTGCGAAGGACGATTTTGGGGAAAAGCATAGGGCAATGGGAATGTCTAACGACAAAAAGCTGGATTGAGGTGCTGACTATAATAAGTCGACATTATTCAATGTTGCATAGGTGAAACCAGCTACCATGTGTATCTTGCTTGGTGACTAACAATAGGTGATTTGGAGGAGAACTAAAATCGGCTTGAATTGATGGATTTCGAAAAGATAAAAAAGTACCTAAAGTTTAGTATGTTAACGATTAGATCCACGAACGAAATTCAAGATTCCATCAAAAAGTCACGCTTTATCGGTGTCGTTTCTCCCAGTAAATCGAAATTAGATATAGTTAGCCTGCTCCAGGAATTGCATGTACGGCATCCTAATGCTACTCATATCCCATATGCCTATCGATTGATGAACGATACTCAGGTTATTTCGCGCTTTTTTGATGATGGAGAACCAAGCGGTACAGCGGGAAAACCCATATTACAGCATATCGAAGGGAGAAATATCATTAATGCCGTGGTGATGGTGGTCCGATATTTTGGCGGAGTTAAGTTGGGTGCAGGCGGTTTAGTCCGTGCGTATGGTAATTGCGCAAAGCAAGCCATAGCATCCTGTGAACTTTATCCTCACGTTGAATACGAAACAATTTCAGTCACTATTCCATATGATCGGCTTGAGCTGTTGGAATATCAGCTGAAAAAGCTAGAAGGGTACATTGAATCGCGGTCTTATGTGGCTTCTGTGGAATTAACAATCAGTCTGCCCAGAGAACACAAAGGGAAATTGTTGGCTACATTAAGCTCGGGTAATCGACCCTTGTAGTCCATTGCCAATTAGTTGTGGCAAATTAATCATGTTCCATAAAAGTGTATCGCTCGTTCATGTTTTTGAGCGGCAAAACGACCAATTTTGGTAACGAAAGTGAGTCAGGATTCCGTAACGATTCTAAACCTATGTTCATTCCATGAATACCGTCCCGGGGTTGATCGCGGTAGGTGCCGAAAACTCGATCCCAAATAGACAGATTAAAACCAAAGTTGCTATTGGTTTCGGGCACTCGGATCGAATGGTGTATACGATGCATATCGGGTGTTACGACGAAATATCGCAAAAAATTATCGATCCGAGGTGGTATATAGACATTGGAATGGTTGAATTGGGCCAAACCATTGAGAATGAGTTCGAAGACAATGACTGCGAATGCCGAAGCGCCAATTAAAAACACGGCACACAGTTTAATACCAATTGACAGCAAAATTTCAAGAGGATGAAACCGGTTTCCAGAAGTCACATCGAGGTCCAGATCAGCATGATGGACCCTATGGAATCGCCAAAACAAGGGTACTGCATGGAACATAATGTGTTGCAGGACAATTAAGCCATCGAGTAGGGCTATGGCGGTTATCAATTCAACGCTCGTAGGGAGTTCGATCAGGTTAAGTAACCCCCAATGATTTTGTTCGCAGTACAGAGCGAAGCCAGCGGGTAAGACTGGGATGAGGATGCGAACGATCAGAGTGTTAATAATTACGATGCCAAGATTATTGATCCAGCGTTCTATTCGGGGTATAGGTCGGGCTCGACGAGGTGATACGAATTCCCATATACCCATACCAATCAACGTGGATAAGAAAAAAAATAATCGAATGCTGGCTTCATTTTGCAGCAAAAAGTCTTGTTTCAGAAAGTCTGTAAAAAAGATGTCGGGCATTGTGAAAAGTTATAGAAACCTGCAGTGGTTTGCGTAAATTAGCCAATTATCCCCGAATTACAATAAAGAGAGAAATACAATCCATTGATAATTTTTGAGAAGTGAAGGAAATCAATTCCTTGTAAAAGGTATACTGTACCTATAAAACTTAATATAAGCGATTTCGCACGTGTCCAAATATTTGAACGTTAAGGTGTCTAATGGTGTCATGCGGATTCAGATTGACCGCCCGGATAAACGCAATGCTTTATCCCGAGAAATGTACACTGCATTGACACAAGCGTTGAGTAGAGCCGATAACGACGATCACGTGTTTGCATTGTTATTGACGGGTAATACTGAATGTTTTTGCTCTGGGAATGACCTTGCTGATTTCCTTAATCAGCCGGAAGTTGATGCCGAAAGCCCTATGTTAAAGTTTGTGGATACCTTACCTTTTGTAAAGAAACCTATCGTAGCGGCGGTGAATGGTGTAGCAATAGGCGTTGGCATGACGATGTTGCTGCATTGCGATTTGGTATTTGCAGGTGAAAACGCTCAATTTCAGATGCCATTTGTGAATCTTGGTTTGGTTCCAGAAGCGGGTTCAACTTTACTGCTGCCAGAATTGATCGGGTATCAAAAGGCCTCTGAATTGTTTCTTCTTGGGGAGGTATTTGGTTCCGAGCGTGCGTATGAATTCGGTTTTGTCAACCGGGTCTGCGCTGATGATACTACATTGCAGATAGCATTGGGCGCTGCAAAAAGGCTTGCTGCCCAACCTGCCACTGCGGTGTGTATGACTAAAGCTTTGATGAAAGGAAGTAGGACTGATTTGTTGAAAAGCAGAATTAAAGAGGAGACGAGGTTTTTCGTATCGCGTCTTAACTCAACTGAAACAAAGGAAGCGTTTCGATCTTTCATGGAAAAGCGCAATTTGGACATCCTAAAATCCGATTAGCGTTGATACACATTTATTGGGCGTAGAAACATGAAAAACCTGAGTGGAAAAACACTTTTTATAACGGGGGCCAGCCGCGGTATCGGCAAAGCAATCGCACTGCGTGCAGCAAAGGATGGCGCTAATATTGCCGTTGCAGCCAAGACAACTGAAGCTCATCCTAAGCTCCCAGGAACGATCTATACGGCTGCAACGGAAATCGAGGCTTGCGGGGGGCAAGCACTCCCACTGGTTGTTGACGTCCGCTTTGAGGAACAAGTACAAGCAGCTATCGATAAAACTGTAAATACTTTTGGTGGAATCGATATACTAATCAACAACGCGAGTGCGATAAATCTATCTGGTACGCAACAGACGGATATGAAGCGCTTTGATCTGATGCACCAAATTAACGCCCGTGGCACTTTTTTGTGCTCTCAGTGTTGTATCCCTTATTTAAGAAAGGCTGAAAATCCACATGTACTTAACCTCAGTCCACCTTTGAATATGGAAGCACGGTGGTTTGCACCGCACGTTGCTTACACCATGACAAAATTTGGGATGAGTATGTGTGTTCTGGGTATGGCCGACGAATTCCGAGGTGAAGGCATTGCCTTTAACGCCCTTTGGCCTAAAACAGTTATCGATACAGCGGCTGTACGTAATCTTCTGGGTGGAGAAAAAGTTGCAAATCAAACACGAACGCCAGAGATTCTTGCCGATGCCGCCTATATAATCCTTACAAAAAACAGTAGCGAGTGTACCGGAAACTTTTTTGTTGATGAGGAAGTACTGCGTGATCAGGGTTTCACAGACTTTGATCGGTATTTGTCTAAACCGGGTGTTAGGCCGCTACCCGATTTTTTCCTATAATTGTTTTGATTGCGGAGGGTGTTGCATTATCTATCCATAGTGTGTCTGGAATAATCATTTTAGATGATATCTAGGTATCGTAGTATCGATCAAATCGAAATTTTATTATTAATCAAGAGGAACTTTGTCAATGAAGAAAACTATAATCGCATCAACAATTACTGTTGCTTGGATGTGTCTTACTGCCCATGCGGGTGAATTGAAAACCGCTGAAGATAAGCTGAGTTATAGTTTGGGGATGATGATTGGTGAGCGTGTCATTAAAAGCTATCAGAACTTGAATTATGATGCACTCATGGATGGGATGAAAACACAACATAAAGGTGCAAAAACATCACTTACCATGGAACAGGCCACACAGATTCTGTCTACCTATCGGGAAAAAATGACGAGTAAAAAATCCGGCCCCGCGAAAGCTGTTGGGGAAAAATACCGGGCTGAAAACGCTAAACGCAAAGAGGTTAAGGTTACTAAATCCGGATTACAATACGAAGTCATCAGTTCAACGGAAGGCGCCAAGCCGAAAGCTACGGATACTGTATCCGTTCATTACAAAGGAATGTTGATCAATGGTACTGAATTTGATAGCTCTTATAAGCGTGGGCAGCCTGCCAGTTTTCCACTAAATGGCGTAATACCCGGTTGGACCGAGGGATTACAACTCATGACTGTCGGAAGCAAATATCGCTTTGTCATACCCTCTGACCTTGCTTATGGCGATCGGGGAGCGGGTTCAAGCATTGGTCCAGGTGAGACCCTGATCTTTGAAGTTGAATTGCTAGATATCAAATAGTTTTTATCAAGAATCGGCAACTTAAAACGTAATTATTTAGCTTACCCCAAATTAACTCTATACCTGTGCTGAAAGCGGTTAATTGACCCCTGTCAAATGCGCGCCTTCGCCTTATTTTGAAGCTAGTAAGGGGTACGGATAAAACTTTGTTTATGGCTAGAAATTTTAAAATTAGAAATTTAGATGTTTAACGATAGAAATGACTACATCAGGCTCGGTGAGCTTGATATTGCAAAACCACTTTACGATTTGGTGAAAGAGGTTATTGCACCGAATACGGGCATCGACCCCGATGAATTTTGGGGTTTGTTGGCTGATATTGTGCGTGATTTTGGTCCAGAAAACGCGAGGCTATTGGCGGTTCGAGACGAATTACAGAAACGAATCAATGACTGGCATGTTTCCAGACGCGGAAATTCTCATGATGCTGCCGAATACAAAATCTTTTTGCAGGAAATCGGCTACCTTGTTCCAGAGGTTGAAGATTTTGAAGTCAATACGAGCCAAGTTGATGTTGAAATAGCTGGGATCGCAGGACCGCAACTAGTGGTGCCGCTTGATAATGCACGCTATGTCTTGAATGCAGCCAATGCTCGCTGGGGGAGCCTCTATGACGCATTATATGCTACCAATATTATCTCAGAATCTGATGGGTGTCGGAAAATAAAAAAATATAACCCTATCCGTGGTGAACGGGTTATTAAAGAGGCTCGTGACTTTCTTGATCGGCATTTCTTACTGGAAAAGGATACCCATCACAATGCTGTCCGATATTGTGTTGAAAAGGGTCAATGTGCTGTGTACATGGGGGATGGGACGAAAACTACCCTATTGAGATCCGAACGGTTTGTCGGTTATCGGGGGGATCCAAAAAAACCAGACGAAATTCTGCTTCGCAAAAATGACTTGCACGTAGCGATTTGCTTTGGAGAGGGATTCTTTATCGGGCGAAGAGATCACGCGAATATATACGATATTCAGATGGAATCGGCTATCACAACGATTATGGATTGTGAGGATTCGGTTGCATCGGTTGATACAGAAGACAAAGTTAAGGTGTATCGTAACTGGTTAGGGTTGATGCAAGGTACTTTGGTCCGTACGATTACAAAGGATGGAAAAACCATCGAGCGAACGTTAGAAGCTAACCGCAATTATATCGCTCCAAATAACATTCCGTTGACTATTCATGGGCGGAGTTTGATGCTGGTACGAAATGTCGGTATGCACCTGTACACCGATGCTGTTTTATTGTTGGGCAGACCGATTCCCGAAACCATGTTGGATGCTATGGTAACTGCTCTGTGCGCTAAGCATGACATGCTCGGTAACAGCAATTATCGTAATAGCCGCACGGGTTCCGTCTATATTGTGAAACCCAAGATGCATGGTCCGGATGAAGTAGCTCTCGCAAATGAACTGTTCGTTCGGGTTGAAAAAGCACTTGGGTTCGACCGCAATACCCTTAAAATGGGGATAATGGATGAAGAACGCCGAACCTCGGTTAACCTCAAGGCTTGTATTCACGCAGCACGTGAACGCGTCGTATTTATTAATACGGGTTTCCTCGATAGGACGGGGGATGATATCCATACGAATATGGAAGCAGGTCCAGTGGTGCCTAAAGCCGAGTTAAAAAATGCCAAATGGTTGTTGGCGTACGAAGATTCCAATGTGGACGTTGGATTAAGCTGTGGTCTGATGGGGCGCGCCCAGATTGGTAAGGGAATGTGGGCTATGCCAGAGGAAATGGTGGAGATGATGGAAAGCAAGATTCAGCATCTTAAGGCGGGTGCTAATACAGCTTGGGTTCCATCGCCGACAGCGGCGACTCTCCATGCCCTGCATTATCACCTTTTTGATGTTCATGATCGACAGAGAGTTTTGCTCAAACGTCCCAATCGGTCGGTTGATGATATTTTGACGATTCCAGTTATGGATCCTGATCGGAAACTTTCAGAGAAAGAAATTCAACATGAGCTCGAAAACAATGCCCAAGGTGTACTGGGTTACGTGTCGCGCTGGGTTGGCCAAGGTGTAGGCTGCTCCAAGGTTCCTGATATCAATGACATTGCACTTATGGAAGACTGTGCAACTCTACGTATTTCTAGTCAACACATTTCCAACTGGTTGCATCACGGCATCGTAACAAAAAAACAAGTGCGGCAAGCGATGAAGAAAATGGCGGTTTTTGTGGACCGTCAAAATTTAGGTGATCCTAATTATTCTCCAATGGCGGACGACTTGTCCGCTAGTATTCCGTTTCATGCTGCTATGGATCTGGTTCTCAAGGGCTTGAAACAACCCAATGGATATACCGAGTTTATTCTATATGCGCGCCGGCGTGAGGAGAAGGCCGGATAAGAGATTAAATCGCTTATTTTGTACATACTAGGTTCAGCGAGAACGTGCTAGGATAGGGCATTCCTATACAAATCTGTACAGAGTCGTTGATAAAGCGTTTTCCCGGTAATGGCTGGACAATTTAGTAAAAAGCTTTTCGTACACGTTAGCGCGTTAATTAGTGTTGTCATCGCGTGTCTTGCCTTATGGGTCATGTACGAGACTCTTCATGCGATTAATATTAACGATGTCATAAAACGCTTGCAGGAACTGCCTTTAACTTCGATTGGTATTGCCCTTGCGTTGACAGTTGCAAGTTATTTCATAGTTACTGGATACGATGTTGTTGCGTTAAAACATGTGGGACGACAGGTTCCATATCCCCGAATAGCGCTTTCGGCGTTTCTTGCGTCAACATTTGGTAATAATCTTGGTTTTGCGGTTTTAACGGGTACTTCAATTCGTTACCGTATTTATTCGCAAGTTGGATTATCAGCACTCGACATTGCTGGAGTTAGCTCCATGTGCGCATTGACGACGATGTTAGGTATGAGTGGTATTTTTGGCATCGCGATGTTTCTTCAAACTGGAGATGTTGCAACAACTGGAATTCCAATACCACCCGAGTTTATGCATCTTGCGGGGGGACTGGTGCTTGTTGCTCTCATCGGGTATTTAATTTACTCATCGGTTCGGCCCGTCGTTATTCGGACAAGAAGTTGGTCATTGCGGATGCCATCAGCCATGACAACCATTTTTCAAATTATCCTTGCTACCACTAACTTGATTCTCGTTGCTAGCCTTATATTCTCCCTTCTACCGTCTGGTATCGAAACGAGTTATCTCGCTTTTCTTAGCGTTTTTTCACTCGCACTGATAGCGGGAAGTGCAAGTAATGTTCCTGGTGGAGTTGGTGTTTTTGAATCGGTTATCTTGGTCGGCCTACCGGAAATTCCAACTGCTGCTTTGCTTGGCGCAATCGTGGTTTTCCGATGTATCTATTATTTGACACCTTTGTTTGTTGCATCGGTATTGCTAGCTATCCACGAAGGCGCTAGACAGCGTGATAAATTAGATAAGATACATGGTGATACGCTAGATTTGCTGGATCAAGTTGGCCCTCAGTTGATGTCAATGGTTGTGCTTCTTGCGGGTGTTCTCCTGCTTTTTTCTGGCTCTATACCGGTAGGTTTTGATCGTTACGAGGCAACTGTTTTTATCCCTTTGCCGGTGGTAGAAATTTCACATTTATTGGGTGCGGGAGCGGGTGTAGGGCTTCTGATAAACGCTAGAGGTATTTCCCGTCGTCTGAGCGCATCGTTTAATTTAGTAATGGTCTTGTTATTTATTGGCATTATTACATCATTGCTGAAAGGGTTCGGTAACAAAGAAGCCATTGCATTGGCCTTTTTAGCCTTCGTGCTGTGGCGGACACGCGCTGAATTTTATCGTCGAACAACTCTTTTTGACGAAGGTTACCCAGTGGAATGGGTGTCTCTCTTATCGATTGTATTAGCTGTTACTATTTGGTTAGGGTTGTTTTCTTTTAAAAATATCCCCTACACTCCTGATCTCTGGTGGACATTTGATTTTCAGTCTGATTTTTCGCGGTTTTTACGGTCTGTTGTTGTGGTATTCTCGATCAGTGGCGTGGTGATGTTTATTAATCTGTTACGGTCAGATCCCCTGCCTTCCTTACCCGAGGCCAAAGTACTGGAAAGGGTGCGGCGAATCCTAAAACGAGAAATGGATCCGAGGGCGAATCTCGTGTTGTTAGGAGATAAGCGGCTGCGTTTCAGTAAGTCCCAAAATACATTCGTTATGTACCAAGTACAACGAAAAAGTTGGGTTGTACTGGGGGATCCGGTTGGACCCGTCGAAGAACACGCTGAACTTATAGGGAACTTTTGTCGTCTGTGCGACCGCTATGGTTCCTGGCCAGTGTTTTATCTTGTTGACCCCGGTAATGTGGATCGTTATGTTCAACTTGGCCTTTCAGTCGATCACATCGGCGACGATGCTATTATGCCTCTGCAAGGGTTTTCGCTCGATGGTGCATTGCGGACCGAGTTGCGGGAGGTTTATCATCGTGTGAAACGACAGGGTTTCCATCTCGAAATCGTGGATCCTGATAAGGTTGCAGATTTAATACCCGAACTCAGGGAAGTTTCCGATGATTGGTTGAGATCGACGAATTCAACCGAAACTGGGTTTGCGAAAAGCTTTTTTGATCCTTACTACGTTATAAACTTTCCCTGTGCCATCGTTCGAAAAAACGACAGAATTGTCGCTTTCTCCCTAGTTTGGTCGAGTCCAAACAAAGATGAAATGATGTTGGACTTGATGCGGTACAAATATGATGCGCCGGCAAATGTAGTGGATTTTATGATCATCGAAATGATACAAAAAGCCCGCGATCAGGGATGTCGCTGGTTTAACCTCGGTACGGCGCCTCTTTCTGGGTTGATAAATCATCCGCTTAAACCAATCTGGTATCGTGTTGGTGTGCTCATGTATCGACCGAGTGGAATCGACGATGTAGCTAATATTCGTAGCTATGATGAACGATTCAACCCAAAGTGGCGTCCTAAATACATTGTAACCCCCGGTAGTCACAGATTGCCTCGGATCTTTGAGGATATAGCCAAACTCATATCGTCCCCAAGGAGTCTCCCCGTGCGGGATGATACTAATGGTTTGGGTTGAGATAAAATTTCTAAAGGCGCACTGGGAACTAGGCTGAGTCAGTCACCAATCGGTTTGAATGGTAGAGAGGATTGTTTGTTTTAGAGGTTTCGTTGTACCTAAAGAAAATGTGGACTAGAAAATTCATGATAATAGGAGGTGCAAAATTGCCTCACTGCCTATATAACGCCAACGCTCGTTTCCTGACACGTACCCAAAATCGCGCTTCTTCAATTAATATTGTTCTATAAGGGCGCCCTCGATAATATTTTACAAATCTTATTAGATCCCGCTGGGTCAACCCGATATCGAGAGAGGAAAAATAGAGTGCAGCGACATCTTTTATTTTCCACCGTACTGGTGTTTTTTTACGGATTTGGACTCGATGCAAATCGATTACATACAAATGGAAAAGATCTATGGGCTCTGAACTGTGTTCCAGGAGAAAATGGCAAATATACAGGTCACGGTGATTGATCCCATTTTCGTGCATTATTTTGGTCATTTCCGCGACACGTCGAATCAACGCCCTTTTAAATTGTGGGGTAGGGGGATTAGTGGGCCAATCTCTACAATAATCTTCAAGGCTGACGGTGTTTTCCAGTGCCTCGGTAATAACAAATGATTGGAGGCGGGCGGGGTTTTTCCCGCGGCAGCCATAAGCGCACAATGTCATAGTTTCTACGCCGAGTTCGGTCAATTTTTTTAGCGCCAGGTATTCATTTTTGGCGCCTAGCACTGGTAGACGGCCTTGAATTAAATTTTTAAAAATCTCACGCCAGCCAGCTCCGTGGTGTAATTTCACGAAGAAACCTTTTCCATCCAACTCAAAACGCAACGTTTTACGATCTGCAACAGCACGGTATATTTTGCCGCTGACGGAAAAAATTTTTTCGAAGGTGACTTTTCCCTGCCATCGTTGAGTAAAGCTATCGCTTTGGATAATCATTAGACACTAGCTATTTTTCGAAAGGTCTAAATAATTTTTGAACATAGCCGTGACCGATTCACATTCCGACCAGTTCCTCAGAAAGCGCTTCATATCTTTTTCCCATGCTTTTTTAAATCCCCGAGAAAACCAATGCCTCTTCATGGAATCAAGGTCTACAAAGCTTGCTTGGTTTCCAGAAACTAGGATGTTAGATGCTTTTAAATCGCCGTGTGATATTTTAATATTTTTTAGCTTTTTGAGTTGTGCAGCAATAGATTTGGCGATTTGAAGTTTCTGTTTTTGCTTGATTTTGGGGTTATGAAAAAAATCCCAGCAGGTATCACCAGTATAATATTCTGATATATAGTAGGCTCTGCGTCGTATAAAGCCCCAGCGTTCTTCGATAAAGGCAATGGGTGTCGGAGTATTGATCCCAAAAAAAATAAGCCTATGGGCATTGGTCCAAGTATGGAATGCTCTAGTAGGCCGAAATGCCCTGGAAATCGCATGTTTCCAATTTTTGATGTTGTACCGTTTGACCAATACACATTGCCCATCGATCATGGTCGAAGCAACTGTACTAGTGTAACCCTTTTTTATTACTGTACCCTGGGTTATCGAGCAGTCAGGGTCAGCGATCAATTCTCTCAAAGAATCGCTATAATACTGCCGATCACAAACCGAGAGGCGATACCAGTTTCGATGATAAACGAAGGCGGTGCACTCCCTTTTGGTTTTTTTTAAAAATTCGACTTCTCGCTTTTTCCGTTTTCTAGCTGTTACCCGTAGAACAGTTTTGAAAATTTCAGGGGAAATTTTCCAACCTCTTGCATCTACGTAAATCTGCAGTGCATCAGTGATATTCTCATCGTTTTCGGGAAAAAACTGGGCAAAAAACATCGCAAGATTGTTGATCGATGAAGTTAGGTCCAATGGACGCTGTTGGACATTAATTTGGGCCCCGTCCAAAGTATAAATCGCGTTGCTTACGACAAGAAAATTATTGAGATGTACGTCTTGTTGAATAATCCCGGATGAGTGATGTCTAGCCAATAGCTCAGTTGATTGGTGGAGTAAGCTAATGCGGTTATCCGCATCGCGTGTATTCCATAATTCTTTTAAATTTTTTCCATCTGGGAAATATTCATATAGACAAAAAAAACCACCTCCATCGGGTAGCTCACCCGAGTGGAGTAAAGGAGGCGTCAATATCTTCTGTTCCATTAAGGTGCGAATACCTTGCATATCCCTTTGCCAGTGAATATTCGCCCTATTAGGATCTATAAACAATTTGGCAAACACTGGTTCTCCTTGCCAATTTCCCACGCATGAAAGGCGTTTACCTGGTAGGCAACGCAATATCTTTTGGCAGCGTAGATTATGATTTTTTGACTTATTACCACCGATGTTCAAAGCAAACGGTGGAAGACTATTCAGAGAAATTAGTCTAAGGTCTGACGAAGATTTGATTTCATAGGAAGATGTGGTCAATTTTTCATACTCATTTAGTTTTGCCTGCTACTGATTCGATAAGGTCCGCGGCCATTTCGGGTAGGCTGTAAAGATCTTCGGATTGACCATATTGAATTCCGTTTTTGGACCATAAACTTAATTCATCGGTAGTCAACATATAAGCGAGTAGTTGGTTGAATTTTTCTTGGTCGAAAGGTGAATTTACCACTAGCCCAGCTTTTGCACGCACAACATGGAACGCGTAACCGCATACATCGGTAACTAATACAGGTAGTCCTGCGACTATCGCTTCGAGAATAACAGTGCCCGTATTCTCGGTGTAAGCTGGGTGGATTAAAAGGTCCGTTCCCAATAGAAACCTCGGAACATCGTCGCGGCCAAGAAAGAATTGGACTCGATTCTCTACGCCCAAACTTCGAATAAGGTGTTGGAAAGATTCAGGTTTGTCCTGACCTATTACCATTAAACGCGTTTTTTCTTTCAAATGTTCGGGCAATGCAGAAAGTGCAAGCAATGTTCTATCCAGTCCTTTTGTTTTGAATGCGGATGCAACCATCAGGATGACTTTATCCTCATTGCCTATGTGATACTCATCTCTCCAATGAGTCCGAATGTCTTGTGCATTTTTTGGGGCTCTCCTATCAGGATCAATTCCTGGAGGCAAGGAGTGAAATTGTTTCTCAGGAGTTTGGTAATATCGGATGAACTTTTCTTTTTCAATTTCCGATATCATCATCAACTCAATTCCTGAAGTAGGCTCGAATATAGATCTTTCATGGTTGGCAAAATGCCGGAATCTTGGCGTTAGTCGATAAATAAACGGTTTTGACGTGGCAATTCGTGCGACATAACAAGGATCGGCTGCATAATAAATGTCAATACCAGGTATTTTGTTAAAACCTACTATGGCATCAAAACAACCTTGGGATAATTTTGGCCTCAATTGTTGAGCGAAAATCCTATTTTTTCCATGATTAGTCCAAGCATTAACCGGTATTATCGTTACATTAAACCCTAAAGGAATGTCTCCGTCCCAGTTCATGGTGAAAACATGAATAGAATGTTTTCGTTTTTGACAATCTAAGGCGATTCTTAAGAAATCACGTTGTAAACCTCCAAAAGGGAAAAAGCTATATAGGCAAAACGCCAGTTTCATAGTGAGCCTATTGGGTTTTTAAATCTTTTAGTGCGTTCCTTAATTTTGAACAAAGCGGCGCAGTCGCCTTTTGAGTTACAGAACTGTTTAATTTTTTGCGCCCGATTGGCGTTAGTGAACTTATTAAATTCATCATTGCCAGATTTCAGTCGAAGGGTAACGTAATGGGTGTCGGCAAGGAGTTCTGGCGTGATCCATTTTGGTTTCAAAAATCCACCCTCAAATCGATTGTAAGGGATTTTCCGGCCACTGTAGTAATAAAGCCGTGGATCATTAGAAATGAGCCGTGCCGATTTTGGTATATTACTCGTTGTCCATTCGCCCAACAATTTTAGGTATTCTTTTGAATTTGAACCATGGAAAAGACCTATTGATATATTAACGATAACCAATAACTTCAAGAAAGTTAAAGTGCCAGTTTTTTTGTTGTCCATGCAATGGATAACTAGGTTTTCAAAACAATAACTAACAAAAATTAGGGATAAAAGACTGGTTAAGAGAACGTAGCGGCCAGCAAGAACCATTGAATGGGCCACGAATACATACACCGTGAAAAATGCTATTACCGTGTAATAAAATATAATGCCAGAGTATTTGTTACCACTTGATGAATGGTTACTGAAATATCCAAATATCCAAATCGTATTAAAAATAATACCAATTTTAGTTAATACTTTAAAGAGTAGTATCCCGAAAATACCGGATAATAAAAATATTGTAGCCTGATCGCTGCCATGATAAGGGATTACATGATTTTCTATTTGGTAGGTGGTTTTTGAAATAATGTCAATACTTTTGGAAAAGTCAATGTAAGCAATAATTTCTTTTATTCTACCAAGGTTGTCTTCAGTAATATTAGAATAAGTAAAAGTGCCTATTAATACTAAAATAGCTAAAATAAAAAGCACATTTGCATTCACGAAATTCATTAACCGAGTTGTTAAGCTATCTTTTCTGAATAGCAGAATAATCGGTGCAAAGACCATGAATACAATCGCTTCGATGCGAAATAAGAATGCTATACAAATACACAATTGCCAATAAATTGAATTAGACAATGATGGCGATTTGAACATTCGTAATAAATAAAGTAACGAGCGCAGGGTAAACGCCAAAAATCCCCAATCTCGTAGCAGCTCATACCTGTAATCATTCAATCCAATGAATGCTAAAACGGTCACCAATGCAATCCAATTGCTTTTGGCCTCTGGAAATGTTTCCTGGTATAGCCTAAAAAAGCCATCCACTATCATTGCGATTAACACCGCATCAACGATACGCGCTGATATTTCTAATGGGATTCCAGTGAACTTATGTACGAATCCGAATAGAATCGAATAAAATGGCCAGCCGAATAATTGCAAGGCTTCGGAAAAGCCTCCTTCCAAATATCCTTGTGCTGTCGCTATATAATGTATCGAATCTCTCCCGATAATGTTATGGAAACCAACAGCAATGCAGGAGAAAATAAGGCTGGTGATGACACCGTATATTCGAATCGTATTGAGTGATGTATAGGGCATTGAATAGGGTTAGTTAATATAATAATTGTTTTTTTATACTTAGCACTATAAATAATTAGGGTATAAAATATGCTTGATGCATTGGCGGTATAACGCCATAAGATCCCAACCTCATGCACAAGTTATCGTATTAAGAAAACTGTTCATCGTCAATCTTTGAGTAGTTGTGTGATCATGGGAAGAAAGTGCCACAATTTATGACTAAAAAGTGAAATTATTACGTACCGTGCTTTTGCATCGAAAGGGTAACAATCCTCATCACGATTGTTACCCAATTAATTTGGGAAAAATGAAATTTTGGGAAATGCCTGGAAACAGTAATCGTAAATGGTAGCGTTAGAAGCATTTGTTGTTTTAGCCAAAAATATTGCCCTAAACCAGGCAAATCCGCTTATACTTTCAATCGTTGCGTTCAACCAAGAAAAGTTAAACTACCATTGGAATGAATCGTCCAATTTTTGAAAAAAAACTGTCTGGAAAATGGCCGAGTTGAAAACCAAGCTGGTTTCGTATGAAATCGATCCTGCTACCTACGAATGGTCGGTTAGAGTTTTTCGAACTGTTAAAAAGCTTTTAGGTGTCAACCTAAAGCTTCATGCGGATAAGGATCAGATTGAACAGGGCGATATTTTAGTCCTTAACCATTTTTCGCGGTTTGAGACCTTTATTCCCCAATATTTAATCTACGAAGAGACTGGCCTTTATTGCTATGCGGTTGCTAGTAGCGAGTTTTTCGAAGGCGATGAGGTACTTGTGGATTATCTCCATAATGTCGGAGCGATCCCGCACGATCACGATAGTTTGCTTCCTCTACTCGCGAAACAAATTCTGCGGGGTAGAAAAGTCATCATCTTTCCTGAAGGCGGTATGGTTAAAGATAGAAAGGTCATAGATGCTTTTGGTGACTACAACGTATTTTCCCGATCTGCGATGAGTCGGAGAAAACATCATACCGGCGCTGCGGTATTAGCCTTAGGCTTAGATTTATTCAAACTGGCGGTGAAAAAAGCCTATATCGAAAACGATATTGAAAAGTTAGAACGGTGGCGTGCGGATATAGGCTTTAATGATGTTGGGGAATTACTGTCTTCATCTCTTCATCTAACGACCATTGTGCCATCAAACATTACCTTTTATCCTATCAGGGTAAGTGATAATGTTCTAAGAAAAGGGGCTGAGCTGCTCAGCAGAGGACTTACTCGTCGCCACTCGGAAGAACTGCTGATCGAAGGAAATATTCTATTGAAGGACACCGATATGGATATCCGCTTAGGGGCCCCTATTTATTCGTCGACCAATCGGCGTTCCTGGGAAACCAAGTTTCTGCAAAACCTCGATATAGATTCTATTGATGATGCTTTCGCCATGCGCGATAAGGCTAATATGTTGTCGAACAAGTTGTTAGCTCATTGGTTCAAAACGAGTGCAGACAGAATACGTGATGACTACATGGAAAGGATTTATGCGTCTGTTACGATTAATCTCAGTCATTTAGCTTCGACCGTTGTTGTCAATCAAATAGGTGATGGCAAAGACGAAATTCACAAAGACACACTTCATACAGCGCTGTACTTGGCAATCAAACACATACAAAGAATACCTGGAATACACTTGCATCGCAGTTTAAAAAACCCCGATAGTTATCGGGGTTTGATTTCTGGTAATCACCATCGTCTTGAACAATTTTTTGCGACTTCAGAAAGTAGTAAGTTAGTAGAGCAGGTTGACGGTACTTTACGATTTCTTCCTAAACTACTTGAAACACAGGGGTTTGATGAAATTCGTGTGGAAAACCCCATCGAAGTTTATGCCAATGAAGTATATCCGTTGGCTAGCGTGATTCGGGCAGTCAAAACAGCCATACAAGAAACTGATTCGCTGGATCCACAGGAACTTGCTGCCCTAAAATTTGATGATGAGATTTTATCTTTGCATTGGGATAAAGCATTTTACTCTAAGGATCGGTTTGAGGAGATCAATAGTGTTGAGACGGCTACGGAAAGTGCTGAGCCGTTTTTCCTTAAACCCGAACGGCCTAATGGTTGTGGAATAGTACTGATTCACGGGTTTTTAGCTTCGCCGGCTGAAGTTCGTGGTTTTGGAGAGCGTTTAGTTTCTGAAGGCTATACGGTAATTGGCCCACGTTTAAAAGGACATGGGACTTCGCCATGGGACCTGCGGAGCGCCAGTTGGGAAAACTGGTTTGATAGCGTCCGCCGTGCTTATGACATCATTGAATCGTATACGGAACGAATACAGCTTGTCGGCTTTTCTACCGGGGGGGCGTTGGCGCTCCGCTTGGCTGCTGATCAACTAGAAAAAGTGGTGTCCCTAACAGTCATCTCGGTCCCCATTAAATTCCGTGATTCGAGAATGATGGTCATTCCATTGTTGCATAGTACCAATACAGTGGTTCGATGGGTTTCTTCTTTCGAAGGGGTTAAACCTTTTTTTCAAAACGATACGGAACATCCAGATATCAATTATCGAAACATCCCCGTTCGGGGACTCTATGAACTTAGGCGATTGGTTAAGGAAGTCGAAAATCGATTGAGTAATATTCGTTGTCCGACCTTTATTTTTCAACCCGATCAAGATCCGGTGGTGGCGCCGAAGAGTGCTAGTATTATCTTTGACAATATAGAATCGCGCGAAAAGCAATTATTTGATCTTAAATCAAACAAACATGGTGTTCTCGCGGATGATATTGATCATACGCAGGAAAAGATATTGGCTTTGTTGAATTTGTACTCCAATTCTAAAAAGCCTGTTCAAGGTCAATCACCGCTTGAACTATTTGAGTCGTTCCCAAAAACCTAACATTCATTGGGTTTTCCACGTGGCATTTCTTATTCTCAGACAGTCTTATAGTTTTAAGATTGAACTTTAATCTATGTTTTTTCAATGTTTTTTGGTCTATATTTATACGAGATCCATAAAATAATACTGAGTATCATCGCGTTAGACCTTGTGTTATAAGAACTAAATCCTTGTTTTATTATATGAATTAGTTGATGGTGGAAAAACCCTGGTTAGCCCAATATCCTGGCAATACTCCTGGTGAAATTAACGCCGACGACTATGCATCTCTTGTAGAATTCTTCGAATGTAAAATGGAGGAATTCGCTGATCGTCCAGCGTTTTCGAATTTCGGCACTACTTTGAGTTATTCCCAACTCGAAGAAAAATCACGATGTTTCGCAAACTATTTAAGGTCTGTTCTGGTTTTGAATAAAGGAGCGCGTGTCGCTGTAATGATGCCCAATCTTTTACAAAACCCCATTGTTATATTTGGCGTTCTCAGAGCGGGCCTCATTGTAGTCAATACTAATCCCCTTTATACGGGTCGGGAACTTAAACACCAGCTAAATGACTCCGGCGCAGAAACTATTGTAATTTTAGAAAATTTTGCGCATGTGTTAGAAAGTATTTTGCCGGAAACTAAGGTCAAAAATATAGTCACGACGCGTATGGGTGATGCATTGGCCTTTCCGAAAGCGATGATCATTAATCTCGTGATAAAACATGTCAAAAAAATGGTGCCGAGGTACCGACTAACCGGTGCCACTAGGTTCAATAATGCTCTGAAATTAGGATCCAGACACTCCTATGAAGCAGTCGAAATGGAACTCGATGATATAGCTTTTTTACAATACACGGGAGGGACCACTGGAGCGTCGAAAGGCGCAATGCTTAGCCATAAAAATCTGCTTTTTAATATGCGCCAGGCTATGACTTGGATTATGCATACGTCGGCATCCGAACGTAAACTTCAGAAGGGTCACGAAATAATCATAACTGCTTTACCCCTCTACCATATTTTTTCATTGACGGCCAATTGCTTGTGTTTTATGGATATGGGGGGGCTCAATTACTTGATTACCAATCCTAGAGACCTGCCTAATTTTGTCAAAGAACTAAAAAAAATACCCTTTACCTGCATTACCGGTGTTAATACGCTGTTCAACGGGTTACTTAATACACCGGGATTTGACCAACTGGATTTTTCTTCTTTAAAGATTGTTCTTGGTGGTGGAATGGCGGTTCAAAAAAGCGTGGCTAAACGTTGGAAAGAGAAAACCGGTTCGACCCTTGTTGAAGCTTATGGTTTAACGGAAACATCACCAGCTGTTTGCATAAATCCGATCGATTTAAAAGAATTTAATGGGAGTATTGGGTTTCCTCTACCATCTACCGATTGCAAAATAAACGATGACGAGGGAAATGAAATGGGTCTTGACCAGCCCGGGGAATTGTGTGTAAACGGTCCACAAGTTATGAAAGGGTATTGGAATCACCCTGAAGAAACTTCGGAGGTTCTTTCCGCTGATGGATGGTTTCGTACCGGCGATATCGCAAAAATTGATAAGGAGGGTAGGGTTCATATAGTGGATCGAAAAAAAGATATGATTCTGGTCTCTGGTTTTAATGTGTATCCCAATGAAATAGAAGCTGTAGTTGCTTCGCATCCGGGTGTTGTAGAGTGTGGTGCCATCGGGATTGCCTGCGAAAACAGTGGCGAAAAAGTCAAAATCGTCGTTGTGAAAAAAGATCCAAATCTTGATAAGGAAACTCTACAGGAATTTTGTGTTGCTAATCTAACGGGGTACAAAGTTCCAAAGTACATCGAGTTTAGAAACGAATTACCAAAAACTAACGTTGGAAAAATCCTACGTCGTGCATTGCGTGAAACGGAGTGAGTATTACCATGAAAGATATTGTCATTGCAGGTTACTGCAGATCCCCTTTTACTCCAGCCTATAAGGGACAGTTGACTCGAGTGCGTCCCGATGATCTGGTCGCTCAAACGGTAAAAGGGTTGTTGGAAAAAACTCAGGTTCAATCAAGTGATATAGAAGATTTAATCTTGGGTTGTGCTTTTCCCGAAGCAGAGCAAGGCTTTAATATGGCACGCTTGGTTGTGTTTCTCGCTGGATTGCCTCAATCCGTGGCGGGTAACACCGTCAACAGGTTCTGTGGGTCGTCCATGCAGGCGATTCATATGGCGGCTGGCGCAATCCAAATGAATGCGGGTGAGGTTTTTATTTGTGCGGGTGTGGAGTCGATGACTCGGGTCCCAATGACAGGGTTTAATCCAATGCCAAATCCAGCACTTTACCAATCTTTTCCGCAAGCTTATATGGGTATGGGGGATACCGCAGAAAATTTGGCTGAAAAGTATTCTATTGGTCGTGAGCAACAAGAAGAATTTACAATCGAAAGCCAACAAAAGGCATTTAAGGCCCAAACCACGGGAAATTTAAATGATGAGATTGTCAGCATTGAATCACACGGCGTTAGTACGATTAGTTTGGATGGCTGTATTCGACCGGAAACGACACGTGAAGCATTAGCCGATCTCAAACCCGCTTTTAACCAGACGGGTACTGTTACAGCTGGCACTTCATCACCCTTGACTGACGGTGCGGCCGCCGTGCTTGTTTGCAGTGAACAGTATGCTAATAGTGCAGGGTTACAGCCACTGGCTCGAATCAAAAGTATCGCGGTTGCTGGATGTGCCCCTGAAATCATGGGAATAGGCCCGGTCGCGGCAACTAAAAAAGCTCTAGAGCGTGCAAATCTGGCTTTAGACCAAATTAGTATTATCGAACTCAACGAAGCTTTTGCATCGCAGTCCCTTGCTTGTATACACGATCTTGGAATCGATACCAGCAGGGTTAATTTAGATGGTGGAGCGATTGCTTTGGGCCATCCATTAGGTGCTTCGGGCGCTAGAATTACTGGCAAGGCTGCTTCCTTGCTGAACCGGGAAGACAAAAAATATGCATTGGCTACCCAGTGTATTGGCGGGGGGCAAGGTATAGCAACAATTCTGGAGGCTATTTAATGGCCATTGAAAAAGCAGCTGTGATCGGCGCGGGAGTCATGGGTGCGAGTATTGCTGCGCATATTACCAATGCTGGAGTTCCTGTCGTTTTGTTGGATATTGTTCCCGATGGTGCAACCAACCGCAATGTGATTTCCGAGGGTGCTGTAAACAAATTACTAAAAGCCCAACCAGCGGCTTTTATGCACAAGAAAAATGCCAAACTAATCACCACCGGCAATATTGAAGATAATCTTGACCTGTTGGCGGATGTGGATTGGATTATTGAAGTTGTTCTGGAGCGTTTGGATATCAAGCAGAATGTTTATCGGAAGATTAACAGTGTTCGTAAAGTTGGGAGTATTGTTTCGTCCAATACTTCAACCATCCCCCTGGGTGAACTAACTCAAGGTATGCCGATTGATTTTTGTTGTGATTTTTTGATCACACATTTTTTTAACCCACCCCGTTACATGCGGCTCTTAGAATTAGTCGCAGGAAAATATACTAGCCCGGAGACTCTGGAAGCGATTCGATCATTCGCTGATCTCAAACTAGGCAAAGGTGTGATTGATTGTAAAGATACCCCGGGTTTTATAGGTAACCGGATCGGGATATTTTGGCTGCAATGTGGTGTGGTTGAAGCAATGGCTGCTGGATTGACGGTGGAGGAAGCCGATGCTGTGATGGGTAAACCAATTGGAATTCCCAAAACAGGTGTTTTTGGTTTGTTGGATTTGGTTGGCTTGGACTTAATGCCCCATATTAATGAAAGTATGGGTTCCAACCTTCCTGAAAGTGATGCATTTCATGGCATCAAAGAAATTCCAGATCTCATTAGTAAAATGATTGATGAGGGGTATACGGGACGAAAAGGGAAAGGTGGTTTTTACCGTCTCAATAGGTCCGAAGGGAAAAAAGTCAAAGAAGCCAAAAATCTGAACACTGGGGAATACCACCCTAGCAAAAAGCCAACGCTGGATAGTTTAACGGCGGCAAAATCAAGTGGCATACGTGGATTGTTAGAGTTTAATGACAAAACAGGATGGTACGCTTGGCGGGTACTCTCACAGACTCTAACTTACGCAGCCCACCATGCAAAAGAAATTGCCCACGATATAGTCGCGATCGATAGTGCCATGAAATCAGGTTATAACTGGACCTATGGACCCTTCGAACTCATTGACCAGCTGGGTGTGGATTGGTTGGTGAAAAAGCTCGAAGCCGAAGATATGCCGGTTCCAGAATTCCTGCAGTCTGGCCTCTCGATGTATCGAATCCACGAGGGGAATTTACAATTCTTAGGTTTCGATAGCCAATACCACAATGTTGAACGAGGGTCTGGAGTATTATTGTTATCGGATATTAAGCTACACAATAAACCATTGGCGAAGAATGCGTCGAGCAATCTATGGGATATTGGCGACGGTGTATTGTGTCTTGAATTCACAAGCAAAATGAATTCGCTGGACCCACAAATTATGGAAATGTTCGGAACAGCCATCAACATTATCCCTGGAAAATATAAAGCGCTCGTTATACACAATGAGGGTGAAAATTTCTGCGTCGGGGCAAATTTGGGTTTAATGTTATTCGGACTCAATCTTGCCGCATGGTCTGAACTAGAAGGTTTGCTTAAACAAGGGCAAGATGTGTACAAAGCTTTGAAGTACGTACCTTTTCCTGTTGTTGCAGCGCCATCGGCCATAACTTTAGGTGGCGGTTGCGAATTATTGATGCACTGTGATGCGGTTCAAGCCCATGCAGAATTGTACACTGGTTTGGTTGAAGTTGGGGTTGGCATTATTCCTGGTTGGGGGGGATGTAAGGAAATGTTGTTTCGATGGGCGGAAAATCCAAGGCATCCTAAGGGTCCAATGCCTTCGGTAACAAAAGCATTCGAATTGATTGGAACAGCTACAGTATCAAAGTCTGCAGCCGACGCTCGGGATATGCAGGTATTACGTGAGAGTGATGACATCACTATGAATAAGGATCGATTATTGGCTGATGCCAAAGCAAAAGCTTTGGCGCTTAGCCAAGACTATTCGCCTCCGGAACCACCCGAATTTTCTTTGCCAGGATTATCAGGGAAAACATCCTTGGAAATGGCGGTTGCTGGATTCCATAGCCAGGGAAAAGCTACCGATCATGATGTCGTTGTATCCGATGCTCTTGGTTATGTGTTGAGCGGTGGTGACACTGATCCCATCGATACCTTGTCTGAGGATGATGTGTTAGCGTTAGAACGGGAGGCTTTCATGGGATTGGTGCATCATCCGGATACCATGGACCGCCTGGAACATATGTTAAACACGGGCAAACCGTTACGAAATTAGACTATGCACCATCGTAGGAGAAACTAGAATATGGCAACCTATAAAGCACCTTTAAGAGATATGCGGTTCGTTTACCATGAATTGCTGAAAAATGAAGGGCTAGAGCTGTTGCCGGGGGCAGAGGATTTAACACCGGATCTAATTGATGCCGTCCTCGAAGAAGCAGCCAAAATTTGTGAAACATTACTCTTTCCCTTGAATCGGACAGGTGATGAAGAAGGCTGTTTTTTTGAAAATGGTGAGGTCAAGACGCCGAATGGATTTAAGGAAGCCTACGCACAATATGTCGAAGGTGGCTGGCCGTCGCTCACAGCTGATCCTGAAGATGGTGGGCAAGGGTTGTTAAGTATTCACTATACACTCATCGGAGAAATGTTGTGTTCTAGCAATCTGTCCTTTGCCCTATATCCAGAATTAACTCATGGTGCTTACAATGCGCTGAAACGCTTTGGCAGCGACGAGCTCAAAAATATTTTTCTGTCCAATATGGTGGACGGACGTTGGAGCGGTACGATGTGTCTTACCGAACCGCATAGCGGTACCGATTTGGGTTTGGTTCGGACAAAAGCGACACTTGACGAGGATGGAAACTATCACCTTAGCGGTACTAAAATTTTCATTTCTGCTGGTGAACACGATCTAACCGAAAACATCATTCACCTGGTGCTCGCTCGCACGCCGGATGCGCCCCCAGGGATAAAGGGTATTAGCCTGTTTTTAGTTCCCAAATATGTGGTTAATTCCGATGGTAGCTTGGGGGAAAGAAATCGTATTTCTTGTGGCTCAATCGAACATAAAATGGGGATCAAAGCGTCTTCCACCTGTACTATGAATCTGGAAAATGCTGACGGTTACCTTGTCGGGACGCTCCACAAAGGGATGCAAGCGATGTTTGTTATGATGAACAGCGCGCGTATCGGTGTGGGGATACAGGGTTTGGGCTTGGCTGAGGTTGCCTATCAAGGTGCGGTGGAATATGCCCGCGATCGGCTTCAAGGCCGTGCTCTAACTGGGGCAAAATATCCCGATAAAGCTGCGGATCCGATCATCGTCCATCCAGACGTCCGCCGAATGTTACTGACTATGCGGGCTTATACAGAAGGCGGTCGTGCAATGAGTGCTTGGGTCGCCTGCTTTTTGGATAAATCGGAACGAGAAACGGATCCTAAAAAGCGCGGACAAGCAGAAGAGTTTATCGCGTTACTTACCCCTGTTGTTAAAGCATTTTTTACCGATATCGGTACAGAAGTAGCGAACCTTGGTGTACAGGTTTTTGGCGGTCACGGCTATATCCGTGAGAACGGAATGGAACAATACGCCAGAGATGCCCGAATTGCCCAGATCTATGAAGGAACCAATGGCATTCAAGCATTGGATTTGGTAGGTAGAAAATTGCCTCAGGGCATGGGTCGGTTATTACGCCAATTTTTTCACCCAGTCGACGCTTATATCAATGAAAACCTTCAAGACCAAAAGCTCGAACCATTCGTTCTACCTTTGGCCAAGGCTTTTGGCCGTTTACAGAAAGCAACGGGTGCGATAGCGCAAAAAGGTCTGGGCAATCCGGATGAAGTGGGTGCCGCTGCGGTAGAATACCTTCGTCTGTTCGGTTTAGTTGCAATGGCCTACATGTGGGTTAGAATGGTAGAGATTGCTCAAACTAAACTGGATACACCCGAAGCGCGGTTTTACCAGGCTAAGATTGATACAGCACGGTTTTTTATGGAACATTTGTTACCGCAGACAAGCGCTTTGTTTTCCTCTATTATGGCGGGTTCCGGATCGATCATGAACTTTGATGAAGATGCTTTCTAGTCCACCTACCTAAGGATTTACCGAGATTCGTTAATAAGGGTGTGTGATCGTGAATCGTGGTTCGTTAGAGCTAGGACAAAATTTGTTTGTAGTTCTAATCCTAGGATTTATTGGAGCAGCGTTTTTTTTGATAGGGCCGATTCCTCAGGATCTCTCATATCATCAGTTCGCTGATCAAAGATCGATTTGGGGTATCCCCAACTTCTTCAATGTTGTATCCAACTTGCCATTTTTAATGGTCGGCCTCAAAGGAGCCGTGTTTTGTCTGAAAGAAAAACAGCTTTTGGCCCGCCGTTCATGGCAAATATTTTTTATTGGCCTGTGTTTGGTTGCTTTGGGTTCATCGTTCTACCATTGGGCACCCAGTAGCAGAACTCTGGTTTGGGACCGGCTTCCCATGACTATCAGTTTTATGGGGCTATTTATCGCGGTATTATCCGAATCCATCAACCCCAATATTGAACGCCATTTTTTGATTGCAGCTATTTTAATGGGTATCGCCAGCGTATTTTACTGGGATTTTACTGATGACCTAAGGTTCTATGCCTTAATTCAATTTGGTCCCTTGATCAGTCTTCCTATCGTATTGTTATTTTGCAAGCGGAGATATTCTCACCGTCATTACTTGGGGTATGCTTTATTTTGGTATGGTTTAGCTAAGCTTTGTGAAATTTACGATCAAGAAATCTATCAATTGGACAATCAGGCCCTTTGCGGACATTCACTTAAACATTTGCTAGCCGGCATCAGTGTGTATTGCGTATATCGGATGTTGCGGGTGAGACGAGCGTTTTTTCAATCGGATATGAAGTCAAGCGCTCGCGGGCAATAAATAAGATTCTTAAATATGTGGAGGTGCCACTGGACCACAGATTGGTCCTATTCAAATTTGCTATTGAATTCGGGGGACACAATACGTAATTATGCTAACCTTAACAAATGGCACGAATAGCAAGAATAGTGGTACCGAATTACCCTCATCACATTACGCAAAGAGGGAATCGGCGACAAGATGTATTTTTTTGTGAAGAAGATGACAAAGAATACCTGAATTTAATCAGCCACTGGTGTCGTGAAGAAGGTGTTTCGATTTGGAGTTATTGTCTTATGAGCAACCCTGTACATCTGATAGTGACACCGACAGAAGGCTCAAACTTAAGTAGGGCGA
>CAZZET010000029.1:0-37480 GCA_964653275.1 uncultured Methylococcales bacterium
GCATTATTTTATTTATTCCCTGATTATTTTGAGAGACGAAACTCGATGATTAGTTTTTAAGGAGGTGGGACATAACACCCGGTAGCGGATCAGGCCGCACTGTTGTTCCGCCGTGTGAGTAGCGCCAGAAGAAAAATAAAGTAGGCACTTCAACAATCGCGTCAAGTCATTTGAGGAAGTGGTGCGAAACCAGCGCCGAGTTCAAGATCGCGTGGCGAAGCGGTACGGACGCAGAAACCATCTTTTAATACTAGGTTCAAGTCAAGATATATTCGTAAATTGAGTAAAGCGCAGTTTTGGAGGGAAAAAATAAAATGTTCACTTCCACTCTGATTATCCCACTTGAGTCTCTAATTTGAATATGACAAAATTTGTTCTGTAATATGCGTGACGCAGAATAACATCCGGCCACTACCACAAAGACTCTTTGACCTGGTTCACTATCTTTCAACTAATAATCACAAACGATTACAACCGTTGAAATGAATCCAAATTCCCAGGCAGGCCAGCCCGTACCCACATTACTGGGAAGACTATTCCCATTCGTTGAGTGGATACAGTTCTATTCCCGGCAGGATTTCCAAAGTGATCTATTCGCTGGTTTAATTACGGCCATACTATTAGTTCCACAAGGAATGGCTTATGCCATGCTAGCCGGTCTACCACCTCAGGTCGGTCTATACGCAAGCATTCTGCCACCCGTGATCTATGCAATCATGGGAACCAGCCGCACCCTATCTGTAGGACCGGTTTCAATCGCCGCTATCATGGTCGCAAGCGTCCTGTCTGCCCCTGAAATAAGCACTCTCGGCAGCCCGATCAGTAATGCTATTATATTGGCGGCTGAAAGCGGTATGATTTTACTCCTTATGTCAGCATTTAAAATGGGAATGCTGGTCAACTTTATCAGTCATCCGGTACTAACCGGATTTACTAGTGGTGCTGCACTGTTGATAATATTTAGCCAAATTGGACCATTGTTAGGACTTTCCGATCTATCCGTCTGTGGTATCTCAGGCGATTGTTATCTAAACGCTTTCAAAACATTCCGCCCCACTACAGCGGTGTTCGGTCTAGCGAGTGTCGTTGGGTTATTGATATTCGCCAATCCTTTATCCCGCTTCTTGCAACAATTCAATCTGCAGAAGATATTAATTACTGGGATCTGCAAAAGCGGCCCTTTGTTTATTGTTGCAATAGCTGCCATGATTTCCAATTCTTTCGGTCTTGATCATGACTCCCAGATTAAGACCATTGGCACAGTCCCGACGGGTCTACCTGCATTACGAATTCAGTGGATAAACGGCGAGAACTGGCGCCTACTATTCACTCCGGCACTTTTCATCGCATTGATTGCTTATGTAGAAAGTGTTGCAATCGCCAAAGTCACCGCCAATCGTCGTCGCCAACGCATAAATCCTAATCGTGAATTGGTAGCGTTAGGAGCTTCTAATATAGCGGCATCCATTTCAGGCGGTATGCCGGTAGCTGGAGGGTTCAGTCGAACCATGGTAAATTTTTCGGCGGGAGCCGTCACACAGGTATCAACTCTGATTGCCGCAACCATGCTCGGATTATCCGTCATTTTCTTCACGGATCTTTTTGGCAGTATACTCAAAACCTCATTAGCTGCGGTTATACTTGTCGCCATCTGGCCACTGGTTAAACTGCGTCCTATTATCACGGTTTGGCGCTATAACCGTAGTGACGGATTAGCTGAGGTTAGCACATTTATTGGCGTACTCTTGGTTGGAATCGAGCAAGGCTTGGGTATAGGCATTTTAATCACCTTGCTTAGCTATCTGTGGCGTACCAGTAGGCCACACATAGCTGTAGTCGGCCAAGTTGAGAATACCCAACACTTTCGCAATATCAAAAGGCATTCCGTCAAAACCTGGACTAATCTAATAGCGATTCGCGTTGACGAAAATCTTACCTTTGCAAACGCGGCGTGTGTAGAGGATTTTATTCACGACCAAACCGCTAACAATAGGAACATAGATCATATCGTGCTTATTTTTACTTCTATTAGTCATATTGATAGCACTGGGTTGGAAATGCTCGAACATATGGTTGCTGCATTGCGCTCAAATCACATCACCCTGCATTTAACTGAAGTCAAAGGCCCCGTTATGGACGATCTGCAACAAACTAACTTGATTACTACACTAGCGCCTGGAAAAATATACTTCAGTACCAGTGAGGCGATCGATAATCTCGCAGAATAAACAACGTATGCGGGCGTTAAGACCTATATATACTCAGATTATTTTGATTCAAAACGTTATTTTCAAGAGAAAAATTCAATTCGGTGATTTTTAAAGAGCTAAACAACGAAAAGTGTAAAACCTATTTGATAGGCTGCAACGAGCATAATAAGGCCATCATTGTCGACCCCATCAGCCAAAACATCGATAGATATCTTGCGATTTTGGCGTACTACGGACCCAATTGGAAATCGTTTTGGATACGCATACTCATGCCGACCACCGGTCCGGAACATCCGATTTAAGGCAGTTGACTGAATGTAAAATAGCCCGACATAGAATGGCTCCCCAACCAAATGTGGACCAATACCTTGAAGATGGAGATGTATTGACAGTCGGTATCCTTACTGCTCTAGTTTTGTATACACCCGGACATACTCCAGATAGCATCAGTCTCCATATCCATGATCGAGTATTAACCGGAGACTGTCTGTTAATCGGAGGTACTGGCCGTACCGATTTCGCCGCTGGAGACCCGGGTCTCCAATACGACTCTATTACCCAACGGCTATTCACTCTACCGGATGAAACTTTGCTTTATCCAGCACATGATTATAGAGGAAATACACATTCAACCATTGGCCACGAAAAGCTCTACAATCCTCGACTAGCTGATTGCTCCAGGGAAGAATACATTGACCTGATGGTAAATTTAGGTTTGCCGTTACCGGAACAAATTCAGGAAGTGCTTCAAATCAATGCATCAGAAGCAGAAGATACCGAAATTGACTACCCATCCATTGCTGAATTGAACCAAGTACTGCAAGTATCCGTGGAAAAACTGCAGTCACAAGTCGAATCAGAAAATCCCCCTTTGGTTCTTGATGTTCGGGAAGAACGAGAATTTACGGGCGAATTGGGTCATATCCCTGGAAGTAGGCTCATCCCATTGTCACAATTACCAACTCGTTACCAAGAACTTCATAAACATCATTCCAACCGCATTGTTACTGTGTGTAGGGCTGGTGTACGTAGCACTACTGCAGCGGCTATGCTAACTGCTCTGGGATTTTCAGGAGTCACAAATCTTAGGGGCGGAATGTTGGAATGGAACAGTAAAAAGTCATCAACAATGATTGGTTGATCTACTCTGTCTATCTCTCCTTGCGAAGGTATGAGAATTTCGTACTAATTCGCGGTGCAAAAAACATATATCACTAATATTCTTCTTGCGCATTGATTCCAGTCCATTTCGATGATTAAATGATACCGGAGTTTTTTGTCAATAAAACAGTCCAACGCTTGAAAGCCTCTCATGTTCGACACCGTGGGATCGGCATTCTGATTCTCAAAAAACATTAGGATATAGGAGTTATAAAAATGTTAAAGTCAATAGAGCGGGTGCTAGTTCCCATCGATTATTCAAAACCGGCCTTTCATGCGGCCTGGATCGCGTTTTCGATTGCTCGATCGATAAAAGCATCGATTACTTTAATCCATATTCACATTCAAGAAAATGCTCTGCGTGAGCTAGTCTTTATCGACCCGCATGACCTAGAAGAGCTTACGGATGAAAAATTTGAAAATTTATTACAAAAAATAGTTGGAGATCCCTCGTACAAAGCTCTCCAATCAACAGTTGACCATAGCGTTGTTGAATTTGACTCGTGTACTTACTCACCTTCCGTTGAAATTTGCAATTATGCAAAAGAAAAGGAAATCAACCTAATTGTTATGGGGTCTCGAATTCACTCAAAACTTGAGGAGCTAATGATTGGTAATGTAGCCACTGAGGTATTACGCAAAGCACCTTGTCCTGTAACTATTGTGCACTGACAGCCGTTAGACCCAAGCCCAGTGGATCAACGCGGATTATCTTGGGAGAAAAAAACACGAACCATGTGAAAACGCTATTCGAAGCATAATGCTCGAATCACAGTCTTTTTTATCTCTTAAAATCCGTGCCGATCCAGGACCTAACAAAACCGTTCTCGAATTTATTAAAGTTTATACAAGGACTGATTTGTGGTAACTATTTCATCAACTTTTCTATTTCGAGAAATTTGATATTCCGGGATTCCTTTAAGCAAACTTACCATGGCTCCTTCGCCCGAAGTAGACCTTGGTGTAGCTCTCTTTACTTTGGTACGTATTTTTTTATATTCACTGGTAGCAAGATTTGCTGCTTTGGAAAAATCCTTATAGCTTCCTTTAGGCACCAATAAAGTGTCAGCCGTTGTTTTAACTACACTTATATAGGTCAATAGTGACATAGTAAAGTCCTTGGCGCTTCCTTCCCTATAAGTCGATATTAAACGGCCTATTTCATCCATTTCATTCAAACTGGAACTCAACTCTTCCTTTATTTCCTCAATTGGCGTATTTACAGAGGCCCATGCGGATTGATATGGAAGAAAGGTTGAAAGGTATCGTGACGATGTTGCCACATCGACTATCTCCGATGTCTTCCGGTAGTTGGCTCCTGCCCTTTCCACTACGGATTGCCCTTGCTCAAAGACATTTAACGATAAAATATGAATTAGTGTTGTTTGGGATTTATCCAGGGTTTTTTCAAAATTAGACACCGTCCTAAAACGAGGATCTAGCGCTTTAGCTTTTCCAGTGTACTCTCGGGCTTTGTCAAATTGTTCATACAGCTGCTTTGCATCAATCGTGGCATCGTCTTTCCCAGCCATAAATTCAGTCAATGTTGATTTTGCAGCTTGCAAATAATAGAAGATTTGTCCCGACTCGCTAATAACTCGCTTCGCTTCCCTATTAGTAGGTTCGTGTTTGAGTATGTCTGTCGCATAAACTAATGCATTTTCGTGATCATGATCAGCAACTGCATCAAGCATTTTGTCTCGTAAATTTGATTCCGTACTCATAGAGCCAAAATAGACACCAACCACAACAAGCAGAACCACAACGATGAGTGCTAACTGATTTTTTTTTATCCACATATGTTTTAATTTCCTCTCGAAATTTGTCTGATTAACTCTAATTGGACAGCTAATAATGAGAGTATATAGTGGAAGAACGGACTTTGAAATAGCTTATCTTCTACGCCTAAGAATTGTTGCAAGCTAGAAACCTAATTACATTGTGGTGAAAAATTGTTTTTTACGTGCGTCTTAGTCAATGAGCCGCACCAACCCTAGGCTCAGCAATAGACGGAACATTATTCGACCTCTTCACATCACCGTATATCTTAACAAGTAGTTCCGCCTCTCCCTCCGAAAACCCGCACGCGTTTATCACATTTTGGGTATCCGCCCCATTTTTGATCTCCTGAATTGCTGCTTGATAAGTATTCAGACTGCCTTGGCATTGCTCAAGATTAGCCATATGTTCCAAAGCATTATTTAGCCGCAAGACAATTTTATTCCTTTGCCGATCAACCTTTACCGCGACCGAACATAGGTTCGCCATATCATTTTTCAATGACGAAATTTGTTCTTGTAACTCTTTGTACTGCCTGACTAACTTTCTATTAGAACCCAGTATCCGACCAATAAGACACACTAATGAAGTGATTAACACCAATAGCGCAGTCTGAATGGGGTCTTGCACATCTATGTATGCCACTTTTCGTCTACCTTTTATATAATTAACAAAATGACTATTCACCAATAAGGGAATAACTATTCAGCTGGCTTCTATTTCGACCCAGAACAAAGAAAAGCACGCGACCCACAACTGTAGACGTGAGTTTTATACTGTTGTGGAGCAAAATAAAGGTAAGTTGAATAGTTATTAAGCAAATTTATCAATCTTGTGACCATCATCTGTGCATTCCTTTTCTTTAGTTCTTTTCCGTTTTTTTTTACGACTCTCAGTACCCTTTTTATCTCGACTAATTTCACCAATTCGAGCCCATGGCCCATAAGTTAATCCGGATTTAATTTCGTTCATTTCCCCACCTTCACGAGGCTTAAAATATTTCGACCTCCATAATCTCTTCATCATTCAAGAAAGTCTGTAAATTAACCAAAATAAATAATTTCCCCCCGTAACTGCTCACACCGCGGATGTACTTAGAACTGTCTTCATTATTGACTTTTGGTGTTGATTCGATCGTCGAAGGATCCAAATCAATTACTTCAACCACACTGTCTACTAAAATACCGGTGGTTTCTTCCTCTGACTCAACAATTATGATTCGGGAGCGGTCATCAGTTTCCTTCGGCACAAGTCCGAACCGAATACGAGCATCTATTACCGTCACTACGTTACCCCTTAGATTTATAATACCGATGATATCATTTGGTGCACCAGGCACTGGTGCAATGTCGGTAACCCTCAGGACTTCCTGGACCTGCATGACATTTACACTATAAAGTTCACTTCCTAAACTAAATAATACTAATTGAAGTAGTGACACTTCATTTTTTTCGGCAATATCATTCATACTGGATCCTTTATTTATTGTGATTATTTATCACCAATATATTAAGTCTTGATCTAGTAAAAGATTCTCAGGTCAAGACCTTAGATGATTCACAATCCTGACGACAACAATTACTTAGCTCGTCTAAAGCTATTGCAGAAACTTCAACAGCATTGATCGCGTGTTCACGGGATTCACCTTCTTGAGGCTCATTAAAAAATAATGCCTGGAAATATTGATCTAAGGCGTCTTCCCGCTCGGGTAATCCGATTCCATTCAATTTTTTCATGACAAAGATACGACTTTTTTGGTGTTTCCCATAGTTTGGACCATAATTGATTCGAGTAAATGCATATAGGCGATAACGGCTTTCGATTTAGGAACGTAGTGGGATGCCGGGATCCCCGCCCGACTTGCATCCCGGATCTTGGTATCGACGGGTATTACCGAATCCCAAACGAAAGGAGGATATTGTTCGCGCAACACTCTTAGACTTTGGATTGACGCACGCGTCCGTCGATCGAATAGCGTCGGGACAATAGCAAAGTTCAGCGATATTCCTCTTGATTTTTCAATCATATTAAGCGTTTGGAACATCCGCTCCAAACCTTTCAATGCCAGGAATTCTGTTTGCACGGGGACAATCAAAAATTCACAGGCCGCTAATGCATTGATCATTAAAGCACCCAACATCGGGGGGCTGTCGATTAATACATAATCGTATTGATTGGAAACCGCGAATAAACTTTTTGATATCACCAAACCCAAACCATCAATATCACGGCTCTGCCGGTCCAAGGTAGCAATTGCGGTGGATGCCGGCAGTAAAAACAGACGATCAACACCCGTCTCCGTAATGTATAGACCAGGGTTTAATCCAATTTTTCGACTGGCATCTTGAAACAGATTGTATACACTGACTTCCAGCTCATCGGGATTCATTTTGAAATAGCTGGACAGTGACCCGTGCGGGTCCAGGTCAACCAATAAAGTTTTAAACCCCCACGATGCCAACAATCCGCCTAGTGTAACAACCGTAGTCGTCTTAGCTACACCTCCTTTTTGATTAGAAATCGCCCAGATCTTCATAAGGTTATTATGGCCCCAGGATACCAACTTTAGATCTAGATGGTAATTTCGGTGTCGATGCCAGCAACTTTGACCTTTCATCTGCGCCAAGCTTATGCCGTGCAGCCGATTGGGAGAGTAAGACAAGCACTACGCGACGGTTTTTATACCGCCCCTCCTCAAATCGGTTGTCCGCTATGGGTTGAAATTCAGCATATCCGATCGCGGAAAGCCTCCGAGGGTTGACGCCACCAAGGACTAATCGGTGTACTACACTCGCCGATCTCGCAGCAGATAGCTCCCAATTTGACGGAAATTCGATGGTGTTAATCGGAAGATTATCAGTATACCCTTCGACCTGCAAGGAATTGGGAACCTCACGAAGAATTTCCGAAATTTTCCGTAACAAAGGCAACGCCTCATCTGCCAAATCAGCACCACCGCTGCGGAAAAGAAGGCTACTTTTCATCTCGATTTCCACCCATAAATCATCACGTTTGATATCGATTAGTTCCTGATCGATAAAGGGTGAAAGCACTTCTTCGATCTGATTAGAAATGCGAACCAGTCGATCGGGGTCATCTAGATCATCCGATGGATCCTTTTGCCGAGTCTGACTTCCCTCCTCCATGCTACTCATGGGCTCGTTGTGGAGAATATTAGCACGGACAAGCTCTCCAATCTGAATAGGATCCAGGCTACGAGCACCTTCCCCAAACGACGATGCTATGGATTCTGAAAGAACTCGATATTTTCCATGGTTGACCGAAGATACCGAATACATCACCACAAACAACGCAAATAACAACGTAATTAAATCGGCATAGGAAACCAACCACCTTTCGTGATTCTCAACTTCATCCTCATCTAATCTCGTTCGTCTAATCATTGTTCCGTCAATACAAGAATCCACCGAGCTTTGCTTCGATATTCCTTGGATTTTCTCCTTCAGCTATCCCCGAGACACCTTCGATCATCAGATCACGCGAGCGAGTAAGAACTTTAGCCTGTAGTTTGAGCTTGCCCGCGATGGGCAAGAACATCAAGTTTGCAAACCCGACACCATAAATTGTAGCGACAAATGCCGTAGCAATACCACCTCCCAATTTGCTGGGATCGGACAAATTCTCCATAACATGGATCAAGCCCAACACTGCCCCTATAATGCCAACGGTTGGTGCGTATCCACCCATCGCATCAAAAACCTTTGCGGCTTGTAAATCTTTGTATTCTTTTGACGCCAGTTCCACTTCCATAACATCTCTAATGACTTCCGGCTCACTACCGTCTACCAACAATTGCAAGCCTTTTTTGGCAAAAGGATCGGTTTCGTCCGGAATAATTGCTTCCAAACCTAAAAGTCCTTCTTTCCTCGCCAAACTACTCCAATCCACAATTTTAGTAATCTGGTCCTTTAAATCGATTTTCGTTGGAGCGAAAATCCACTTGACAATTTTGGACGAATGCAATAGCACAGCCGGGGGTGTTTGCAAGAGCACAGCCCCCACCGTCCCACCAATGACTATGATCAGTGCCGGTATATTAACCAGCGCATCGAGGTGCCCACCCTCCATGTAATTCCCTAGGAGGATGGCCCCAAACGCCAGAATAACCCCAACAAAACTAAGAAGATCCATAGTCGAAAATCCTCTTAAACTGCCCTTAGGAACACCGATTTGCATACTAATTCGATGATTGTCGATACTTTCACAATCAAGCTGCGTATTTTGTGATTAAGGTAGCCATATCAAGAATCAACGCGATTCTTCCATCGCCGGTTATCGTCGCCCCCGCAATCCCGGGCAATCCCTTTAATTTAGCGCCCAAGGCCTTTATGACAACTTCTTCCTGCCCCATCAATTGATCTACTACAAAACCGATAAGTTTATCCCCGGAAGTGACGACAACCACATCACCCAGCTGTACCTCCTGTTGCGAACGATGGAATCCTGGAACTAACCATTCTTTCAAATAAAACAACGGGAGCGCTTGATTTCTAATTATCGCCACGAGTTGGCCGTCGACAACACTAGTCTTACGAAGATCCAGTTCGAGGATTTCTACCACATTCGATAATGGGAATGCAAAAGCTCGATCATTCAGTTTAACCATCAATGCGGGCATAATGGCCATGGTCAGTGGAACTTTTATGACCACCCTGCTTCCCCGACCCTCCAGCGATTCAATATGGACCATACCATTCATTTTGACGATTGCGGTCTTCACCACATCCATCCCAACACCACGGCCTGAAACATCCGATATTTCCGTCTTGGTCGAAAACCCGGGCAGAAAAATCAAATTGTAGCATTCGTCATCGGTCATTCTTGAGGCGGAAGATTGATCGATTAAACCCTTTTCCATAGCTTTTCGGCTTAAAACTCCGGGATTAATACCTTTTCCATCGTCTTCGATCGTCAGCTGGATATGATCGCCTTCTTGGAAAGCCGATAGCATCACCAAGCCTTCCCGTGTTTTACCCGATGCCGCACGTTCATCCGGCATTTCAATACCATGGTCGATAGCGTTACGTACCAGATGAATCAGGGGGTCGGCCAAATTCTCGACAAGATTTTTATCCAAATCAGTTTCTTCCCCCCGTAACTCCAGACGAACTTCCTTGTTCAAATTACGCGCCAAATCCCTCACTAATCTCGGAAATCGACCAAAAACCTTCTTAACGGGCTGCATTCGAGTTTTCATCACGGCCAACTGTAAGTCCGCCGTCACCACATCGAGATTGCTAATCGCTTGACCCATCTGGTCATTATCAATTAACCCTTTTAATGTCTCAAAGCGGTTTCGAACTAAAACCAATTCTCCGACAAGATTCATAATATTGTCCAAACGCTGAGTATCCACGCGCACGGTGGCCTCTATCTTGGTTGTTTTTTGTTTCGCTATTTGAGGTTGGCGTGCGGTAGCCGGTTCCTCAATAGCAGGTGCTACTTCCGATAATCGGGGAACCTCCTTCAATTTGGGTTCGTCCGGAAATTGTTCCACAACTTCCTTGGATTGTTTTACCGATTTACATTCCACTTCATGGGCCGGCACGCCCGCATGCTTTCCCTTGCCATGCAATTCATCCAACAGGTCTTCGAATTCATCTTCCGAAATAACATCGCTGCTATTCGAGGAGGACTGATCGTCTTTTGTTTTTCTATCTTTTTGGTGTATATTGTTGGCCTTACTTGGTATCGGCAACCCTTTATGCTGGCCGGCCCCGTGAATTTTGTCCAACAGGCCGTCAAATTCCTCTTCGGTGATTTCGCCATCGTTAGCAGTGTTTTTCTGATCTTTCCCTGATATTTCTTTAGCTTTTTTTGAATCACTAGACCCATGTAATGCATCCAGTAAACCCTCGAATTCCTGTTCGGTTATTTCGTCGCTTCGAGGCTCTTTTTCCAAAGAAACACCGCTATGATCGAGAGATGCATCAACCCTGGATGCCTCGTGTTGACCTTTTCTTTCAATAACCGAATTAGAACTGCTGTCGACGACTTCCTGGACGGGTTTCGTTTGTTCTTCTTCGGGTACTTTAAAAACCTTTAAACTTTCCAGCAATGATTCATCCGCGGCATCAGGGTAAGCGGCTGAACGAATCTGGTCGAACATTTTGCCAACCAGATCCAAAACTTGTAAAACGGTATCCATGAGAGAAGGGGTTACCGATTTTTTCCCCTGCCGAAGCACGTCAAAAACATCCTCCGCCTGATGGCAGATTTCCACCAACGGATCGATACTTAGAAATCCAGCACCACCCTTTACAGTATGAAAACCTCGGAAAATCGAGTTTAATAAATCATAGTCCTCCGGTGACTGTTCTAAATCGATCAGTTGTCCACCAAGTTGTTCGATAATTTCCCCAGCCTCAACCAGAAAATCCTGTAAGATTTCGTCCTCGAGATCTATGACCATAGTTAAGTTCCGTTAAAAGCCAAGACTTGATAACAAATCATCCACATCATCCTGTGTATCCATCATCTTTCCTTGCTCGACTCCCGGAATCGCCGGTCCTTCCATAGGTTGTTCCGCGGACTGTTCCGAACTCTCATCCTGAATGAACCTCGGCAGTCCCGATAAACGAATCAGCTCCACCATACTTTCCTCAACATCCTGTACCAGCCCGATTACACGGCGAATAATCTGACCGGTCACATCCTGAAACCCCTGAGCAAGAAGGACCTCGTTCAGTTTGGACTGAATTGTTTCAATTCCGGCTTTTGATTCTGAAAAATATTCCGATAATTCCGAACTAAGCTCCTTAAACTCAGAATAGGGCATTTCCCGTTGAAGAAATCGCCCCCATTTCAATGATAGCTCGCTCGATTGCTTTCCCATTTTTGCCGAGAGCGGCACCAGTTCTTCGACGACGTTCAAGGTCGTATCCGCCGATTCCTGTGTCATGGTAATGACATAATTCAATCGTTCTCGTGCATCAGGGATTTTAGTATGAGTCAAGTCAGCAATCCTAGAATCCATAGCAAATCCAAGCATTTTATCGTGAAGTTCGCGGGTTAATTGTCCCAACTTCTGATATAATACGTTCCCACGAACAGCCCTTATTTCATCAAGGAGCCGATCCGTGCTTAAATCGTCGCCTTTCTCAATGGCTGTTACTAGCTCCTTGGCTTGCGCCAAAAGGCTTTCTACGGGCCTCTCATTTGCTTGTTCTTGTGTCAATGCTTCCATAATCGGTCCATCAAGCGCTGGCGCTGATTCGGTCAAAAATCTTCTCAATCTTTTCCTTCAATGTTGCTGCTGTGAACGGCTTGATAATGTATCCATTGACACCCGCTTCAGCGGCGACGATGATCTGTTCGCGTTTAGCTTCCGCAGTAACCATCAAGATTGGCAGGTTTGATAAATTCGGATCGGCCCTCACCGCTTTCAACAATTCTAAACCGGTCATCCCAGGCATGTTCCAATCGGTCACCAAAAAATCGATCCCACCCTCCTGCAACTTCGGTAAAGCAGTTTGGCCGTCGTCGGCTTCGATGGTATTGGTAAAACCGAGTTCACGTAGTAAATTTTTTATTATGCGCCTCATGGTGGAAAAATCATCCACAATAAGAATCTTCATATCTTTATCCACAATTATTCACCATTAGCTTTATACATCACGGTTAGAATACACTTCGATTTCAAATTATTTGCCTTAATAGATAGTCTGGAAATGTGGATCTGTCCATGCTCCACTCGCAATATCGCTATCCAACAATAGAAACTGCAGCGACGGAAAGTGGTCTTGTGGCTATTTTTTAACTAAATGAGCCAATATCCTCTTTTTCGCAGTAAACTCCCTATTCTTGGACAGCTTCCTACATCATTCATCATCCAACCAATCAACCATCCGAGCACGTAGCCTCAGCATCGCCTGTGAATGAATCTGGCAGACTCGGGATTCACTTACACAAAGCACTTCTCCTATTTCCCGTAAATTAAGTTCATCGTCATAGTAAAGTGAAATAACTAACCTTTCCCGTTCGGGTAAGCCCGCTATTGAGTCCACCAATGCCCTTTTAAAACCTGTCTGCGTCAAGCTATCAAATGGCGCTTCTGACTCGGAGGTGGATTCCTCAAGGAAATTTTCTTCGCTTTGATTGAGTTCTTCAATACTGAAAATCCTACACCCTAGGGAGTCTTGTAAGATCCTATGATATTCGCATATTTCAATCGACAACTCCTCAGCCACTTCAACATCACGAGCATCTCTTCCTGTGCGGGTTTCAATCGCCCGCATAGCTTCTGCGACCATCCGAGCCTTTTTGTGGACCGAGCGAGGTGTCCAATCAGATCGCCTAACTTCATCCAGCATTGAACCTCGAATTCTAATCCCAGCGTAGGTTTCAAAACTGGCCCCCTGGCTTAGATCGTAGTGTCGATATGCCTGAAGTAAACCAATCATTCCCGCCTGAATCAGATCGTCTAATTGAATGGTTACCGGTAAACGATTTAGTAAATGACACGCTATTTTTTTGACTAACGGCGCATGCTGCGCAACTAGCGTTTCATAATCTTCATGTTCTTGAGTAGAATAAGCAGCAATGTTTTTCATGCTAGCGCTTCGCTTACCATCCGATTTGAATTCACCATGCGTTCGATGAAAAACTCCAGTTTTCCACCAGCACTATCGGCCAATGGCCAGGATGAGGTTTTACCAGCCAAATCTTTAAACGCTTGCGCAGAATCGCTTCGGGGAAAAGCTTGTACCACCGCGCGTTGTTTTCGCACCGACTTTCGCAATGATTCATCTTCGGGAATCGACCCCAAAAAATTCAGTGTTACATCCATATACTGGTCAGACACCCTGCATAGCTTGGTAAACAACTCAAAGCCCTGCTCTGTGTTTTTGACCCTATTAGGCAAAATCTGAAAACGGTAAAGACCATGGTCCCGATTAAGCACTTTAATGAGTGCATAAGCATCGGTCAGTGAAGTAGGTTCATCACATACGACGACGATGACTTCTTGGCAGGCCTTGGCAAAATTAACGACGCCCCCAGCAATCCCGGCTGCAGTATCGACAATGAGCACATCGATCTCCTGTTTAACTTCACCGAACGCACGAATTACCGCTGCTTGCTCCATTGGCGATAGCTCAGACATACTTTGAATTCCAGAAGATGCGGGAATAATTTGTAAGCCCCCCGGTGCAGTAACTATTATCTCGTCTAAAGTCCGCTTCCCTTCCAACACATGGGAAAGATTAAATCTAGGCTTCAATCCCAACAAAACATCCACATTCCCTAACCCCATATCTGCATCAAGTAATGCAACCCTTTGTCCCTGCTCAATTAAGGAAACTCCAAGGTTGACAGCGACGTTGGTTTTACCAACACCACCTTTCCCGCTGACCACCGCGAAAACACGTACTGGTTTGAATCGATTCTTCATTATTATTCTAATTAGCGGGTTTGTTTACAAAAAATCCTGGGCAACACTTTTCTGAAATTGGAATTGTCCCGGATCTGTTAGTGGTTCATCATGACTGCTCAGATCCTTTTCAAAACATCGTTCGACAATCGAACTTCGATTTGCCTGATAAATATCATCCGGTACGGTTTGTCCATCGGTAACAAAGGAAAGCGGCAAACCTTGTTCAATAATTAAAGAAAGAGCCGGTCCCAGAAAAGCAGTTTCATCAAGTTTAGTCAGAATACAGGCTTTCGGTTGAAACCCTCGAAAAGCATCAAAAACTTCTTTCAAAACCCTCATTTGGCTGGCCGCAGACATCAATAGATACATCTTGATCGGCATATTTAGATCATGAAGAAATGATCGTTGGCGAGCCAATCGATCATCGTGTTGACCCATGCCGGCAGTATCTATCAAAACTAATCGTTTATTTCTAAACCCTTTTACAATCTGTTTGAGTTCCTTTGGACTCGATGCAGTACGCACCGGAATTCCTAAAATTCGGCCATAAGTATTCAGTTGTTCATGAGCTCCGATTCGATAATTATCAATAGAGACCAATGCCACTTGGTTCTGACCATTTTTCAAACAGATTTTTGAAGCTAACTTTGCTATGGTTGTTGTTTTTCCAACCCCGGTGGGACCTACTAAAGCGACGACCCCTTGGGCATCGATCAAATCATCCCCCGATACTGTAATTTTAGCGGCCAGAGCATCCTTTGCTTTTTGTTTGGCAGATGAGTAATCATAATCCGTTCCAAATTGGTTTGCTAAGTCAAAGCATAGTCGTTTATGGAACCCATAATTTGAGAGATATCGTAATACACCAATGTGAGTGGGATGCTTAGAGCTATATTGGGTATTGGTATTTTCAGACACTACATAGTCCAACTGTCGGCGAATGTCCCGAATTTCCTGATGTAACCCTGAAATTTCCAGATTTTTTTCAGGTATCCCAATCTTTTCATTTGCCAGTTTAGTGCTTGAGGCCGGCAATTCAACTCCTCGCCTTTGAGCCGAATCATCAAATTCCTTCTGCTCCCCAAGGAACCGGTCCACGATCGAACCCAAACCAGAAACTCCGGATTGTTTGATGTTTGGCTTGGATTTTGTTTTTACTGTCTGCGGAATCTCTTCGGTAGTAGGATTCGTACCTGCCACCCGAACCGTCTCCGATGATTCCGACATTGTTTGGCTAAGCAACTCTGCGTCAAATTCAAGAGCTGTGATTATTTCAATTCCTCCATCGACTTTGCGATTGGACAAAATAACAGCATCGGGGCCTTGTTGCTCACGCACCATTTGCATAGCCTGGCGGATATCCGGCGCCAAAAACCGTTTAACTTTCATCAAAAAACCTCATTATCCATCAAACATTCTGTCCAACCGTGGCCACAACTTTCACCTGTCTCTCGTCGGGAATCTCGGTATAAGCCAACACATGCAAACTCTTTAAAGTATGCCTCACTAATCGCGCCAACCATGGTCGCAACGCGGACGAAACCAACAATACCGGAGAATGTCCTTGTGCCTCGAGGTTCTGAGTGCTTTCCTCCAACGATTGATGAATACGTTGAGCAAGTCCAGGTTCAATCGTGGCGTTATCCGATCCAGCGGTTTGCAATGTCTGTTGCAACAACTGTTCCAAATCTGGCTTCAGAGTTATAACTGGAATTTCCTCTTTGATTCCACTGATTTTTTGAACAATGGATGACCCTAACTTGGTCCGGACGACCGCCGTTAGCGCGTCGGGGTCTTGACTCTTAGATCCATATTCCGCCAAAGTCTCGACGATTGATCGAATATCGCGAATCGGAACATTTTCCTTGAGAAGATTTTGTAACACTTTAACAAAAATACTCAGCGGAAGAATTTTTGGAACAAGATCTTCAACTAACTTAGGTGCAGTCTTTCCCAAGCTATCCAATAATTGCTGGGCATCATCGTGACCGAATATTTGGTAGGCTTGGGTTTGCAGAATATGGCTTAAATGTGTAGCAATAACGGTTCCTGGGTCGACTACCGTATAGCCTAAGGTTTGTGCGTGATCTTTTTGCTCGGGTTCAATCCACACTGCCTCCAAACCAAATGCCGGATCTTGTCCTTCTATCCCTTTTAATTTGCCGAAGACTTGTCCGGGATTAATAGCCAATTCACGTTCAGGATAAACTTCGGATTGCGAAACCGTTACGCCCAAAATCGAAATACTGTAATCGTTAGGCGCCAAATCAAGATTATCCCTTATATGTACAGAGGGAATTAGAAAGCCCAATTCCTGGGAAAGCTTTTTCCGCACGCCTTTTATGCGCATCATCAGTTGTCCGCCTTGATTTCGATCCACTAATGAAATCAATCGATATCCGACTTCCAAACCTATAACATCAACCGGAAGCACATCGTCCCAAGAGAGTTCCTTCGTTTCAGGCGATGGATCTGGAATAGTTGGTGGTGTTTCCAATTCATCGTACCTATTTTTTTTGCTCTCCAATAAATAGGCAACCCCCCCTAATACGCCAGCGAATAATAAAAACACCATATTTGGCATTCCAGGTATTATGCCCAACAATCCAACGACTCCTGCAGTTACCGCCAAAACTTTAGGGTTCTCAGTAAATTGTACGAAAAACTGATTCCCCATATCTTGGTTGCCACGGGTCACCCGTGTCACAATGATCGCTGATGCTGTTGACAGCAACAGCGAGGGTATTTGTGCCACCAAACCGTCGCCAATCGTCAATAAAGCATAATTTTGTGCGGCCTCGGCAAAACTCAAACCATGTTGCACGGTACCAATAATAAACCCACCAAGAATATTGATGAACAAAATCAAAATACCGGCTATCGCATCGCCCCGAACAAACTTGCTAGCACCATCCATCGATCCGTAAAAATCAGATTCCTGGGTAATCTCTTCCCGACGCTGACGAGCTTCGTCCTGGGTCAACATTCCAGAATTCAAATCAGCATCGATGGACATTTGTTTGCCGGGTAAAGCATCCAGTGTAAATCGTGCACTGACCTCTGAAACACGGCCCGCACCTTTGGTGACCACAACAAAATTAATAATTACGAGAATAGCAAACACTACAAACCCAACCGTATAGTTCCCTCCAATAACAAATTGCCCAAACGCTGCAATAACCTTCCCCGCTGCATCCCCACCATGATGACCCTCGAGAAGAACAACACGAGTCGACGCGACATTTAAGGCAAGCCTCAATAAAGTCGAAACCAAAATGACAGTTGGAAAAATAGCAAAATCTAGCGGACGAAGGGTGTATACAACGACCAACAATATAATCAATGAGAATGAAATATTGAATGTAAAAAAAAGATCTAACAGGAATGCGGGAATTGGTAGCATCACCATAGTCAATAGTACCAATATAAATATGGGCGTTCCTAAACCCTGACGACCGGCTATTTTTAAGTTGTCAAAAAACTGGCCTTTATTCATGGTGATCCATTGATTTAATTAGGTGCTCGGGTACCGGTAGGTCCTCAGGTGGAACAGGATATTCAGTAGATGATCCGTGCATTTGGTTCAATTGATAGACATAGGCCAATACCTGAGCTACTGCCAAATAGAGTTCTTTTGGAATTTCTGCATCAAGCTTGACGGAGGAATACAATGCCCTAGCCAATGGTGGTGCCGTTACTAAGGGAATTTTCGCTCCTTTGGCTAGCGAGCGAATCTTAGCGGCAATGATATCTTTTCCCTTTGCCACTACTCGCGGTGCTTGCCCTTTTTCGGGATCATACCGAAGCGCCACCGCAAAGTGGGTTGGATTGGTGACGATGACATCTGCTGTGGGTACTTTTTCCATCATTCGCTGTTGTGCCATTTCGGTTTGCAATCGTTTAATTCGCCCTTTGACCTCTGGATTACCATCTCTTTCCTTAGCTTCATCCTTGACTTCCTGTCGGGTCATTTTCAATTGTCGTTTATGATTCCAATTCTGAAACGGAACATCGATTGCTACAATGACAACCAACGAGCAACAAAGAACCAAAAAGGAAACTCCAATCAATTTTGCAGCGTGGCTCACTGCCGATTGGAGAGGCTCCCGATTTAATTCTAAAAATTCATCAAAAAAGATCTGGAATAAAATCACCATGACACCCAAAACCAGAGTAACCTTTAATAGAGCCTTCACCAGTTCTACTAAGCTCCGCATTGAAAAAAGGCGCCCTACACCTTTTATAGGATCGAATCGCTCAAATTTAGGTGTTATCGCCTGGAAGCTGAATATCCAGCCTCCCGATGAAATCGAACCAACAAAAGCGGCAAGGATAGTCACAATAAGAAGAGGGATGATGGAAGAAAACCCGGACAATATTGATTGGGATAATTGTGTCACTAAGACGTTCGAATCAAAAACTTGATCGCGGGTCAACGAAAACTGGCTACGGAACAAATGAATCGATTCTTCCAGCATTCGTTGTCCTGCCAACATCAATAAAGCAGCGCCTGAAATCATGACGACAAAAGTATTCAATTCCTTAGAACGTGCAACTTGTCCTTTCCTCCGTGAATCCTCCAAGCGTTTCTCGGTAGGCTCCTCGGTACGCTCCTGACCTGTATTTTCAGCCATTCCTAAGTCGACAAGATTTCAGTTATCAACTGATAGGCCTCAGATAAAAAACCGGCGAACCAAGACAAGACATTCGGTAAGGTCAGCAAGATGAGAATCCAACCGAACAAAATAGTGACTACAAATCCAACGGAAAAAATATTTAATTGTGGTGCTGCACGTGTAGCCACTCCAAAACTTAAATTGACCAACAGCAGAGTACTCAATACGGGTAATGCGAATAAAAAACCCCCTGCAAATATCTGGCTAGCCCATAAAACCAATTGCCATAAGCCGATTGGGGCAATGCCCTGAATTGCTATCGGGAGCGTTCGAAAACTTCCGATTAATAATTCAATCATTAATAAATGCCCATCCATGCTAAGAAAAACCAAGGTCGAAAGAATTGTATAAAGTTGGGCAACGATAGGGACTTGCACACCGGTTTGAGGATCGATCATCGAAGCAAACCCTAATCCCATGCTGAAGGCGATACTTTGACCACCAAAAATCACTGCTTCAAATACTAGTTGGAGGATAAAACCGGTCAAAATCCCTATTAAAACCTGTTGAGAGCCTATTATCAGAGTTTCATACCCAAATAAAGGCATCGTCGGCAACGCGGGTAATGAAGGCATCACTGCCAAAGTAATCGCAACCGATAAAACAACTCTGATTCGAAGCGGTACGGAATTACTTTTAAACACTGGCAAAGTCACAAACATTCCACCAACTCTGAGCAATGGCCAAAAAAACGACGCAACCAAGGTCAATAATTGAGATTCAGAAAATTGCATTGTTTCAAGTCTGCTTGTTATCCCACTTCCTCAACTCAACAACAACTGAGAATATAAGAGAGAAAACACGGTCGACAATAAGACAATCAAATATCGGAATATGGGATTTTTTCAAGTGCGTTTAAAGCGGTTATCGTTCATTTAAGCCTCGTATTTTTTTAGTGGCCATTTACACATTGATGTGGTCATGAAAAATTTAACTTTACTTGGCGTTAGGATATTGAGGTGACCCACTGAAACTAACCGATCATAAAAGGAATATTTCTAAAAAGAGTCTGCATATAATCCACAAGAGTCGATAATATCCAGGGTCCTGCAACGACCATGATCACCCCGAGGGTTATCAATTTTGGAACGAACGTCAGTGTCATTTCATTAATTTGAGTTGCGGCTTGAAACATAGCTACCAGCAACCCTACAGCAAGAGATGAAAGCAGAATGGGCGCCGTGATCTTAACGGCAACCACCAAAGCTTCCTGGCCAATCATCATAACGGCATCAGAATTCATGATGAGAATCTAAGCATAAAAACTTGCTGCCAATGTTTCGATAATCAGAGACCAACCATCTGCTAATACGAATAACATAATCTTAAACGGCAGTGAAATAATCAGTGGCGAAAGCATCATCATGCCCATAGACATTAAGACACTCGATACGACCAAATCGATAATCAAGAATGGCAAAAACACCAAAAACCCGATTTGGAACGCAGTCTTAAGCTCACTCGTCACAAAAGCTGGTAATAAAAGTGTCAAAGGCACATCGTCCGGCGAAGCGAAGGGTTCGTTACCCGAAATCCGAGCGAACATTTGCAAATCAGTATCCCGAGTCTGTTTCATCATGAAATCCCGAAAGGGTACCGAGGCTTTTTCCAATGCTTTCATAAAATTGATCTCCTCACTGAAATAAGGCTGGACGGCCACTTCGTTTACACGATCAAAAACCGGCATCATAATAAACATTGTTAAAAACAGCGACAGACCCAGCAAAATCTGATTGCTTGGAGTTTGTTGGGTTCCAATAGCTTGCCGAAGGAGCGCGAGAACGATCATGACTCGTGTAAATGCCGTCATAGTGAAAAGCAATGCCGGCAGTAATGTCAGCAAAGTCATAAGTATCAAAATCTGGATCGTAACCGTATAGCTTTGCCCTCCTTTTCCATCGGTCGTCACCGTCAATGCCTCCATCCCCGGTGCTGCGAATCCAGGTGTTGGCCAATAGAGGGCCAACCCTAACAATATCGAAATCGTAAGAAAACGTTTAAGATTTATCATCTTGGTTGCGTTGTATAGCATTTGCCAAACTGTCAACAAACGAAAATGGCTGGACCGAATCAGGCGAATTTAAATCCGCTGAAAGATCATTCGGTTTTTCGAAAACACAAAGTGTTTGCACACTACCTGGTGCAACCCCCAAGAGCAATTGCTTTCCTTCAACCTGCAGTAATACGACCTTTTCTCGCCCTCCCAAAGAAATTCCGCCCAGAACTCTTAGCTTTCCTCCCCCTGGTGAAGAAAACCTAGACAACTTGCGTAATAACCAGGCACAGATGAAAATGGTAACTAACACCACTAACAGACCGGTAGACCATTGCATCACATTGGCAAAATTTAACGATTGAGGGTCCGCAGATGAAAAAGGTTTTACCGTGGCTAAAACACTATTCTCGGGAAACACTACCGCGAAGAATGTTAGTATTCGTTCACAGTTATAGATTAATAGTTTACGCTTCACAGTTATTGGTCAATAATTCATGGTTATCAGTTATCAGTTATCAGTTCAAAGTGGAACTCATACCTTCCTCATGATTCCAACTTTTATAAACCTTTAACCAACAACCATTTCTTATCTCATTTCAGCTTTTTCACACGTTCCGCAGGACTGATCACATCGGTAAGCCGGATGCCGAATCGGTCATTTACTACAACAACCTCTCCGTGGGCGATCAAAGTTCCATTAACCAAAACATCCATCGGCTCACCCGCAAGGCGATCCAGTTCGACCACCGAGCCCTGATTAAATTGGAGTAAATTACGAATGTTGATTTGGGTCCGTCCAATTTCCATTGAGAGAGTGATTGGCACATCAAGGATTACATCGAGATTGAAATCGCCCTGTTGACGCGGCGCGTCATTTTTGTCCAAACCATCGAAATTCTGATATGCTGCCGGCGATATCTCATCGCTCGACTCCGAATCGAGAGTTTCAGTCCCTTGCTCTTCGAGCGCCGCCGCCCAATCATCGGCACTCGACTCATTTTCCCCCTCCTCTAGTCGTGAATTGTCAGGCTCTTTGACCTCATCTAGTGTTTCATTTTCCCCTTCATTCATTATCATCAACCTCGCTACACCATGTTTCCATACTTCTCTGTTTTAATTTTCTCATTTATACGTATTGCATAATTTCCATTTGACACACCAACCTGGCCGGTAAAAAGCGGGACCTCCTCTGCCTTTAACGTAACCGTATCAGGAAGTTCAACCGGTATCACATCCCCTTTTTTCATTTCAACCAAGTCCCTTATGGAAAGGTTTTTGTCCAACAAAACACTACTTAATCCAACGTGGCTGCCTAATATTTCATTCCGAAGCATGACTTGCCATCGATCATCGGTATCGCCCCGATCACTCTGAATACCAGCATCCAGTAATTCACGAATCGGCTCGACCATTGAATAGGGCATGGTGATATGAAGATCGCCACCACCACCGTCAGTCTCGATATGAATCGTAGAAACCACAACTACTTCGGAAGGGCTCACTATACTGGCAAACTGGGGATTAACCTCTGAGTTTAAATAGTCGAAATCCACATCGAGTACTGGTTTCCATGCCTCTTTCAAATCTTTGAATATCAGGTCGAGAATCAATTTGATAATCCGCATTTCCGTCAGCGTAAATTCACGCCCCTCTATCTTGTTGTAAAACTTGCCACTGCCTCCAAAAAAATTATCGACAAAGGTAAACACCAAGGTTGGATCAAGCACAAACAAAGCCTTACCACGCAGCGGATTGAATCGAACCAAGTTGAGATTAATGGGCACAAAAAGGCTATGGGTGTATTCGGAAAATTTGAGGATTTGAACCCCTGAAATAGCGATCTCCGCCGACCGGCGTAAGAAATTAAAAAGGCTGATACGAAAATAGCGAACGAACCTTTCATTGATCATTTCCAAGGTAGGCATCCGTCCACGTACGATTCGGTCCTGACTGGTAAAATCGTAGGATTGAATCTCACCACTTTCGGAATTGCTATCGTTTTCCGTTTCAACTACCCCGTCATCGACTCCATGGAGCAGCGCGTCAATTTCGTCCTGGGAAAGAAGATCGTTGATCGCCATGTTTTATTGCATCACGAATCTAGTAAAAAACACGTCTTCAATCCCATCTAATCCCTCGATTTCCTTAATTACCTGAGCGATAGCGTCAAAGGCTTCCTTACGCAAACGATTTTTGCCATCGATTGTTTTCAACTCCAAAGGATCATGAGCATTAAAAAGAAGCAATAAATTATTACGAACCATTGGCTTATGTTTCTCAATAGCGTCGATAGTCTCTTGTTTATAAGACAACACACTGATCGATAGCTGTAATAATTTAGCGCCTTTTTTGTTACCGAACCCCACCACGAAGGCCGGATCGAGACTGATATAAATCGGTGTTTTTGGTATTTCCGTCTCTTCTTTTTCCGTAGTCTCCCCCTGATCTACTTGACCTGCGGGAAAGATTCCCATGAAATATAAAGCAGCGCCGATAGCTATCGCTACGAACGCTACTCCACCGATTATCAACGGCTTCGATTTGTAGGGAGGGTTCTTTTTTTCACTTAAATCAAGTTCATCCGCCATTTTTGCCTATTAAGTCCATAAAAAAACGATTTGTACCAACAGGCAGAAGCAATATCTGAGCCAGATATCCAAGCTTGGCTTTTCAGGCAGTTACTGCTCAATCTGGAATTTAGAACAAAATACAGGAAAAGATTGACGGCGGAATAGAGCCATACGCCAATAAATTGGCGTATGGCCTATTGCCCGTTACTTCTTTGTTAGTGACGACCCAGGCATTTGCATGACATCGACCAACACGCTGGCCAATTCGCGGGGGAGAAATTTGGAGACATAGGCGTCTGCGCCAACACACGTACCCAAGGCTTGGTTAGTCTTGGACGTCAACGACGAATGCATTACCACGGGAATACCATCGAACCGGGCATCCGCTTTAATCTTTCGAGTGAGGACATAACCGTCCATTTCCGGCATCTCCACATCGGTCAGAATCAATTGGATTTTATCCTTAACGGGAAGTCCCGCCGCTTCGGCCCGGTCTGCAATCTCATTTAATTTTGTCCAGGCTTCAACTCCGTTGGCCGCCACGTGATAACGAAACCCAATGTGGTCGAGTGTTTTAATGATCTGATTTCGGGCAACGCTGGAGTCGTCAGCAAACAGCACCGTAACATTCTTTTTTTCCTGGGAATCAATCCCGTCGAAAATCGATTCATCTTCGTAAAATTTTGTCGTTTCAGCAAGCACTTTTTCAACGTCCATGATCATCACCAAACGTTTGTCCGAAAGTTCCGCTATCGCGGTGACCAATCCGTCGAAACCGTTGGCCAACATGGATGGAGGCGCCTTGACTTCATCCCATCCCAATCGTTCGATGGTTTCCACCGCATGAACCATGAAACCCTGCACATGTTTGTTATATTCGGTAATCATCAATACCTCGGGCTTTTTATCGGATTCAAGTCCACAGAACTCGGGCAGGTTAATCACCGGCACCACGGTTCCCCGAAGACTCACCATACCCTCCACGGCGCGGGGCATATCGGGGGCTCGGGTAATGTTTGGCATAGTCATCACTTCCCGGACTTTAAATACATTGATCCCAAATATCTCAGAATATCCAGTTTTGGCATCTTCGCCAAGCGTGAACAATAAAAGCTCCATTCGATTCGTTCCGGCAAGCCGGGTTCGTTCGTCCACTGAATTTATAAAATTCGTCATATTACTGGCTCTGCTTAGGTTTTACTGAGTTTCATCCGAATTGGGAATATTTAAACGATTCGCGGGCGATACCCTAATTCAAAATCTTTCCCGCAATCGAACTCAAAGGCACTTCTTCGTCAACGGCGCCCTTTTTCACGGCAACCTGTGGCATTCCGTAAACCACGCACGTCGCTTCATTTTGCGCCAAGGTAAATGCCCCTGTATCGTGCATTTGTTTAAGCCCCGATGCGCCGTCGTCTCCCATTCCAGTCATGATAATTCCGATTGCGTCTTTTCCGGCTTCTTTGGCGACGGAGCGAAACAATACGTCAACCGACGGTCGATGGCGGTTTATAAGGGGGCCGGCTTTTATCAATGTCACAAAGTGAGCGCCTTTTCGCTGCACCACCATGTGGTATCCACCCGGCGCGATCAGTACTCGCCCAACTTTCACTCTATCGTTATTCCGAGCTTCTTTAACTTCCATTTTGCAGATCGCGTTGAGGCGTTCCGCGAAGGCCAGGGTGAATTTCTCCGGCATATGTTGAACCACAACGATTCCAGGCGTGGAACGTGGCAATTGTTTTAAAACAACCTCCAAGGCGTGGGCGCCCCCCGTTGATGCGCCAATCGCCGCGATTCGTTTCGAAAGCATTGGGTTTACACTGGCTTCAACCGTGGGTAGAGCCGAATCCGCACCGTGTTGTCCTCGGAAATTTCCATCCTGGGCAGCATTGTCGAGGTTTTCCTGGACCAGCCGCATATTTGCCCGCGCTGCGGCTTTGACCGCGCCAATGAGGATATCCGCTGAACCATTCATCGATTGCTTAAGATTCCCTTTAGGTTTACCCACTGCCTCCACGGCCCCCAATCTTAGTGCTTCCAAACTTATAGAAGAGCCTTTTTGGGTTAAGGTGGAACACATAACCACGGGCGTTGGCCGTTCCGACATTATTTTCTTCAAATAGGTCAGACCATCCATACGCGGCATTTCAATGTCGAGCACGATCACATCTGGCCAAGCTTGTTCCATGCGTTTCATGGCGAACAACGGATCGTGCGCGGCACCGATCACTTCGATATCCGACGATGACGAGAGCAGGTCACCCACTACCTTTCGGACTGTCGCGGAATCGTCGACGATAAAAACTTTGATCATTGTATATCCTCAGGTTTCGAGCTCAGTAGATTTCACGGGTTTCACCTCAACGAACCCACTACCGATATCGAAGGAAACACGTCTGGCCCAGGTTTTCCCGACATCCACTTTGACCACCTCTATTTTGAGCCGTTGTAGAAGATTCAAGGCAAAATCCGCATTCCGCAAACCGATCGTACCCGCATCGGTCCCCGCGAATTCCTGTCGAATATTGGCGCCACCATAAATCATGCCTTTGTATTCCTTAATCGTCGTGCTGAGCGGGATATTCCGCCTGAATAATTCCATCGCCTCCACCGCATACCGAGCATTAGGTCTGCTTACCTCGGGGCCGTTACGCATTGGCAAAACAAAATGACACATACCCCCAACCCTCAAGATGCGATGCCAAAGAATAATGGCAATGCACGAACCCAATAGCGTATCGATATAGCCACCCTCCTCCCCGAAATGAAACTCTCCAGGATGCAACACCACTCGCTTGGTTGAAGACCGTTTGTTCATGGAATACTAAATATTTCGACTTTTTCCGAATCAGAGTTCGTTGTAGTTTATGCTGGAATCGCCTCGATCTTCGAGTGACTCACGTGGTATTCGGATGCTTCCGATTTCTGATACACCGTAGGACCAACAGGCTTTAAGGTATCGTCGATGCCTTTGAGTGTTTCAGAATGCCCAATAAAGAAATAACCATTCGGCTTTAAATAAGCCAAAACTCGGCGAACCACTTCCCGCTTAGTTTCCTGATTAAAATAAAACAAGACATTTTTTAAAAAGATGACATCGAACAAACCCAAATCGGGCAAATCGGTGTTAAGATTAACTTGACGGAAGTTGACCCGTTGACGCAACTTGGCGTTTATCAAGAGCGTTCCCTCATAAGGTCCGCTACCCTTCAAACAATATTTCCTCAAATAATTTTTGGGGATTCTCTTGATTCGTGTCAGTGGATAGTGACCCGAATTTGCCGTAGCCACCACTTCACTATTAAGATCGGAGCCGACGATTTCCCAATCGGCCTTTCCAAGGAAATCCGATAACACCATGGCGACGCCATAAGCTTCCTGACCGGTTGACGAGGCAGCGCTCCAAACCCGATACTTCTGGCCTCGTTGCCAATCCTCTAAAACCGTATCTTTGAGAAAGGTAAGATGCTCGGGCTCCCGAAAAAAATAGGTTTCATTGGTCGTTAACAAGTCAACCAACACCTGTTTTTCCTGAACGTACGCGGGATCTTTTAAAAGATTAAAATACGCACTGAAACTCCTGAGCTTGAAATGGTTGAGGCGCTTCGACAACCGCGCGGTCAGCATCGCTTTTTTCGATGGATCAAGATCAATTCCAGCGATTTCAAAGATAAATGTTTTGAATTGCAAGAATTCTTTGTCTGACATTTCATAGCGCATTTTGTTTTTCCTATTATTTTTTCAGAATCTTGTTTCGACGATTTCTAATCGTTTATGGGGGCTCAGCGTCCCACCAATTTCGGAGTTCTAACCGAAAAATTTCAATCCTTACAAATCTCCTCTCTCGATTGAACCTGCTCGACAACCGAGAGCTCGGCCAGGGACAATACTTTGTCCACATTCAGAATAATCAGAAATTTACCGCCAACATTGCCCATTCCGGAGATAAAATCGGTTCGAATACTGGCGCCAAAACTCGGTGCGGGCTCAATGTTTTCGTCATCGATATCCAGTACCTCATTGACAAGGTCCACAATAACGCCAATTTCCAGAGGGTGTCCGTTGTTCTCAAGTTCGATCACGACGACGCTAGTTCTTTTGGTAATTGCGGTAGGTTGTTCTCCGAAACGTTTGGCCAAATCGATGACCGGCACCACACTGCCCCGCAAATTGATGACGCCCGCGATAAATTTCGGCATCATCGGCACTACCGTCGGGTCGGCATAGTCGATAATTTCCCGGACATGTAGAATATCGATGGCATAGACTTCATCGGCCAGTTGAAAGGTCAAAAACTGATGGGCATCATTACTCTCTTCCTGCATGGAGTTTTGCCCTGCGGATTCCGTTTGTTCCTTAGTATCGGCCTGTCCCACAATTTTCTCCTAATCGAAACGACTAAAATAACTTTCATCCAAAGGCTCGGAATCCACTTCTACCGGACTCGCTTTTCCAACCGCCGAGACACTCAAAGATCCGCCATCGGCAAAATCTGTATCAAACCCTTCATCCGACGCGCCACCCGCCAATTGTGACAGCCTGAAAAATCCCACCTGCTTGGATAAGCTACGGCTTTGATTCCGCATGGCTTCCGCTGTTGCCGCGAGTTGCTCGGATGCGCTCGCGGTTTGCTGAGTCACTCGATCCAGTTGTCCCATCGCCCGGGTAATTTGCGCCGCGCTATCGGCTTGCTCGTCTGATGTCGAAGAGATTTCTTGCACCAACCCGGCGGTCTTGTTAATCCCTGGAACAATTTCTTCCAACAGGCCGCCAGCTTTCTCGGCAATGGTCACGCTGGTGCTCGCCAACTCGCTAATCTCAGATGCCGATGTTTGACTGCGTTCGGCAAGCTTTCGTACTTCCGCGGCCACCACGGCAAAGCCTTTACCGTGCTCGCCGGCACGGGCCGCTTCGATCGCTGCGTTCAAGGCCAAAATATTGGTTTGGTAAGCAATCTCCTCGATAATCCCAATCTTGCTGGCGATCTGATTCATCGCCTGCACGGTCCGTGTTACCGCCTCTCCGCCTTCCTCCGCCGATCTCGCCGATTGACTGGCGATATCGTCGGTCACCTTGGCGTTGTCATTGTTGTGGTTGATCGATGCGGTCATTTCTTCGATCGATGCGCTGGTCTGTTCCGCGCTCGCCGCCTGCTCGCTCGCACCTTGACTCAGAGACTGCGCCGTGGCGTTGACTTCCTCGGCTGAGTTAGAGATCGAACTCACGCTTTTATTCACATTTCCCAACACTTCCGAGAGTTTGCCGATGGTCGCATTGACATCGGTTTTGAGTTGTCCGAACAAACCCTGGTAGTCGGCGTGGATACTTTGGGAAAGGTCTCCGGCCGCCATACTCTGTAACGCCTGAGCAACATCGCTGAGGCTGGTTTCCGTAGTCTGCATCACGTTGTTGATACCGCCCGCCAGCCGGGCAAAGAATTCTTGTTTGTCGCTTTCTTCAATTCGATGGCTGAAATCGCCTTTGTTCGCCGCCTCTACGATCCTGTTGATTTCATTTTCAACCCCGACTTGAGCAGTGCGATCGATCCATTCGATTACCGTCCCGATGCGGGTTCCGTCATTGGCGTTAACCGGGCTTGATATGGCATTCATTTTACGCCCACCAATCAAGAGTTCTTCGGTAACCGGTTGGCTTAAGTTTTGAAGAACACTTCGGTGATGCCCCGGGTTCTTGTAAAGCTGACTGATACTCGAACCTATGAGATTCTTAGCATCGAAATTCGGCAATTCGGTTTTGAAATCCCGCTCGTTGTATTGGAAAAGATCCTGCGCGGCTTGATTCAAATAGACGATATTCAGCTCTGAATCCACCATCATGACATTGGTGGTGACTTGGTCAAGCGCGGTTTTAATACATCGATTTTGTTCATGTATGCCGACTTCTTTCTCGATGCGCGCTTTCTCGTCGGTCCGATCGATCCATTCCACCGTCGTGCCCAAACGATTGCCTTTTTCGTCCCTAACCGGACTCAGAATCGCTTTCATCGCCCGGCCACCGATTTCAACTTCTATATCCATGGTCCGCGACAGCTTTTCTACGATACGGCGTTGATGGGATGGGTTATTGTGAAAAACATCCATGTTTGACTTGAGTAGATTGCCGGCATCGAAATTCGGCAGATCTTTCCTGAAATCCCGTTCGTTCTGGTGGAACAATTCCACTGCGGCGTCATTCAAATAAACAATATCGAAATTTGCATCGGCAATCATGATGCTGGTGCTGATCTGGTCCATTCCCGATTGGAAACGTTTATACATATCCAATTCATTTTTTTCCGCCTCCATATGGGCGATGGATCCGTCTTGCAGATTTTTGACTCTTTTCAAAACCGCGCTGCCTTCATCGTCGGAGCGGATTTCGGAAAATTTAAAATCCATCCTGCCTTTACACATGTTATCCAAAGCTTTGGCGGCTTCCTCCAGAGATCCAACAAGTTTGGCCTTAACGATCATCGACGCGGGGATAATCAGAGCGATCGAAACCAACCCTGACGCGATCAAAGCTGTATTCGGTACATCTCCCGAAATGATCCAACTGCTAATCCACACGCCTACCAAAGCGAACGTCGCCGATAAGATCATGGCTAATGTCGTAATCCCCTTGATTGTCATTGAGTTTAGAAAATTATTCATACCCCTACATCACTTATAATTTAAAATTAATATTTTCCGATTCAACTACCCACAATGAGCACTCGTAACGAAAAGACGATACGTGCACCCGAATCAGTGCAGCGATGATTTTCCAACAGCGGCATTTCCGGCGGCGCCATAACGGGACACAATGTCCACCAAGGCCGGAACATCCACTATCATGGCGACATCACCACTCCCGAGGATAGTCGCGCCACTCAATCCCTTGAGGTTTTCAAACACTTGCCCCAACGGTTTGATCACGGTTTGGTATTCCCCGAGTAGATCATCGACCACCAACCCCGCCTTTTTCCCAGCGTAGCGGGCGACGATAATATTTTCTCGTTTCGCGGGCTTGCCTCCATCGTCACACTTGATATTAAACAGCTCGGCCAAGCGGACATAGGGCAATATTTCTCCTCGTAGATTAATTTGATGACTGTCTTTGTAAGCATCACTAATCGCCTCATCGAATTCTACGCACTCATCGACCAGGTCCAGGGGAATCACATAGGATGCGCTCCCAACTTGCACCAGAAATCCATCGATTATGGCGAGAGTCAGGGGCAATCGAATGATAATTTTCGAGCCTTTTCCAAATTCACTTTCTATGTTCACTTGTCCACGCAAGGCATCGATATTTCTCCGTACCACGTCCATTCCGACACCGCGCCCGGAGATATTGCTCACGGTTTCCGCGGTCGAAAAGCCAGGTTCGAAAATTAAACGGTAAATCTCGTTATCGCTCAAAGATTGATTTTCCTTGACCAGACCTTTTTCCAAGGCCTTAGCCAAAATTTTATCCTTCGACAAACCCTGGCCATCGTCGGATATCTCAATCACAATACTTCCGGAGTCGTGATAGGCATTTAGATGGACCACGCCTTTCGTGGGTTTACCGCATTCCTCACGAACCGTGGGTTTTTCGACGCCATGGTCAATGGAGTTTCGAACCAAATGCGTCAGAGGATCACTAATCTTATCGACCACCGTCTTATCGAGTTCGGTATCGCCACCACTGATAACCAGTTCAATTTCTTTACCAAGATCCCGGCTTACTTCACGAACCACACGGCGAAACCGGTCAAAGGTCTTCCCAATTGGCACCATGCGCATGCTCAACGCGGTATCTCGAATGTCCTCGACCAAATTGGACATATTTTCTATCGCGTCCATTAACTGGCCATCGCCCGATTGGCTCGCCAACAGATGGGTATTGGCGCCCGATATCACCAACTCCCCGACCACATTGATCAGCTCTTCCAGTTTAGTCGCGCTCACTCGAACCACTTGGTTCTCCTGATTTTTCTTTTGTTTTTTAAGCGCAGCGTCAACCACCGGTTTTTGAATCATCTGGTTTTTGACCGCCAGCTCGCCAAGGAGTTGAACAGTGCCGGTTCCGGACTTTTTCCTATCCAACCCCTGATGCTTTTGCTCCGCCAGAATTTCTCTCAACTCGTGTTCCGTCAGAGCTCCGCTTCCTTTCAATATTTCGCCAATCAAGTTTTTTTCTTCGGGAAGCGCTTCGATCAAATGTACGTATTGCGAAATATAACTGTGGGGTGGAAGAATATGAATCACGCAATCGTCCTGAACAAACTCGAACACATCTTCGATTTCCTGCTTATTCGCCTCGCTCTTGAAATCGATCTCAAACCCCAGATAACAGCTGGTGGGATCCAGCTTTTCCAGAACCGGCAAATTGTTGTCGAGGGTCATCAAACTGACCACATCGCCCAGGGTTTTCAGATAGCGGATAAACGATAGAGGGTCCATACCATTGCGAAGTACGTCTTCGCCAAAACGCAAGGAAATATGCCAATTACCGCTGGTGACCGTTGCCTCTCCCGAATGGACGGACTCTTCGATCGCTTCGGCGTTGCGTTCCGAAGTCGTGGGGACGTCATTTGTACCGTCGTCCATGAAAACCGAAAGACTTTCGGTGAGCGATTGGCCTTTTTCGATAACCTCCGCGTCCAAATCCTGGTTACCGTTTAACGCGGCCTCAACCAATTCACTGATATGATCCCGTGACGATAGCAGTAGGGTCAGAAGATCTTTGGTGATCGATATTTCACCATCGCGCACCCGTCCCATCACGCTTTCAGCGAGGTGCGTAAATTCGACCACACGGTCGAAACCGAAAAGACCCGACGCCCCCTTTATGGTGTGAACCGCCCGGAATAACTCATTAACAAGATCGGCGTTATCGGGGGTTTCTTCAATCTTTAATAGGGTATCTTCAATTTCTTCCAGTAACTCACGAGATTCTTCCACGAAAGCTTGTAGACCTGCGTCCAAGGTCATGCGAGCTACTCCATGGCCGAGGACTGATCCACGGCCGATTTATTTAGAACTTTATCGTTTAACCGATAAATGTCTAGTACTTCCCGTACTGGTGGACTGCAATCCAGCATCGTTATGGATGTTTTGGATTGTTCGACTTTCTTACTCAGCATCAGCAATAGTTGGACACCTGCCGTATCGATCTCATTGACTTTGGAAAGGTCGAGTTCAAATTTACTGTATCCTTCCCAAATAGGGCTGAGATACTGAGCCATTTCTTCGACGGAATAGATAGTCATCTCACCGTTAATGCGCAACCGGCAAAGACCCGATCGCTTGTTGCTGCCTTTGAGCTTTGAAATCGGCATTGATCTATTGCGCTTCGTGTTTCTTTGTCGTTACGTTGATGAATGGGCGCGGGGAAGGACGGCCGTGGAATTTTCCAAACCGCTAATCTTTGATCTCAAGCCACCAGCTTCTCTACCGCCGCAAGCAATTTGGGAGGTTGAAAAGGTTTTACGATCCAGGCTTTCGCCCCGGCGGCTTTGCCTTCTTGCATCTTGCTTTGTTGGGATTCCGTGGTCAGCATACAGATGGGCGTAAATTTGTAGTTCGGAAGTTTTTTGACTTCTTTAACGAAGGTGATGCCATCCATATTCGGCATGTTGACGTCACTGATGATCAGATGGATCTTTTCACCGCTAAGTTTACCTAACGCATCTACACCATCACACGCATCGAGAACGTTGTAACCCGCGCCTTTCAAGGCGGTACAGACAACCATCCGCACAGACCTTGAATCATCAACAACTAAAATCGTTTTGGACATTGCAATACCTCAAAAAAATGTAACTTCACTTGCGTCAACTTCTTTTTCGGTGGAAGAAGTGCCTTGGATACCGTGGTAGTTTTTACGCTCTTCGCCAGTGGTGAAATCAGGCTTAAATTCCTCCAACCATTGGTCGGCCCGCTCCAGTGTCCCCTTATGACCTCTAGCATGATCGTTTTCGGCCTGGGTCAATTTTTGATGGGTTTTCTCCAAGTTCCCTTTTAAATTACCCAATATCTGGCAAACTCGGTCTTGGAACTGCAATGCGAGTAATGCGTCGTTGATATCGTGACGAAAATCCTTTCCAACCTGGGCCAGTTGGGTGGACGATTTGGTTAGCGTTTGCAGGGTGATATCGTAACGCTCGATGACATTCGAAAGAATGGATTCAGAATCAATCAACAACTTGGATTCCTGTTCCGCGGTTGTTTCGGCCGTGTGCATGGTATCGCTGATCTTTGATTGAATCGCATTGGATTGTTCGATCATATTACCGGCGATTTCAGCTGAACTTGTTGCCAGCATCCGCACTTCATCGGCCACCACGGAAAATCCTCTTCCCGCCTCGCCTGCACGCGCGGCTTCTATCGCCGCGTTAAGCGCCAAAAGATTGGTTTGCTTCGCGATCTCCCCAACATTGCGTGCCATCTGCTCGAGTTTTTCCGACAACGGTTCCAAGGCCCGAATGTCAGAAAGGACGTTTTCCTTGGTGTTGAAAAGTGATTTCAGAGAACTCGAAACACCATGGATATCATTTCGAATGTCATTGGATTCAGTAGAAACCGACTGTTCATTTGTATTTCCAACCACTTCTAGAATATTACTGTGGGAATTTTTAATGATGCCGTCGAAATGCTCCACGATCGACGCGAACGACGAAGAGATTCCCGAAATTTCCGTATCAAGCTTATCCATGCACGTTGTTATCTGCTTTGACCACAGAGGGAAAGCCTGCCTGCAAAGTAGATCTAAACCGTGCACATGTTGTTCGGAAATTTTTTTTTCATCGCACTCCCGCCGGGCAATGTACTCTTCCAATAGGTTGAGAAGCAGATCTACGCTTCGTTTAACCCACAGACCGCAAAAAATACCTGAAATAATGGGAATCGCAGCGATAACCAAAAACCAATCCCCTTGAACATTCAAGGCCAAAAGAATGGCACTCAAGACCCCCAATATAATAGGCGCCACCCACACGTTTGTATTTCTCACCGACGATCCATCTAATTTAATTTCACCCATCGAGGACTACCTTATTTGTTAGCTACAGTTAACCACCAGCCGCGGTTTTTAATCATATTCCTGGCTTTTTGGGAAAGCACTGGTAAACGGACACCGATTTCACTTGAATCACTTCCGCTTTTCCGAGAAACTCTTCATCTTTTTAGCGGTTTTTTAGACACCCTACCTACCTAAAGAAAGATAGTAGAAATTCTGGTTTTTAGTATCATAATCGTTCATCGAATAACGCCAAAAAGAAAAGCAGTAGTGGATAAGCCATGGACAGCTCTGTGGACAACTCTAACCAGTTGACTACAGGTCATTTTGAAACAACAATATCTACTTAAATATTGATGATCTTGGTGTAGACAATGGGGTCCACTATGGAGGTCTACAGTGGGATACGATTTCATTCTGCCAATGATTATTTTTCACCGATAGATTACGAAAACCGTCAAGAAATAGCGTAATTTTGTGTCTGGAAAAGTGTTGACACATCATCTTTCCGCTAGTCCCGCACCCCCACGCCTAGCAGCTCACTGTTTCTCTCCACGCTGAACCCGTCTTATATAGGAATAATGGATACACAGTGGGTCAGAAATCGCAGTTCCATTCAAATACGGCCTTGACACGGTTTCCGTTACCCGAATAGTCTAGCGAATGGCAAAGTTTTTTCACCAATGCAATCCCTCTTCCATAGACTGTTTCGTTATTGTCCAAACCTGAAACCGCATCATCATGCCGAAATCCGGGACCGCTGTCTTGAACCCGGATGACAAGCCTGCCACCGCGATCAATTGGCTCATGGTTACAGCTGATCTTAATAAAACCTTCGGTCAAGCCGGCCAAGCGCTGTTCTCTCTTCTCAAAATAGTCAATCAACCCGTCAGAAGTCTCTTTCATTTTGGAATCAAGTAACAATAGGCCGTGGTCTAGAGCATTACAAAAGAGTTCGGTGACGATCAAAAATAAGGGTTCACGAAAGTCCTGCAAATTCTGAATTTCTATTAAATTGTGAATAATGGTGGGAACCGGATTGAATTTGCGTAACGTAGCCGCATCGAACTCCATCGTTGTCCTCCATTTTGAAGGATGTACGACAACGTTTTTCTTCACACGTTTGTTTTTTTGATCCGACATCACGGTAAAATCGCAAATAAGCTCCACGATAGTCACGTCGTCCTGTTGGTCCGAGCCATTATAATGTACATCCAGCTGATTTTTTAAAATCTTGCAGTAGCTGTCACTCTCTTTTAGGGGATATTTGAAACTTTTTTCGACACCCTCAAATCCAAAGGGCTCGCCTTTTTCATTTTCGGCTTCTACCAACCCATCGGTAAATAGGATCAAGCGATCATTTGCGTCCACCTCGAAATATTGAATTTCGGGATGGAAATGCCCATTTTCAACAATTCCAAGAGGGAGATTCATCGATTTTATGGTCACGAATTCACCGCTTGTCTTGACGTTTAAATAATGATCCGGCAAACCGCCCGTGCTGATGTTGATGGTTCTGGATTCAACGTCGAAAATCACAATGCAGGCTGCAAGAAACATATCGACCGGCAGCATCTTGTGCAATTTCGCATTAATTTCGCTCAGAATTTCACGAATCCCGAAACCCTTCCTCGCCATCCCATAAAAGATCTCCGCGGTCGGTCCAGCACCGATCGAAGCCGATAGACCATGGCCGGTAAAATCGCCTAAAAATAAACAATGGTTACCCCCCGGAGTCACCGTAGACAACAGTACATCACCATTGAAAAGTGCCATGGGCGAAAGTAATTGACGCAGATTCGGCGTATCCAAAAAATTGGATTGGATCATTCGCTCGGAAAGCGCATGGGCAATTTTCTGCTCCCGGTCCAATTGTTGCTGATACGCAAGTAAGGCGTTTTTCTGTTGATATTGCCTTTGATAAAGCTGTTTTACGCGCAACAAAGAATTGATCTTTGCCCTAAGCATGATCGGATTCAGTGGCTTTTGGATAAATTCGTCCCCACCGACATCGATACACCGCTGTAAATTTGTGTCGTTTTGGGACCCGATGATAAAGATTATCGGAATATAATGGTCGTCGATTTCCTTTTGGATTTGACGCGCCGCTTCAGTGCCGTCCATTTCCGGCATGATGATATCGAGAATGAGCAGATCGGGCTGTTCACGATGAAAAAGATCTATAACTTCAACACCATTGGCAGCCTCGAAAACCGTAAAATCGGTTTCCGACAGTATCTGTCGCATTGTCATCCGCTGCAGGCGGTCGTCATCCGCATAAAGTATTTTTATATTGGAATTATCCGCACTAAGAGGAAGGTTCTGGTATTCCTCTAACATTCGCATTTCTACGTTCATGCCTTTTATTCAGGTTCAGGCAATGGCAAACAACTGACCGAAATTGGCAATAGTCAAAATCTTTTTGATTTCAGGATTGACATTGACAATTTTAACATGGTCTTTTTGACCGTCTACCTTATCGCGTAAAACCAGTAACATACCAAGAGCGGAACTATCGACATATTCGGCCCCACCCAAATCTACCACATATTTTTGGACGTTTTCGCCCGCATTTGCCAGTGCTGAACGAAATTCCTGATTTTGACTAAAATCAAACCTTCCCGTAACTCTGATGGTTGCTTCTTTTCCGTCACCCGTTGTATTGCTGCTAATGGACATAGTTGATCACCTTAATCTATATAAAT
>CAZZET010000030.1:0-19105 GCA_964653275.1 uncultured Methylococcales bacterium
GGAGGCTATTGTAGATTAGAAACTATAGTGAAGCATGCTTTCTCAAATTATGCGGTTTATTTTCCTACCACAGCTTTCGCTGCCGTATCCATTCCTTTTTTCATCCATGTATTCAGTTCCCCGGCAGACTGCGCCATCATATCCATGGTTTCCTTGGTCGTTGTGCACAATTGATCTGTGCATTTTTGCATTTCAGCCGTTTGTGAATCGATAAAGGACTCCATGCCGTTAGCATCTTTAATCTCGCGCATAGATTCAAATTGATTTAGACTAGTTGCCATATAATTGTTAACCAACTCCACTTGCTTTTGAGAAAATTGCTCAAAAGCACGGGAATTAATAGTCATCAATTCCTTTGTGGTATCCATAGAAACTTTGTTTAAGCTTTTGAAAAGGTCAATATATTGCTCTTGCATCACAATTCTCCTCTCAAGAAGGGTTTAAAAGATTTATTTGTAGTAACCTAGTACGAAACGTTACAAGCCCTATGCCACGACGTTATTCCATCGTTACTAGACATCCAAACTTCTTTTTTTAAACACTTAGTTCATATACAACCCACCATTGATAGGCAGGTTGGCGCCGGTCATATAGTTGCTTTCATCATGGCAAACGAAGGCAACCGCCCGTGCTATTTCACTGGGGTCAGCCATTCGTCCCACTGGTATCGTGGATACAATCTGATTACGGATGTCGTCGGGCATAGCCTGTGTCATCCGAGTATCAACATACCCTGGAGAAATCGTGTTTACGGTAATGCCTTTGTAGGCCACTTCTTGAGCTAAAGCCATAGTAAAACCGTGCAAGCCTGCTTTGGCAGCCGAGTAATTCGTCTGCCCAAACTGACCTTTCTGACCATTTACCGAAGATATATTGACAACCCGACCGAATTGCCGATCAATCATTCCATCCACAACCTGGCGTGTCACGTTAAAGGCACTGTCTAAATTGGTTGACAGCACATCTTCCCACATATCAATGTCCATTTTTCGTAGCATTTTGTCACGGGTAATCCCCGCGCAATTTACTAAAATATCTACAGCTCCGAAACGACTGACAACATCCGTAACCATATCTTTGCTAGAAGCAAAATTGGCCACATCACCCGAAACCAAATCAACATGGTACCCATCGCTGGCTAAATCTGCCTTCCATCCTTCAGCGATTTCCAATTCTTGCGGAAGATGTCCGGCCACTACTCTACGACCTTGGTCAAGCAACTGCCGACAGATCGCAGTGCCAATACCCCCAATGCCACCAGTAACCAACGCTATGCGAGAGTTATCATATCCATTATTTTTCTTTAAATCAGTCATTGCTCATTTACTCTTTAAGATCAAAAACACCTATTTTTTCTACCGATCTAAAATCTCTTGTTGTTTTTTAACTGACGGCGACCTGGGCCTTTCAACGGTACAACAGCAGGGATTTTAGATAGATAGAAAAACCGCGCCCCGGAGGAGGTAGGGCGCGATTCCAATTGCGCTTAATTAAGCGGCTTTTTTTGCTTTGGCTGGAGCAGGCTTAACGGTAGTAACCTCGGTAGCCGCATCCATTCCTTTTTTCATCCAAGCATTCAATTCTTCGCTGGATTCACTCAGCATGTTCATACTATCTTGGACACTGGCCTGAATCTTCTCACCGTACGCTTTAACATCAGCGGTTTGGGTGCTAATAAAAGCAGAAATATCCTGAACATTTTTAATTTCGGAGGCAGTTTTGATTTGCTTTTGTCCGACTTCAATAGCTTCAGTAACCAACTCAACTTGCTTTTGAGAAAATTTTTCAAACGCACGTGTATTGAGTTCGATCAATTCCTTTGTAGTATCGATGGAAACTTGGTTAATTTTGGTAATTGCATCAATAAATTGCTGTTGCATGCTAGTTCTCCTTTGGAGGTTGATAAAAAAGTATTTGTAAAAACGCAATGGTGCGCTGCACCAAATGTTGCAATGCAGTATAAAGGCTTTTCCGGCGATGTCAAGCCTTTTTAAAATTTATTTTGGGTTGTTTTTTGCCAAAGGATAAAACCTAGGGCAAAAATATACGATACAGACCAAACACTTACCTACCGGTAATCACAGAGGTTGGTTATCGGTAAATATGATCAATCAGACTAATCCAAAGTACGTCGGCCTTCTTACGGACAAGCGACTAGGTCATATACAATCCACCATTAACAGGTATATTTGCTCCAGTGATATAGTTGTTGTTGTCATCGCACAGGAAATTAACCGCCTGGGCTATCTCGCTAGGTTCTGCCATACGACCAATGGGAATCGTAGAAACGATTTTTTCGCGAATGTCGTCGGGCATTGCCCGGGTCATCCGGGTATCGACGTATCCCGGTGATATTGTGTTCACAGTAACCCCTTTATAAGCAACCTCTTGTGCTAGGGCCATGGTAAACCCATGAATTCCAGCTTTAGCCGCTGAATAGTTAGTCTGGCCGAATTGTCCTTTTTGTCCGTTGACCGAAGAAATGTTAACAATTCGTCCGAATTCCCTGCTCAACATACCATCAACCACATGACGGGTCACGTTAAAAGCACTATCAAGGTTGGTCGATAAAACATCTTCCCACATATGCTCTTCCATTTTACGCAGCATTTTATCCCGCGTAATTCCCGCGCAATTCACTAGGATATCCACTGAACCAAACCGGTTTACCACTTCCGCTACCATCGATTGACTAGAGTCATAATCAGATACGTCGCCGGAAGCCAGTTCGAAATTGAATCCTTCACTCCCTATGGTTTCCTGCCATTTTTTTGCAATCGAGTATTCGTCTGGATGAAAACCCGCCACTATAAGGCGTCCCTGGCGCTGAAGAAACTTACAAACTTCGGTACCAATACCACCAATACCACCTGTAACCAAAGCGACCCGGACAGACCCACTCCCATTTTTTTTCTTTACATTAGTCATTTAGAAACCTGAATTAAAGCGAAGGTGATTTGCCACTTGTGCATTGCACTAAATATTTCTCAAAAATAGCCGACGACAAAACAATTGTCAACTTATTCCTGGGACTTTTTCTCGTTCAGCGAAGGATTGGAAGAGTTCCCTTGACGCACTATCCGTTCCTGCATGTCACGCCATAACCCAATGTTTTTTTGCATTATTTCGGTCATAGCCTGCATTGGATTAACACTAAACGATCCGCTCATCTGATTCTGCATTTGTTTTTGCTGCTCCGCAAAAAAGTCGATGGAATTATCCAAGTAGGCTGTGAAGGCCGTTTGCATGGAATCGCCATAATAACGTATAATCCTAGACAGTATCTCATTAGTAAACAATGGTTTACCGCCTGCCTCCTGCTCCATAATAATCTGCAGCAAGATATTTCGGGTGAGATCTTTTTTGCTTTGGGTGTCGACAATTGAAAAATCAACCATATTTATGACCAAGTCGCGAACATCCGACAGTGTAATGTACCGACTAAGTTCCGTGTCATAAAGACGACGATTGGGGTATTTTTTGATGACTCGTTGCTTCTTATCCACTGGCTCCTATCATAATTAAAGTCTGTTCACCCCAAAAGAGTAGCTGTTCAAAAAGGGGTCCGCTGAATCGTTACTGCATGTGCTGCCCACCATTGATCGCAATATCCGCGCCGGTAATAAACTGCGCATGATCGGAACATAAATAGACTGTTAGCGCCGCGATTTCTTCAGGGGTCCCTAAACGCCCAACGGGGATACCGGCAACAATCTTATTACGAATTTCCTCCGGAACCGCCATAACCATATCCGTTGCGATATAACCCGGGGAAATGGTATTCACGGTAATACCTTTTCGAGCAACTTCCTGGGCCAGCGACATGGTGAAACCATGGATACCCGCCTTTGTTGTAGTGTAGTTGGTCTGCCCCATCTGACCTTTTTGTCCATTGATTGAGGACATATTAATAATTCGCCCCGAACCCCGCTCAAGCATACTGTTGATTATGGGACGGGTTAGATTAAATAGACTGTTGAGGTTAACATTCATCACGGTTTGCCATTGTTCCAGTTTCATCTTTCGGAGCGTGCCGTCCCAGGTTATCCCAGCATTATTAACCAAAATATCTACCGGACCTAAGTCTTGGACCACAGTATCAACAAAGGCTTGACTGGCTTCGAAATCCGAAGCATCGGCTTGGTAACCGGCGATATCATATCCATCTTGCTTATTCTTATCACGCCATTTCTGAGCTCTCTCTTCGTTGCGGTAATTGGTTGCCACTTTACAACCCGCATCAGCCAAAGAACGACAAATACATTCACCAATACCTGCCGTGCCACCGCTGACAATCGCAACTTTACCGTCTAAATTAATTTTCATTGATTTTCCTCGTTATAATCATTCTAAAAGTTTGAGATTTCGAAAGCTGTCCAAAACCTGAATATTCAGCATTTTGGACCGATAACCCGCTTAAGACGATGAAAGACTTCCTTGTATTCCATCTAAATGGAAACGTCCTTTGTGGTCTGAATTACCATATCCCAAGTACAGCTTTGTTATCGTTCAATCGCCAGCGCAACCCCTTGCCCACCACCTATACACAGTGTCGCCAAACCTTTATTGACATCCCGTCGTTGCATTTCATAGATCAAGCTGACTAAAATTCGTGCACCCGATGCACCAATGGGGTGGCCGATAGCGATGGCCCCACCATTCACGTTGACCTTGTTGGTATCCCAACCCAAACCACGATTGACCGATATCGCCTGCGCTGCGAATGCTTCATTTGCTTCAATCAAATCTAGATCGTTCACGCTCCAATTCGCTTTTTCCAAACAGCGTTGTGTAGCGGGAATCGGACCGGTTCCCATGATTTTTGGATCAACCCCAGCATTGGCATAAGCCGTCACTTTAGCGAGTGGTGTAAGACCCAACTTTTCGGCATGGCTTCGTGTTGTAACCACCAAGATTGCAGCACCATCGTTAAGGCCTGAAGCATTACCCGGGGTTACCGACCCTTGCTTATCGAAAGCAGCCCGCAATTTACCCAAACTTTCTGCGGTTGTACCGTGCCTTGGAAATTCATCAGCATCAAAAACAATCGGATCTTTTTTCCGTTGAGGTATTTCAACTGGGATAATTTCATCGTTAAACCGACCAGCCTTTTGGGCGGCTTCCGCTTTTTGCTGGGAAGCGGCAGCGAATTCATCCTGCTCGTTTCGTGAGATATCGAATTTATTAACGATGTTTTCTGCCGTGACACCCATATGGTAATCGTTGAAAGCATCCCAAAGACCATCGACAATCATGGAATCTTTCAATTTCCAATCCCCCATCTTTGCGCCATTACGCGAGTTTGGAAGCAAATGGGGAGACAAGCTCATATTTTCCTGGCCTCCTGCGATAATCATTTTCGCATCCCCACAACGTAAGGCCTGTGCCGCCAAGTGTACCGATTTCAAACCACTTCCACACACCTTATTGATCGTCATACACGGAACAGTTTCAGGCAACCCAGCCTCAATAGCAGCTTGGCGCGCTGGATTTTGCCCTGTACCGGCAGTAAGAACCTGCCCCAGGATCACCTCATCGATTTGATCGGGTTTTATTCCGCTCCGGTCGAGAACTCCTGCAATTATTTTCGCACCAATGCTACTAGCAGGCATGCCCGACAACGTTCCAAAAAAGTTTCCGACTGCGCTTCTTCCCGCCGCTACAATTACGACATCATCACTCATTCTACAACTCCTCAAAATTAAAAATTTATGCGGGTGCCCCACTACGACAGCCATAGTGAACGTTGCCTTGGGAGCCGCATTTTCAACAACTATTTTTTGTTGCGCCGCAACATTCTGTCTGCTATGATATCGCAAATTGTTTATAAAAACAAACCCCAAACGACACGCACATTCATTATTGTAAAAGGTAACCCTATGCCAGAAAAACCAGCCTTCAACTGGGCAGAAAACATGCAGCAGTACCAAAAAGCCTATGCAGACGCATGCCATGCCTTCCTCGATGGAACCAACCAGCCAGGAACTCCTGAGCAAAGTCAGACTGATGATAAAGCAAAAGTAAACCCTTGGTTGGACGCCATGAATAATTGGTGGCAATCTGCTTCAGACGAGTCATCGGAGCCGACCCATGATTTTTATGGCAAGTTGGTCGAACAGGGTCGAGCGTTTTTAGAAATGACTGATAATTTTAGCACCGCACTTCATAGCGCACAAGACAGTTCCCACGCAACAACAGCCCATTTGGAAGCACTTATTGAACACGCCACCCAAAACTTTAAAAATGTTTTTTCCAATTCCGCCTGGCAAATGCCTCTATCCAATTGGCAACATGTGACATCCGCAATGTCATTCCTCCCCGGCGATGCATTTCAAGGCATGGAAATCCCCCTGAATTTCAATCAAAGCGACCTACAAGGCAATATCGACAAGATCCTGTCGGCTCCTCGTGTTGGGCAAAATAGGGTAAAACAGGAACAGCAACAGAAATTATTAAAATTGCTTCTGAATTATCAATCAACACTGCAGGAATATTCTGATGCGCAATCCGAAATTGGTAGCCTCAGTGTTCGCAAATTTCAGGAACGACTAACCGAAATCGCCAGTAGTGACGATACAAAACCACTTTCGTCGTTTAAGGAAGTCTTCGATTGCTGGGTCGATTGCTGTGAAAGTGTCTACGCAGAATATGTTATGACCGATGAATATTCTGCAACCCATGGGAAAATGGTTAATGCATTAATGGAGGTCAAACAACACGGGCGCCGGATGGTAGACGAAACACTTGGGGCGCTGAATATGCCGACACGCCAAGAACTCGATACACTTCACTACCGATTTCATGAAATCCGCCGGAAAGACAAAGTCCAATCAAAAGGCCTGGATGAGGTAAAAAAAGAATTGCTCACTATTATCAACAATCAAGCAGAACAAATCAAAACCCTACAAAAACAAGCTATCTCGCCTAAAACAAGAACAACCGCGAGCCGTTCTGCCGCCAAACCAACAGAAAAAAAAACCACGGCGTCCAAAGCCAGTCCGGCCTCTAAACGGACCACCCGGAAAAGTCCATCGGCTAAGGCTACCGCAAAAATTAAGGAGGCATAGATTATGTTACCAATAACTATTCGGCCGGATCAGGCTACTGAAGAAATTTTAACCTTTAACAAAAAATTGGCCGAAGGCCTCGAAAATCTTAAAGAGATTGATTCAATTTCCAGCGGCGTAACGCCAAGCGAGATCGTTTATCAAGAGGACAAAATGGTATTAGTCCGATACAAATCGGATAAAAAACCCACCAATAAGGTACCCCTTCTGATTGTATACGCCTTGGTTAATCGCCCATATATGACCGATATCCAGGAAAATCGCTCGACCATTAGAAGTTTGCTCGATGCGGGACAAGATGTTTATTTAATCGATTGGGGATATCCCGACCGAGCCGACCGATTCCTGACCATGGACGATTACATAAATGGTTATATTGATCGTTGTGTCGACCATATCCGGCAAAAGCATGGCCTCGATAAAATCAATATTCTGGGGATTTGCCAAGGAGGGACTTTCAGTCTTTGTTATAGCTCGCTACACACTGACAAAGTTCGTAATTTGATTACCATGGTTACCCCAGTGGACTTCAAAACACCGGACAATATGCTCAGCTCCTGGGTTCAGCATATAAACATTGATTTGTTGGTAGATACCCTCGGCAATGTTTCGGGAGACTTTCTTAACTGGACTTTCTTATCTCTCAAACCATTTCGGTTAATGGGACAAAAGTATTTGGACATGGTCGACGCCATAAATAGCCCAGAACGAGCTAAAAACTTTATGCGGATGGAACAATGGATATTTGACAGCCCAGATCAGGCAGGTGAAACCTTCAGGCAATTTACCAAAGACTTTTATCAGGAAAACAAATTAATCAAAGGCGAGGTTCGTCTTGGCGGCCAATCTGTAGATCTAAAAAACCTGAGCATGCCGGTTTTGAACATATACGCTACTGAAGATCATTTGGTACCACCCAGGGCATCAAAGGCCCTAAAAGATCATGCAGGAACCCAGGACTATACGGAACTAGCCTTCCCCGGCGGCCACATAGGGATCTATGTCAGTGGTAAAGCACATAAGCAAGTGCCACCTGCAATTGGAAAATGGCTGGACGCACGGTAATATCCAAGCTCAACCAAACCCTCTCCATGTGAGGAGAGGGCTGCTTAGCGTTCTAAGCGGACAACGTCTGATTCGACATTTTGCTTTTTTCTATACATTTTCTCTTGAAGAGCCCTGAAATATGCCTTATCGATGGACGTATCCCGTCGTTGGATTTCTCCATCGGCATCGCTCAGTAACACCGAAAACGTATCGTCTTTCCAAACGGTTACTTCGAAGCGATCTACCGATGGATTGTTGGATTCATACATTTGTTTCACCTCAACTTACTTTAAAGATCTAAGACATTTTTACAACCAAGAGGATTTAATTTCATCGTTAAAACAAAAATATTTTTTATCGGCAAGCTTAAAATTAACAATGAAATTACTTGCAAAAAACAGCAAACAATAGTACTTTTTGCACCATGATTTAGTTCACACCTTTACTATATAATAAAAATTAACATAAAGCTACTAATAAATTTATTCTCGGGATAGTTCCATGAGCTAAAAGGGAGTTGGTAGTTTTCGAATTGAGGTGATCAGGCGGCTGAATCTTCAAGTTTTAAGCGTATTTTGAATCCAAAAACAAATTGATTTTCAGCAATTTTGTTTGCTGAAAGTTGTGTAACTTATTTTAATAGGACTTTGCAGATATGGGCACTGAAATAGCCCAAAACATAGATCTCACAGCATTCCTGGTTTATTTTGTTGTAGTCGTCGTCGTTGTTGGTGTGATGATTGGCGGCTCCTATGTCCTAGGTCAACGGCGTCGGGATCGAGCGACTGCTGAACAGTTTGAGTCAGGCGTGGTACCAGCCGCAGGGACCGATGCCCAAATGCGCTTTTCCGTGCACTTCTATCTCATTGCTATCTTCTTCGTGATTTTTGACCTTGAAGCTGTTTTTGTCTTCGCCTGGGCTGTTGCATTTAGAGAGTCGGGTTGGGCGGGTTTTATCGAAATTTCAATTTTTATTTCTATATTGGTGGTGGCTTTGATATATCTATGGCGAATTGGTGCTTTGGAATGGCGTACTCGTAGGCAGCAGCGCCAGGAATCTAAAGTGCAGAAGGGCTGGTTATGACGTGGAAACTCACCCACGCTAACCAGGATCCAGCACCTAGGCCTGGGCATCAAGCGCACGAACAAGCCATTCAAAGGAATTTCTTTATGACTCGGCTGGAAGACATGGTGGCCTGGGGCCGGAAACACTCAGTTTGGCCGTTCAATTTTGGCTTGTCATGTTGTTATGTTGAAATGGCTACTGCCTTCACCAGTCGGCACGATATAGCACGCTTTGGTTCTGAGGTCATAAGGGGGACACCTAGACAAGCAGACTTAATTGTTATTTCGGGAACGGTTTTCAGAAAGATGGCCCCTGTGGTCCAAAGGTTATACGAACAATTGATGGAACCTAGGTGGGTTATCTCCATGGGATCCTGTGCCAATTCCGGAGGCATGTACGACATTTATAGTGTTGTCCAAGGGGTCGACAAATTTTTGCCCGTGGACGTGTATGTACCAGGGTGTCCACCTCGTCCAGAAGCGTTGCTGCAAGGTCTAATTATGTTGCAAGACGCAATTGGACAAGAAAAACGACCTCTGAGTTGGGTTGTAGGAGAACACGACACCATTCAAGCTCATAAGCCCAGTCACCGCGACCTGGAGCGAGAAGAAAGGATGAAAGCAACAAAATTGCGGAATCCATACGAGCTATAACGTTGTTAGAATTAGTGTGAAGTTAAGGAAGCGCTGGATGCAACAGACAACATTGGCTAAAGGCAAACCAAACGACCATCCGAAGATTTTAAGTGATCTGGTCCGTCGTTTTAGTGAAGACGCCTTTTTTCTCCAACACACCCACGATAGCATTCCTACGCTTTGGGTCGGCAAATCGCAAGTTCATGATGTTCTCCTATTTCTTAAACAAGAAATAGACCGCCCCTACTCTTTGCTATTCGATTTGACTGCCATCGATGATCGCGTTCGTGTCCATCGAGAAGGTCTTCCAAATAGTGATTTTAGCGTTATATATCATCTTCTCTCATTCGAAAGAAACGAAGACATACGGATTAAGGTCGCTCTTTTTGAACAAAGCTTGTCGTTGCCAACACTGACCGATTTTTGGCCCGCCGCAAACTGGTACGAAAGAGAAGTCTGGGATATGTTTGGCATCCGCTTTGATGGGCACCCAAACTTACGGCGTATCCTTTTGCCGCCTACGTGGGAAGGCCACGCGTTGCGTAAAGACCACCCGGCGCGCGCAACCGAAATGGAACCTTTCAGTTTGCCTGATGAAAAACAAGACGCTGAGCAAGAAGCGCTTCGTTTTATCCCTGAAGAATGGGGGATGAAACGTCAGACCGAAACCAGCGATTTTATGTTTCTCAATCTTGGGCCCAACCATCCTAGTGTCCACGGTGTATTTAGGATTGCTCTACAGCTAGATGGTGAAGAGATTATTGATGCTGTACCTGATATTGGCTACCACCATCGTGGCGCAGAGAAAATGGGTGAACGGCAGTCTTGGCATACCTACATCCCTTATACTGATCGGATCGATTATTTAGGTGGTTCGCTGAACAACCTGCCGTACGTTTTGGCTGTCGAGAAATTGGCTGGGATTGAGGTTCCAGATCGGACCAAAGTTATCCGAGTAATGATTTCTGAATTTTACCGTATCGCCAGTCACCTACTTTTTTACGGTACCTTTGCCCAAGATGTAGGGCAAATGTCACCCGTTTTTTATATGTTTGCCGATCGTGAGAAAGTCTTTTCCATTATTGAATCGATTACTGGGGCACGCATGCACTCCAGCTATTTCCGCATCGGTGGTGTAGCGATGGATTTGCCCGAAGGATGGGATAAGTTGATACGGGAATTCATCGACTACTTTCCAGCCCGTCTTGATCACTATGACAAGATGGCGATGCAAAATAGTATTTTAAAACGCCGAACCCAAGGTGTTGGTTCCTACACAACCCAAGAAGCAATTGAATGGGGTGTCACCGGTGCGAGTTTGCGAGCAACTGGATTTGAATGGGATTATCGTAAGAAAAGGCCTTATTCTGGCTATGATTGGTTTGAATTTGATGTTCCAACGGCAAATAATGGCGACTGTTATGACCGTTGTGCCGTCAGAGTTGAAGAATTACGGCAGAGTCTTCGTATTATCGAACAGTGCATAAACAATATGCCGGAAGGTCCTTACAAAGCATATCATCCGTTGACTACACCGCCACCTAAAGCACGGACGATGCATGACATAGAAACATTGATCCAGCATTTTCTAAATGTCAGTTGGGGACCAGTGATGCCTGTGGGAGAGGCTTCTGTTTGCGTTGAAGCAACAAAAGGATTCAACTCATATTATTTAACCAGTGACGGTGGAACGATGTCGTATCGAACGCGAATACGTACACCCTCTTTTCCACATCTGCAAATGATCCCAGCGATCAGTAACGGGTTGATGGTAGCAGATTTGATTGCGGTCCTCGCGAGCATCGATTTTGTCATGGCAGATGTAGATAGGTAGGGGAATCCATTAAAATGAATTCAGCGTTGAAACAACAAATTGACACTTTATCTCCAGAGGAAATTGAAGCCATTGAAAAAGAGGCTTCTCACTATGAGGTAAAATCTGGCGCCTCGATTGAAGCGTTGAAAATCGTCCAGGAACACCGAAATTGGGTGTCCGACGATAGTCTGAAAGCTGTAGCAGCATTGTTGGAAATGTCACCCGAAAAATTAGAGGGTGTGGCCACGTTTTACAACTTGATTTATCGCAAACCAGTTGGTAATAAGGTGATCCACTATTGCAATAGTGTTAGCTGCTGGATGTTAGGCGCCGATAATATTTGTAAAAAGATCTCCAAGCAATTAGGCATAAAGCCGGGTGAGACCACGCCAGATGGCGAATACACCCTACTCCCCGTTGTCTGCCTAGGCGATTGTGACCATGCGCCAGTGATGCTTGTAGGAGACGAGCTTCATCGCGATTTGGATGAATCAAAAATAGAATCCCTATTCAAAGTCTAAGACTGATGGATAAACCGCTTACCAAAAACATTTTACCTGATCGAGAGTACGCCAGTTATAAGAACTATAAAACGACCGGCGGATATGAAGGATTGAAGAATGCTATCGCTCAAAGTCCTTCAGAAGTTCAGCAGATTGTTAAAGATTCTGGTCTTCGTGGCCGAGGTGGGGCAGGATTCCCAACTGGGTTGAAATGGAGTTTTGTGCCAATGGGCGATAATGCGCCTAAACAAAAATACTTTGTAATAAATGCCGATGAAATGGAGCCAGGTACTTTCAAAGATCGATTGCTGATGGAAAAAGATCCTCACCAACTGGTCGAAGGTATTATTATTAGTTCCTACGCCATACAGGCAAGCGTTGCTTATATATTTCTCCGTGGTGAATACTACCTTTCGGCTCGTCGGATGCAACAGGCAATAGACGAAGCCTACGACAAGGGTTATTTGGGGAAGAATATACTGGGTTCAGATTTCTGTCTCGAATTGTACCTTCATACTAGTGCTGGACGGTATATTTGTGGCGAGGAAACTGCTTTACTCAATTCTTTGGAGGGGAAACGAGCGAATCCGCGCGCCAAACCACCTTTCCCTCAAATTAGTGGTCTTTGGGGTAAACCGACCATCGTCAATAATGTAGAAACAGCGTGTAATTTGCCTCATATTTTCAATTACGGACTGTCCTGGTATCAGGGATTAAGTCCTTCTGGAAGCAACGGCACTAAACTTGTTGGTGCTAGTGGCAAGGTGAAACGGCCCGGCCTATGGGAATTACCCTTGGGAACTCCAATCGGTGAAATTATCGAGGAATATGCCGGTGGAATGCGGGATGGTTTGAAGTTAAAAGGCTTTTTACCGGGTGGCGCCTCCGTCGACTTTCTTTTACCGGAGCATTTAGATGTTCCGATGGATTATGAACCTATCGAAAAGGTTGGAAGTCGTATGGGTACAAGCACCATGATCATCATGGACGACCAGACCTGTCCGGTAAAAATGGTGTTGAACCTCGAACAATTTTTTTCGCAAGAATCCTGTGGTTGGTGTACACCATGCCGGGATGGCTTGCCTTGGGTTGTGACCTTATTACAGGATCTAATCGATGGTCGTGGAAGACCAGAGGATTTGGAAACCCTTCAAAGACATACTCGTTTACTAGGTCCGGGAAATACTTTTTGTGCGTTGGCCCCTGGTGCTATGGGACCGCTGCAAAGTGCATTAAAATATTTCCGAGCGGATTTCGAAAATTATTTAGAACAAAAACAAGCCGTGGGGTTTAATTAATGGCGATCATTGAAATCGACGGCATAGAATACCAAGTTAAGGATGGTGAGAACCTCTTGCAAGAGGCGCTCTCCGTTGGCCTCAACTTACCGTATTTTTGTTGGCATCCCGCTATGGGTTCCGTGGGTGCCTGTCGCCAGTGTGCCGTAACCCAGTATCACGACCAGGACGATCAAACCGGGCAAATGGTTATGGCCTGCATGACACCCGTTCAGGATGGTATGCGTATCTCAATGGAAGACCCCTCCGCACAAGAATTTCGTGGTGATATTCTCGAATTGTTAATGACAAATCACCCCCATGATTGTCCGGTTTGCGAAGAAGGTGGTGAATGCCATTTACAGGACATGACGGTAATGACCGGCCATACCTTCCGACAATATCGCGGCAAAAAAAGGACTCACCAGAACCAATATCTGGGTCCCTTCGTCGGTCATGAAATGAACCGTTGTATTGCTTGCTATCGCTGTGTTCGCTATTATCGTGACTATGCTGGAGGACATGATTTAGAGGTACTCGGCTGCCACAACGACGTCTATTTTGGAAGATCCGAAGAAGGCACACTCGAAAATGAGTTCAGTGGAAATTTGGTTGAAGTTTGTCCCACTGGAGTATTTACCGACAAAACATTGAGCCAATGTTACTCCCGGAAATGGGATCTTCAAACCGCTCCATCGGTTTGCACCCATTGCTCCTTGGGCTGCAACACAAGCCCAGGAGAGCGCTATGGCCAACTACGGCGTGTCGTAAACCGATATCATGGTGATATCAATGGATACTTCTTATGTGATCGTGGTCGATTTGGTTCCCATTTCGTCAATAGCGAAAAACGAATTCTAAAGTCGCTGGTTGAAAATTCTCAAGCGATTAATAAACAAACAGCGTTGCAGCATTTTAAAACCCTTGTAGATGGTCAAGACAATGTCATTGGCGTTGGGTCACCCAGAGCGTCGATTGAAGCCAACTTTGCGCTACGTGAATTAGTGGGTTCCGACAATTTTTACTTAGGATTTTCCGAGATAGATCAGGAACTGGTATTCCTTGTTTTAGATTTGTTAAGAAACGCTCCTGCTTCCATACCAACCTTAAAACAAGTGGAAAGCGCTGATGCAGTTTTAGTTCTTGGCGAGGATGTAACCAATACTGCACCCCGTTTGGCATTGTCCGTCCGTCAGTCTATACGAAACCGATCATTTGATATTGCTGACGAACTCAATCTTCCACGGTGGCAGGACGAAGCTGTAAGGGAAGCTGCCCAACAAGAGAAAAGCCCTCTCTTTATCGCTAGTTGTGATGAAACTCCTTTGGATGAAGTGGCTACAGGTGTTTTCCATGGCACACCTAACGATATTGCCCGACTGGGCTTCGCTGTTGCGCACAAGTTGAACTCTAGAGCACCAGCCGTTCCTGATCTAACCAAAAATGAACGCAAAGAAGCTGAAGCCATCGCGTCAGTACTACAATCAGCCAAACGGCCTTTGATTATTACCGGGACGGGATGCCAAAGCCGATCGGTAATCGAGGCTGCTGCAAACATTACTAACGCTCTGTCTTCACCGGATAAAGCCTTCTTACCGTTAGTATCTGAATGTAATAGTATTGGCTTAGCTTTAATCGGCGGCGAACACTTTTCAAAAGCACTGAATAAGATGAAACTCGGTGACGCTGGAACCGTGGTAGTTCTTGAAAACGACCTCTACCGTAGAGGAGACAAACAAGACATAGATGGTTGGTTTTCAGCCGCAGAACATGTCGTTGTGATTGACCATATCGCTCATCCTTCCGCAGACAAAGCTGAACTGGTGTTAGCCGCAGCCTCTTTTGTAGAAACAGAAGGCACCCTGGTTAGTTCGGAAGGTCGAGCGCAACGATTTTTTCCTGCATTAACGCCAACGGATGATACTCAAAGTAGTTGGCAATGGTTACGAGACATCGGAGCTGGCAGTGATTGGAAACATTTGGATGATGTTACTCAAGCGTGTTGCTCGACTTTCCCAGAGTTAAAGGATCTTGAAACCGCTGCTCCAAAAGCTGGTTTCCGATTAACCGATATGAAGGTCCCTCGACAGCCACACCGTTATAGTGGACGCACGGCCATGTTGGCTGATGTCAACGTTCACGAGCCCAAGCAACCTGAAGATACAGATTCGGCATTGGCGTTCTCCATGGAAGGAATCGCAAGTAATCGACCATCTTCTTTGAACCCAGGAGTTTGGTCACCCGCCTGGAACTCAAACCAAGCAGTTAACAAATTTCAAGATGAAATTGGGGGGCCACTCAAAGGTGGGAACCCCGGTGTACGGCTATTTGAATCAAAAGGAACCTTGGAATGGTATTCAGATATACCAAAATCTACTTCTCCAAATGACTCCAAATTATCAGTTGTCCCGGTACACCATATTTTTGGCAGTGAAGAGCTCAGCGTGCTTTCGGCATCTTTAGCGGAACGCGTACCTGGTGCATATGTGTCGCTCGGTCCGACTCAAGCTCAGGCACTATTGCTTGAAGAAGGTCAAGAAATTGAGATCACTAATTTCCAATCCACATACCGATTACCACTCAAAGTCAGTCCTAGTCTGTCTGATGGAATTGTTGGACTGCCATCAGGGCTTCCGGGAGTACCAGTAATGGCTATGGGAACCAAAGTTACAATTCGGAAGGTATAAAAGTAGCCCCTGCTATGACTAATGAACTAGGCACTATTTTTGACATCGTAGGCATCCTAATCTCCGTGATTACGGTGTCAGCCATGCTGATATGGGTTGAACGACGACTAATCGGAATCTGGCAAGACCGGTTGGGGCCAAACCGTGTTGGACCGCTGGGATTACTGCAGGTAGTTGCCGATATGATCAAGATATTCTTCAAGGAAGATTGGATACCACCATTTGCGGACAAACCCGTGTTTTTCCTTGCTCCTACAATTATCATGGTCGCGGTCCTTATGGCTTTTGTGGTCGTCCCTTTTGCGCCAGGAATTGGCATCATCGATTTAGATTTTGGGTTGTTGTATTTTTTCGCACTTTCGTCATTAACAGTTTATAGCGTGGTATTGGCCGCGTATGCTTCGAATAACAAATACGCCCTTTTAGGTGGCCTCCGAGCTGCAGCACAAACTGTGAGCTATGAAGTATTTATGGGCCTTTCGGCGATGGGTGTAGTGATGCTGAGTGGCTCTTTTAATTTATGGGACATCGTCGAAGCACAGCGTGACGGTTGGTTTTTTATTTCTCAATTTGCCGGTTTTGTCGTGTTCACCGTGGCGGTCATTGCCGAAAGCCATCGAACACCTTTTGATCTACCTGAAGCCGAACACGAGATTATAGCCGGGTTTCACACCGAATATTCAGGCATGAAATTCGGCATGTTCTTTGTGGGCGAATATTTAGGCGTGACCCTCGGGTCTGCCATGATTGTAACACTGTTTTTCGGTGGGTGGCTGGGACCCGATTGGTTACCTCCCATAGCTTGGTTTAGCCTTAAGACTCTGCTTGGAATTCTTTTCTTTGTTTTATTAAGAGCCGCGTTGCCCAGACCTCGGTATGACCAATTAATGTCTTTTGGCTGGAAAATCATGCTACCGGTTTCCCTGCTAAACCTGCTTGTCACAGGTGGGGTCGCGTTGTGGTTAGGGTCTTAATATCTAAAACAGATTACATCCCAGAAGTTAATTAGGAAAACGAAATAGAACCAATGTTGAGCCAATTACGAACTATCTGGACAGTATTACAACACACCTTTACCAAAGCGGATACGGTAGAATACCCGGAGGAAATGCCTGCATTGTTTCCAAGGTATCGTGGACGCATTGTGCTGACCCGGGACCCCGATGGGCAGGAACGCTGTGTCGCTTGCAATCTATGTGCTGTGGCCTGTCCGGTCGATTGTATCGCACTTCAAAAGACCGAAGATGAAGACGGGCGATGGTATCCGGAGTTTTTCCGCATAAACTTTTCCCGATGCATCATGTGTGGGTTTTGTGAGGAAGCCTGTCCGACCTATTCCATACAATTAACTCCTGATTTCGAAATGTGTGAGTATGATCGACAAAGTATGGTGTATGAAAAAGAAGATTTGTTGATCAGCGGTACCGGGAAATACCATGACTACAACTTCTATCGGGTAGCAGGAAAAAGTATTGGTGGTAAAGATAAGGGTGAGGCGGAAAATGAGTCGAAACCAATCGATGTCAAAACGCTTCTTCCATAGCAATTTTTGCATAAAGACAAGCTATTTAAAAAAATAACGATGGATCTTATCTTATTCTATCTCTCTGGGTTAGTAGCCGTAGCGTCTACGGTTATGGTAATAACCCGGTTAAATGGTGTACACGCACTCCTCTACCTAATTTTGTCGTTGCTGGCAGTCGCCATGCTTTTTTTCCTTCTAGGCGCGCATTTTGCCGCAGTACTCGAAGTAATTGTTTATGCGGGTGCCATTATGGTTTTATTTGTATTCGTAATCATGATGCTCAACCTCGGACAACACACAATCGCTCAAGAACAGGAATGGTTGAAACCCTCCATGTGGGTTGGTCCATCTGTATTGGCTTCGATACTTTTAATCGAACTTATTTTTATGTTATCTGGAGGCCCTGCGGTTGGCCAGGCAAGTGTTATCGATGCTAAACAAGTAGGAATTTCGCTTTTTGGACCTTACTTACTTGCCGTCGAACTGGCTTCTATGCTGTTGTTGGCAGGCTTGGTTGGTGCCTATCATTTAGGGCGCCCCAACGTACCACCAAAAAGCCAAGGAGAGCAATAATGGCTGCAATACCCTTGGAACATGGCCTGTATTTGGCCGCAATATTATTCTCAATAGGACTTATAGGTGTCTTGGTACGACGTAACCTCATGTTTATATTAATGTCCCTTGAGATCATGTTAAATGCGACCGGGTTAGCATTTGTTGTTGCCGGGTCCTTATGGGGACAAGCCGATGGGCAGATCATGTTCATACTTATCTTAACCCTAGCTGCTGCCGAAGTTGGCGTTGGCCTGGGGCTTGTCATACAAATCTACCGTCGCTTCCGCACGTTGGATGCCGATACATTGAGTGAAATGAAGGGATAGAGGTAAAACCGTAATGTTCGATTTTTTAGGTTTGGTTCCACTGTTCCCTCTGCTAGGTTTTTTGATTTTGGTATTGACCGAAGGCAAGTTACCGAAAAACCTGGTACCTCTGGTGGGAGTTGGGTCAATTGGTATGTCTGCCTTATTAGTTGCGTTGATTGGGTTCGAATTTTTTACAGAGAATCCCACACCCTTTCAACAAACTCTTTGGATTTGGATGTCCGTAGGGGATTTTACACCTGGATTTTCTTTTTATCTGGATGCTCTGTCCCTCACCATGATGTTTGTTATTACTGGGGTCGGTTTCCTAATTCACCTCTATTCGGCAGGTTACATGGACGATGACCCAGGCTACAGTCGGTTTTTCTCTTACATGAATCTCTTTGTATCAGCTATGCTGGTACTCGTCCTCGCCGATAATCTAGTACTGCTTTATCTTGGTTGGGAAGGCGTTGGTCTTTGTAGTTACTTATTAATCGGCTTTTGGTACGACAAGCCATACAATGGCTATGCCGCGCGCAAGGCCTTCGTTGTTACCCGTGTAGGTGACACTGCAATGGCTTTAGGTTTATTTCTACTTTTCAAAGAATTAGGGACTTTA
>CAZZET010000030.1:19205-29675 GCA_964653275.1 uncultured Methylococcales bacterium
GCTCCAGACATCCAACTGCTGGTTGGAATAATTGGAGCTATTACCTTGTTAATGGCCGGATTTACAGCCCTCACCCAAACCGATATTAAACGGATCTTAGCGTATTCGACTGTCAGTCAAATTGGTTACATGTTCCTCGCACTTGGAGTTGGAGCTTGGTCCGCTGCGATTTTTCACTTGATGACCCATGCATTCTTTAAGGCTCTGTTATTCCTCACTGCTGGTGCGGTAATTTTATCTCTTCACCACGAACAGGATATTTTTAAAATGGGAGGTCTATGGAAGCGATTGCCGTTTGCTTTTGTAGTTTTTCTAATTGGTACCTGTGCCTTGGTCGCCCTCCCGTTAACCTCGGGTTATTACAGCAAACACGCTATTTTAGCAGCCGCTAGTAATGCGCCCCAGATGGGTTTTTTACTATGGAGTGCTGGGGTTATCGGAGCCTTTCTGACAGGTGTATATAGCTTTAGACTGGTATTCATTGCCTTTTTCGGTCCCGAGAAAACCCACGCCGAAGAAAAACTCCGATTTTCTATTGCGGGCCCTCTAGTCATATTGGCGGTTCTCTCACTCGTTGGCGCGCTTCTCAGAACTCCTTTAGCTTCTGTTTTCCCGTCGACCTCCGACCATGGTGCACAGAGTAGTACGATTCAAAGCTTTATTGAAAGTATTGTCCCATTTTTAGGCATTGCAGTAGCCTATCTTTTCTTCTTTAGCAAAGCCCTATCCGTTGAAAACCTTCTACAGGATCAACGTGCTCAAAGATTACATCGATTTTGGTCGAGTGGCTGGGGTTTAGATGGGTTGTATGACTTCCTTTTTGTTCGTCCCTATAAGACTCTCGCTGCAGTTAATAAAAACGATATCATTGACATGCCTTACAAAGGCGTTATCGCCCTCAGCCGATTTTTATTTACCATGGTCAGTCTTACTCAAAGTGGCCAAGTACGGTGGTACGCCGCAGCCATGGCCTTTGGTGCTGTTTTAGTCGTTGCTATAGGAGTATTGTCATGATCCTAGCATGGTTGATCGCTATCCTGTTCGTAGGCGGACTCCTCGCTTGGTATTCTGAACGCTGGGGTAATCTCTGGCCACGCTGGATCGCACTGATTGCGTTAACACTCGATTCTTTCTTAGTTTTAATCTTACTTGCCGATAGCGATGGCAATAAGGCATCCCCTTTCACACCTGGCGATGTTTGGTTAGAACACATGTTGATCGAATGGATTCCTCGATTTGGCATAAGCCTAAATTTTGCTCTGGATGGATTAAGTTTACTGCTGGTCGCTTTAACTGTGTTTTTAGGTTTTATAGCGGTAAGTTGCTCATGGACTGAAATAAAAGAACGAGTTGGTTTTTTCCACTTCAATTTGCTTTGGACATTAGCTGGGGTTTTTGGGGTATTCCTGGCCTTGGATCTGTTTTTATTTTTTGTATTCTGGGAAGTTATGATCGTTCCCATGTACTTTCTTATTGGCATCTGGGGCCATGAAAATAGAAACTATGCAGCTATGAAGTTTTTCATTTTCACCCAAGTCAGCGGCCTTCTCATGCTGCTCTCAATTGTAGCGTTAGTGTTTATTCACAAAGATGTCACAGGGGTTTTCACATTTAACTATTTTGAGCTCTTAAAAACGCCAGTAACAGGTGAATTAGCGACTTGGTTGATGCTAGGCTTCTTTATCGCCTTTTTGGTTAAGTTACCTGGAGTTCCCTTTCATACTTGGCTACCGGACGCGCATACCCAAGCACCCACTGCCGGCAGCGTGATCCTTGCTGGCGTGTTACTAAAAACCGGCGCTTATGGTTTGGTACGCTTTGTGGTGCCCCTGTTTCCCGAGGCGGCCATGGATTTTACTCCAGTTGCCATGTTTCTCGCAGTCATCAGTATTATTTATGGAGCAAAAGTTGCCTTTGCCCAATCTGATATAAAGCGGCTAATTGCCTACACCAGCATCAGCCACATGGGATTCATTCTGCTCGGTGTATTCGCTTGGAACGCTTTGGCATTGCAAGGAGCTGTTATGACCATGCTAGCCCATGGAATCAGTTCCGCTGCACTATTCATGATCGCAGGGGCATTGCAGGAACGGATTCATACACGAGATATGGGTCGTATGGGCGGCTTGTGGGGCGACGTGCCTAGATTATCTGTCATGACTTTGTTCTTCTCGGTTGCTGCCTTAGGAATGCCCGGTTTGGGAAACTTCATCGGTGAATTTTTAGTTTTACTCGGATCATTCCAGGTCAATTGGCTTCTAACAGCATTTGCAGCATTGGGGTTGATCGTCGCGCCAATTTATTCATTGATTGTTATTCAAAAGGCGTTTCACGGCCCCCATAACGAAAAGCACTCGCTCTGGGATTTTGGTCCCCGTGAAATGACCGCCATGGGCCTTATGGTTATCGCCATGGTTTGGATGGGGCTGTACCCACAATCTATGATGAATCTCGCAAATCCTTCGCTGACTGAAACCATGCATAGAATAGCAATCTCCTCGGATAAAACACCATGAAAGCTCTTGATTTTATCGGCCTACTCCCCATTATCGCCGTCGCATCGGTCAGCGTAGCGGTTATGGTGGCGATATCGTTTCGAAGAAACTATGACTTCGTATGGCAAATAGCCGTTACTGGGTTAATCCTATCCATGGTGACGATTATCATTGCTTGGAGTATTGTACCGCTCCAAATAACCCCGTTGATCTTAATCGACAAATATGCGCTCTTCTTTACGCTTCTACTTTTCGCATCGGGCGTCCTTGTACTGCTGTTTTGTTATGAATATTTTAAAGTCAGGGGCGGTCAGAACGAAGAACTCTTTCTACTTGTTCTAACCGCATTGCTTGGAAGCGTCGTATTGGTTTCCAGCAATCATTTCGCAAGCCTTTTTATCGGTCTTGAAACACTAAGTGTTTCATTATTTGCTCTGATTGCTTATCCGACTAAAGACAGCCGTGCATTGGAAGCGGCCATAAAGTATTTGATTTTGTCCGCTGTATCGTCCGCTTTCTTATTGTTCGGAATGGCTTTAATTTACTTTGAAACTGGATCTCTATCGTTCAGTAGCATTGGTGCCTTCCAAACAACTATTGCCGAACAGCCCTATAGTTTTACGGGTATAATTATGTTATTTATTGGTCTTGCCTTTAAGCTTTCATTGGTCCCCTTTCACATGTGGACATCAGACGTTTACGAAGGTGCTCCTGCACCAATCACCGCCTTCGTAGCCACTGTTTCAAAAGGGGCAATCTTTGCGGTTTTGCTACGGTACTTTGTTCAGGCAAACGCCTTCCATTTCGATACGCTATTCCCTGCACTCGCATTGGTTGCTATTGCAACTATCCTAGCGGGTAACCTTCTTGCCTTATTACAAACAAATATTAAGCGGATTTTGGCGTATTCTTCCATAGCCCATTTGGGTTACCTCTTGGTAGCCTTTGCTGCAGGTTTATTCGTCGGTGTTGAATTGGTAATTGAATCTATCATTTTTTATTTGATCGCTTATATCTTGACGACCCTAGGAGCATTTGGTGTACTTACCGCCTTGTCGCCATCGGATTCGGAAGCTGATACCATTGAAGATTATACTGGCCTTTTTTGGACCAATCCGTGGATTGCTGCATTTTTCACTGTCATGCTCTTATCGTTGGCTGGCATCCCCCTAACCGCAGGATTTATCGCTAAATTCTATGTCTTCACGGCTGGTGTCGATAGTGATTTATGGGGACTCTTGTTTGTTGTTATCGCCGGAAGCGGAATCGGACTGTTTTATTATCTTCGTATAGTCATTGAAATGGCTAAACAACCCTCTCATTCCACTTCCAATACAAAAACAGTTTATCCCGCTACAATCAATGGTATTTCACTCTCTGTACTAACGGTTTTAATATTCTGGTTCGGTGTCCGCCCAAGTGCTCTGATTGAAATGATCACTGGGATTTCTCAAGGATTTGGTTAACGCGTTTGTTCCCCCCCATTTCCAAATGACCAATATTTCTTGGTTTTGACACTTTCTATAAAAAGACCCTCCACTGTTTTTTTTGTAATTTTTATAGGATTATCTGTTTGGCATTCTGGGTCTAATGCAGCATCGCGTTTACCAGCGTTAAATGTCGATATAAATCAATCTTCAATATCGGGAGTCTCCTCCGGTGCCTATATGGCCGTGCAGTTTCATGTGGCGTTCTCATCTAACCTAATAGGGGCAGGTATCGTCGCTGGTGGTCCCTATTTTTGCACCCAAGGAAGCGTGTTGACTCTCCAATATCGGATCATCCAGTGCATGAGCCCTTTTTTCTGGATCAATCAACCCGATGCAGGAACGTCCCTTAAATTCGCAAAGCAACACGCCGAGGAAGAAAAGATTGATCATTTGGCCAATATGGAAAATGATAAAATCTATATCTTCAGTGGCACAAAAGACAACACCGTTTCGGGCAACGTAGTAGCACAAACTAAAGCCTTTTATGTTTTAGTAGGTGTAAACTCGAACAATATTCATTACGTCAACAATGTCAAAGCAGGCCACGCTTTTTTAACCGATAACTATGGCAACAAATGTGGCATTTCCAAAGCACCTTTTATAAACGACTGCGACCTGGATCAGGCAGGCGCAATACTCGAACATATTTATGGCAAACTAACCCCCCCCACTGATCCAGCGAAGAACGGCAAAATTATTGCATTTTCTCAACGTGACTTCATAACTTCTTCGACTAAAGCCAGTTTAAGTGATACAGGTTATGTATACGTCCCCAATACCTGTATTCGCGGGTCTACGTGTAAAACCCACATCGCCTTACATGGCTGTTTACAAAGTTCTGACAAAATTGGTGACCAATATTATTCGGATACTGGCTACAACAAATGGGCTGCCAGCAACAACATTATTGTATTGTACCCGCAGGTAAAAAAGTCTGGTTTATTCTACCCAAATCCAAATAGTTGCTGGGATTGGTGGGGCTACACTGGCAAAGACTATTACAATCGCAATGGAATTCAAATGGCTGCCTTAATGAGAATGTTGAAACACCTCTCTGGAAAGCGTAATGCCAATAAATATTTTTTAAAAGAGACTGAATAATAAACAATGTACACATTGTCGTTTGGAAGAGCATCTCCAAATTAGATAAACGCTACTTATCCCATTAACTCCAAAGCAAGTTTTCAAATCCGCTCTTAAAGGTCAAAGAATCAATTCTCTCCTGGATGAATTCGACGTGACCTGACCCATCTTCAAACTTAGTAAATTTTGCTTTTCTAGATAAGCCCCCACTATGGTCTTAGGCGCAACTCTTTGTGTGGCAAGTTTTCGAAAATACGCACCTCGATGGCGATGGCTCTGTCGACATCATCGAAAAGGGGGAGGGTCAATTACCTGAAAAGCCTCAAGCGTGAGGGCAACATCTGAAATTGACAACTTAACTGCGTGGTGTAGCATTATCATATTTATACGTACCCCCCAACTTTTGCCCTATAAACAACTGAGAATAAAAGGTTATTATTAGAGTTAAAGCAATTACGAATCCTCTCTGACATGGCCAAAAAAAAATTACTTCAGAATAAAACCGAAGCATGCCATAAGAGATGGGATGACCTTAGTGAAAAGATCAATCTGCTTCAGGAACAGCTGGATCTAGAGACTCGTGTCGATGAAAAACTCCGCCTAAAATCGATCATCTCATCCATAGATATTGAACGAGAACAAATCGAAGCAGAGATTCAAGCACTTGATCAGGAAGATACAAATCAAACGCGTCAGAACCTTATCCAGGATGCATTACGAATGGAGCGCAACAAAGCCTTTGATCAGGCCATCAAACGCTGGGAACTGGTTGTTGAAATCGATCACGAAAATACGCAAGCAGATAATGAAATTACCCGATTGAAACAACTCGCTACACAATACGCACAAATAAACGAATATACCAAGCTCTTAAGCCTGCGCATGGTAGAGATAAAATCTGTCTTTGCACGCGTAACACGACGGCTCCAAGAGCTAAGTGATATTAATGGGGGAGTGGATGTCTCTCTCACTGCACTAATTGAAAATTTCTTGGAAAATAAGCTCAGCGCTGATGATTTTGTCTCCATGTGGGAGGAAATGGAATCTGGCGATTCCGTCACCAATGTCGATGGCGTTAATTTTGTAGCATTAAGCAATCGCCTTAAGCGTGGTGAGATCATTCTTTTTTTGGGTTCAGATATCCCCCGCCTCGCGGGTGCAGACATACCTGATATAGATATGGTTGCCCGTTCTCTTGCTGAAAAAGCCAATTACAAGGACTTTCAAGGCTCACTGTCCATGATTGCCCAGTATTATCAAATGAAACCCGAATATGGCAGACGTGCATTGGAACTTCATTTGAACGAACTGCTGCCATCCGAAATAGTTTCTGTACCCATTTACAATTTGCTCACAAAGATCGAAACTCCTGTGATCCTGATATCTGCTGCATATGACAGATTGCTGGAAACCAGCTTCAAAAATGCTGGCGAAAAATTCGTCGTGATCTCTTCACTGCTCAGCGCCGAATCCGATTTTCCAGCCGGTAGTATTCTCGTTCAATACTCCGATCGGGACTATCCTGAATTACCTGTCATTGAACAAGAGCTTTCCCGAAACCGTTTCCTCGCAAATGGCTATTCTGTCATCTATAAAATACGTGGTTCCTGTCATGCCGGTCACGACAAATCGATCGCACAACAAAGTGATCTGACCTTATCCGAAAAGGACTATTTTAGCTTTGCCCGTCACGCAGACAAGTTGATTCCTAGCTATATCACCAAACATTTTATCGGTCGAGGTTTGCTCTTTCTAGGATATGATCCCAAGCAGTGGGAGGATCGTCTGATTGTCAATGCCATTCTGGAAAAACGGCAAAATTCACCTGAATCTTCCGGTGTTATAGGTTGCCTTGGTGACCGATTTACAAGCGCTTATTGGGAATCTCGTAATGTACGTCAATATTCCCTGGATTTGAATGAGTTTGTATCCAACCTGGAGACCTTGATTTGAAAAACAAACCGTTTAATCAAAGGGTTATTCTGCGATGAAGTCCAATCCAAAACCTTATCTTGGACTGCGACCCTACACCGAACAGGATCAAGATAGTTTTTTTGGGCGAGACTCTGATCGCCGTATCCTGACCGATAAAATTCTTTCCCACAAATTAACTTTATTGTTTGCAGCGAGTGGAATCGGTAAAAGCTCACTGCTGCGAGCTGCAGTAATCCCACACCTCACACATCCCGAAAATGAAAATCTCGATGTAGTTTACTGTAATGACTGGGTTACTGATCCAATACAGTCATTACAACAGGATTCGCTTGATACATTGAAACGAAGAGGCCGACTTGATGACGAAATGACATTAGAAAAAATCGAGGCAGAAAATCTCGTGGAATTTTTCCAGTTTTGCGCTCTACTTACACGTCAGCCTTTGATTATCATTCTCGATCAATTCGAAGAGTTTTTTCTTTATCACAAACATTCCAAAGGCTTCAAAGATTTTATCTTACAATTTTCGTCGGCCGTTTCCGATCCATCGTGTCCGGTCGCTGTCGTTATCTCCATGCGTGAAGACTTTGCAATGGAGCTTAATCATTTTAAATCGAGGTTGCCGACGCTTCTGTTTGAAAACTTTTACCGCTTGGAACGGCTCACAATCGAAAACGCTAAAGATGCTGTAATTCAACCCGTAGAACACATAGGCTACCGCTATGAAACAGGTTTCGTAGACGAATTGCTAAGCAATTTAACGATCCGCGAAGTCATTGGTGGTCATTCAAAACCTCTCCCTGAACTGGTTGAAACGATCGAGCCACCTTATTTGCAGATCGTTTGCTCACAGTTGTGGGATCTAGATAAAAATAATCCTGACAAACTGCTAACCAGAAAAACTTATCGTGATCACGGCCGTGCGTCAGGCTTGCTGAAATCTTACGTGGAATCGGTAATTTCACATTTTTCCGCGAACGAAAAAAAAATTGCTTCTTTATGCTTTGATCACCTGGTCAGTCGCTATGGCACAAAAGTCGCCTACACCGCTAAAGATCTTGCACAAGTTGTAGGGATTAATGAGCACAACCTCGAGAAAATTCTAAAACAACTTGATCAATCCAGAATACTGCGTAGTCAGTCTCGAGGTGATGTAGTCTGGTTTGAGCTTTACCATGATCTGTTCTCAAAAAGCATTGGCGAATGGAACCAAAAATTCAAGGCCATACAACGCAACAAGCGAGCACTCCGTATGGGTTTGGCCACCTTAGCAGCAGGTTTTCTCCTCTTCGCGGCCTACGACTATGGTATCAATTCAACAAGTCAGCACCTTCGTTTGAGCACCCATACCAACGACAACGATATCGAATTATACAATGGTCGACAGGGAAGTCGGGATCTTTTCGGCTTGCAACAATATGTTGCACAAACTGGTTATCAACGCAATGAGCTCGAACCGGATAAGGTGTTCAGTGGGAAACCGGTCGGAGATCAGCAAAATATCGATGTAGAATTAGTCGAAAATCTACAACGTTTTGATCGTGCGAAACATTACCTCCAAATAGGTAGGTTTGAAAGGACCGAAAAACTTATTAACTATTACCTGTCGCTAGGAGACCATACCAAAGTCAAAAAGTTGATTGAACTCCTAACACATTACCCAACAATGCGGAGTGTCGAGTTCATAAAATCCATATTGGATGCTACTGACGATGAATCGTTGCAAATTTTTCTCGTCGAAACGATGGGGACATTTCGCAGTCAACATACTGCTGAGATCCTGTTACACAAACTCGACACACTTGAACAAAAGCCTAGAATTTCTGCCCTTAAAGTATTGGGCCAATTCGGCTTTAAGGAAATCTCCAAAAACCTGCTGAAATACTTGAACGACTCTAACCCTGAGGTCCAATGGGCAACATTTAGTGCGTTGAACAAAGTAAGTTATCCCGGATTACATGAAATCTTCAAACACCGTCTGGATAATGGATCCCACACGGAAAAGCAAAAAATAATTGCTCTGCTCGCAAAAACTCAAATAGGAAATTACAGATCAATCATTCTTGAGCAGTTATCCGTAGATAATCCATTGAAGGTTAGGTTAGCAGCATTAAAAGCACTCAAGAACGACAAACATACGGAAGTTACTCAGGCTTTTATTCGACTACTTGACGATAATTCTCCAAAGTTACGGATCGAAGTGATCAAGGCATTTCAGACTCGGCGAGAACCATCAACGATGGTCGAGCTGATACCCTTGCTGACTGACTCTCACATCGATATTCGTAACGCTGTGGTTAAGGCACTATCCAGTCATTCTGACACCACCATCGTTCCACTTTTGATCGAAAAACTGAATTCTCTCGACAATCAAACAAAGATTAAAATAATTAGGCTACTGGGTCGTTCAGATGCAAAAGCTGTCTTACCAACTCTAATCACAAATCTTAATTCCCAAGATCAAAGCGGTGTTCAGATCGCTGCTATAGAAGCACTCGGTAATACGGGTTCCCCAAAGGGAATCGATTCACTAAGGAAATTACTATCCCATAACGACACACGGGTGCGAAGCACAGCAGAAAAAGCACTGAGCAAAATAGATGATCCTCTAGCAACAAGCGCAATGATCGAAGGACTGGAAGAATTCTCAACCGAAAAATTCCATCTGATTCCATTATTGTTGGACAAAAGACAAACATCTGCATTAATTGCCATATTACAGCTACTTGGGCACGAGAACTACGAAGTGCGACTCATCGTATACAAATCGCTAATAGAGGCGAGAAGTCGTTTACGAAGTAAAAATATCAATTCAACAGCAATTGCACAAACACTTATTTTGCTCCTAAAGAGCTCACGCTGGGCGGCTCGGAATAATGCTATGGGAATTATCTATATTTCTGACATTCTCGATCAGGATAGGTTGCCCCTCGATGTTCGTCATACGTTAGTCAGCACTGTACGTGCCCAGGTCATTGAAAATGAACCACAGCTCGTCGACCAAATGTCGGATGTCCAGAAACGACGATTTCTAATGAACCATGCCTGTGCGCTGGCTGTTCTCGGGGAGACTGATACCCTGCCCTATCTGCTCGACCTCAAATTTCATGGACAGGAGCTTATGGGCAAGATGGCTGAAACAGCTCTTGCAAAAATGCGCGGTAAAACCTTTATCGAAACACTGATCCCTTATCTAAATGATGATGATCCGGCGATCCGTTTATATGTTTTGGGTTTACTAAATGAAAGAGCAGAGTCGTCAGCCCTCGAATCTTTGAGCCCCTATCTCAAACATCGTGACCCCAAGGTACGCACTGCAATCGTATCGCTTATTGGTAAATTGGGTGATATGCAAATGGGAGAGCGACTAACCGAACAACTTAGAGAGGAAAGAAACGTCGAGGTCCTGCTGGCGATTATTCAAACCTTGGGAAAAATAAAGTATGAGCAGGCAATCCCTGCGCTAC